>JBEKNP010000023.1:0-36974 GCA_049522695.1 Bathyarchaeia archaeon | reverse complement strand
ATAACAATGGTCATGGAACCCGCAAAGACACCAAACCAATGGTATACACGCGTACCAGCCCAAACCTGCTCAAAGATAACTTAGCTAACAAACTATAAAAAACGAATTGTGCACACGTCTATGAAGTAATTAAACGGTTAGGGCTATTACCGAGTACATTCAAGGGTTAAGATGTACTCAGTAAACTCAATAAATCCCAAGTTTCTCCCCCCACACTTTTTGGGTGTTTTTTCGCATGGTAAAAAGGCTAATGTTTCATTTGATTCATTTCTTGATATCAAGTATGGTAAATAAAGCACAATTTTTGTGCCACATCATCTAATAAAGGGATAAAGTAGTGCGCAATCTTGTTCTATTTGGGTTTGGTTCTCACAGTCTTGGTGAAGAAAATAGCTCGGCTCGTAACTGAAGTTGCAGCAGATATCACTATGCCAAGAGTTACTATGTCATAAAAGAGCTGTCCTGATAGAATAAACCTCAGGCCTGCAGCCCCATATAGGAGGCTTCCGAAATATTTTCCTACTGGGTCGTAGATTTCTTCTGAATAGAGACTAGTTACGATAAACTGACCGAAAGTTACCGCTATGACGATTAAGACCCAGCTGGGACAAAACCCCTTTAGCATCCAAGCCACGAACAAACTGAACACAAAAATGAAATCCGTTGTTACATCAAAGTAAGTTCCTATCTTGGAAGAAACGCCCCATTTTCTGGCCAAAAAACCATCTGCAAAGTCTGTGCCAAGAAGAACAAGGAACAGGCAAGCACCAAAAAATAACAAGCCACTGCTGACTAAAAGAAAAAGAAGCGGGACGCAAGAGAGCCGAAAAGCTGTGATCGCAGAAGGAATTTTGTTTTTCGTATTCTTTGGCATTTTCCTTTCATTAAGGAGCGATTTTGGTTCCAGCGTTTCGAGCAATATCCGTCGCAGACCCGTTCCCTTCGTTAGGAGCCATACTAAATAGAGTCAGTGACTCTTCAACTGTGCCCCCAGCGGCGAGAACCTTCTGTTTCATGGTTTCCGCGCTTTTCCCAGGACTACCAGCGCCGGTGGCGATTATCACGATTTCAATTCCTTGCAGATTGCTTAGTCTCCCGACGTAGCGAACTTCGGCCGCTCCAGGATTGCCCCCGTAAATCGGAAATCCAAGGACCAAAAGGCTGTAATTCGAAAGATCAGACGAAGCCTGCGGACTAGCCGTGGTAACCTTGACCCTCCACCCAGCTAATGCTAGACCGTTCGCGAAAGCGTACGAGATATCCTTAGGAAAACTGGAAAGACCAGGTTGATATACAACAAGCGCAGTTTTGCTACCTACGGCATTAATTATTTCAATCCTGCTAACCACATCCCTGTTTATCGTCACACCAACATAAGCTAGTGACGCCGCAGCAACTACAACTATCGCAAGCAAGACCGATAGCATGATCTTCTTCCATTTTTTCCGAGGCCAAAGTCTCAAACTAAACACCGTCAACAAATTACAAACCTCTGTTTATAATCCTAACGGCTTCCATTACGAAGACCTCATGCAAATATGCACTGACTGGCTGGGAAACGCGGTTCTTGCAAGCGCGCGCCTTGTACCTAGATATTTCGAAACATAAAAAAAGGCGTAAAAAAATATGAGAAAGAAGTTTTGATGGCGGACCTTTTCTATTTTGCGCCCATTTGTTCAAACATTGCCTTTAGGTCCATGACGTCCCAGTGTTCCGCGATTTTTCCTTTCTCAACTCGAACGATATCCACTGCTGTGAAGGAGATTTTCTTTCCGTTTGCTTTGACTCCCATCCAATCGTTCTTGAATGTTCCTGTGTATTTTCCGTACGCCCATACCTGGTTTCCGGAACCGACTGGCTGAAGGATTGGTTCCCATTTTAGGTCTGGCATGGCGTTGATCCATCCTTTAGCGAATTCTTTGAAAGATTCTCTTCCAGTTTTCACCATTGGATTGTGTTGAATATAGTCTTCGGTCCAATATTGGTCCACAGCTTTTAGATCGTGCCCATTAAGGACTGCACCTAAGGCTTTGACGACTAATTCAATGTTTTCTTTTTCTTGCACACTATCACTCTTGTCTGATTTGTAGACGAAAGTAACTTTACTTAGGAAAGCTTATAAATGTAAGCTGACGTCAGATAAAGTAAGTTACCTTGGTGAAAGCTATGCAAGATAAACCGCCTGTAGAAAGAAAATGCCCGTACGCAGAATCAATAAGGCTAGTCGGAAACAAGTGGAGCCTTCAAATAATAAAAGAGCTTCATCTGAATAATAGGCCGATGAGGTTCAATGAGTTCATGAAAGCTCTCAAGCCGGTCAGCTCAAAAACGCTTGCCGCAAAACTCAAAGAGCTGAACAGGTGCGGAGTAATAAAAAAACAAATTGCTTCAGAAACGCCCGTAATAATACGCTATTCGCTTACTGAGAAAGGCAAGGAATTGACACCCGTCTTAGACATAATGGCCAACTGGAACCGAAAATGGGAAAACACAAAATAACGATTCGGAACTTGCTATAAGCCCCAACGCTAATAAAGGGACAAGGCAGAGATGCGGTAAGAAAAAGATTGGGCGTCTTGTGACTTCCGGACTCGTCAAGAAGGCTTTCGTGAAGTCTCGCAGGGCATAAATGGTGACCTATGCGGTCTCTAAAACTGTGGCCAAGATTTGGGCGAAGGGTGTCTTTTCATATCGTTTCCATGCGTCGCCGAGCGTCCTAAAAGCAAGCGTGTTGTCTTGTCTTTATACGCGTTGGTTTGTATGATTGCTATGCTTCTAAACGCCTTGAAAGAGTCTATATCTAGTTTTCCGAAGTCGAAAGTGAGCCACATCTACGTCTGGTTCTCATGCCGCGCGATAGAGACGTTACGTGAGACCTTTAAGTGAATGAATCTCAACCCCAAATTAACTTGGAACTATATTGGTTAGTTTTATTAGTCAATCATGTGGTTACTCTATTAGTAAATCGTTTAAAAGTTGAATTTGGGACTTCAAAAGGTTGGGAGAATTTGAGGCGGCGAAGCATCCTAATAACCATAGCACTTATCGCAGTTCTCGTTCCATCTCTTTTCTTCGCAACAAAAACCTTTTCCCAACCAAAGACGCAAGTGTCATCTTCACCGTTCTACGTCGGTGTCGAATGCGGTTACAATAACGTTACCCTCGACGAAGCTTTAATCGATAAAGTCAAGAATTACACGAACCTGTTTATTATCAGCTCAACTTCCTTGGTGGAGAATGTAACTGCACTCAACGAAGTATGCGACTACGCCTACAAAGCAGGACTGTATTTCTCAGTGTATTTCTCGCCTGACGGTTCCTACACAGAACTAGGAGAAAACGTGTCACAATCAATTACATTATCCAACGGCACAGTCGTGCAAGGCCCATCTTATCCGTCACAGCTGCCTATGGCTTGGCTTAACAGCACAATGGCAAAATATGGTGATCGCTTCTTGGGTGCCTACGTTTTCGACGAGCCAGGCGGTATTCAGCTTGACGGGGGCGGACAAAGAACAGTTAACGCACAACCACTCTACGGGGAACCGAGCATAGAACAAACTTACCTGAGCACTGCAAATGCCTTCGTTAAAGGCGTCAACGCCGCTATTCAACCCTACTTGAACTCCAGTATAATGACGTACACGGCAGATTATGGTCTCTATTGGTTCGACTATAAAGCGGGGTACGACACGGTTCTTGCTGAACTTGGGGTGAACAATGACAGGCAGTTGCAGGTGTCGCTTTGCCGAGGAGCAGCCACCGCTCAAGGCAAAGATTGGGGTGTCATTGTCACGCATTCCCCTTCCCAACCTATGGAGCCCGGATCAGACCTCTATAACGATTTGGTTTTTGCTTATAATTCTGGCGCTAACTATGAAGTAGTTTTTGACTATGCCCAGAATTCGTCTTTTACAGGGGAGTACCAACCATACCAACCATACGAATATGGCATTCTGCAAGACCAGCATTTTGAAGCAATTAAAAACTTCTGGAACTACGTGCAGAATAATCCTGGAAAACACGGGAGCTCCAAAGCAGATGTAGCATTGGTTCTTCCTCAAGCCTACGGCTTTGGTTTTCGAAACGCAGATGATAACATATGGGGAATATTCAACGGCGATGTGTGGTCTCAGACTTTGTGGTCCGACGTCAACGGATACCTAAACAAGTACGGCTCGAAACTGGACATTGTTTACAATGACCCCGCATTCAATAATGCAGTTAAAAACAGTTATTCTAAAGTAATTCAATGGACGAGCGGGAGTTCATCAGCCAATTATCCTGTTAGAAACCTGAACTCTACATTTGGCTACACTACTATCCAAGAAGCCATAGATACGGGGGCAACTTCTAACGGTGACATTATTTCCGTCAAACCAGGCGTTTACCAAGAAAATCTAGTTATTAACAAGACTGTATCAATCGTTGGCCAGAACGAGGCAACAACGATAATCGACGGATCCAGCAACGGGACAGTCGTTAACATAACCGGCAGCAATGTAACTCTTTCAGGCTTCACCATAAAGAACAGCGGACCAAACTCGTCCTCTGGCATTTACTTAGACAACGTAAGCAACTGTAGCATAAATAACAACACGGTCACAGCCAACTATTACGGTATATACCTAAACTGCTCAGAGAACGACACTTTGAGAAACAACGCTATGAACGGCAACATTTACAACTTATGCATTGACGGCAACCAGTCCTCATACTTCATCAACAACATTGACAGTTCAAACACCGTTAACGGCAAAAAAGTCTACTGCTTGATAGACGATAGCGATCTGGCGATAAACCCGTTTACTTATCCCGACGTGGGCTATCTTGCCCTTGTGAACTGCGCGGATATAACTGTACAAAACTTAAGCCTCGCTAGGAACGGCAACGGCATCTTGCTCGTAAACACTCAAAACTCAACACTAACAGGCAACACAGTGACAAACAGCACCGAAGGCATTCGGCTCATGGACTCAGAGGGCAACATCCTAAAAAACAACAGCTTAACTGGCAACACATACAACTTCTTGGTTCAAGGGGGGCTCTTGAATTACGTTGACGCTTCAAACACCCTAAATGGCAAACCCATCTATTACTGGATAAATCAAAGCGGCAAAGCTGTGCCTTCAAACGCAGGATACGTTGCATTAATCAACTGCTCAGACATAACCGTCCAAAACCTAGACTTAGCGAGCAACTGGCAAGGCATAGTCCTATCATCAAGCACCGACTCAACAATAAGTAATAACCAAATCAGCAAAAGTTACTACGGCGTAGAGCTGAGCTCCTCAAGCGGTAACAGCATCAGCGAAAACACCGTTGTCAACTGTACGCAGGCCATCGCTTTATCCGACAGCAGCAACAACAACATTGCAAATAATGTCCTGTCAAGCAACCAGTACGGCGCCTACTTTACCTCATCCAGCTTCAACACTCTCTCAGAAAACACAGTTACCTCAAACGTCAATCACGGCATGCAGTTCACGTCAAACTGCAACAATAACACCGTTACTGGAAACATCATAAACAGAAACGATGTTGCCGTTGAGTTCCTTAATTCTTCAAGTAACAATATAGTTCAAAACAGGCTGACGGGAAATAATCAAAGCATACAAATCCACGGCGAAAGCACCGGTACACGCATATCTGAAAACTCCATCGCAAACAGCTACTGCGGCGTCGAAATCGCCGTTAGCGAGGCCTTTTCAAACTCTTTTGGGGCTCCAGAGCAGTACTTTCTAACTGGTCAAAACGGTTACTTCACTTATCCTGTTTCCAGCTTACACATTGTAACCCAAAACATTTTGACAAATGATACGTGGGGCATCTTGGTCAATTCGGCAAACGACACTACAATAGCCAACAACACCATAACTGGCAGTAACTACGGCATTGGTGTGAACATGGGTTTCAGTTATACTTCTACGTCAAACGATATTTTGAGCGGAAACACCATAACCAACAGTCGCATTACGGGCATTTATGTGAATAATGCAAACAACTGCAGTGTAATTGAAAATAACGTTACCAATGATCAACAAGGCATAGAGCTCTTTGGGAGTCAAAACAACCTGTTAACTGATAATCGTGTCTCAAACAACACTCAGTTTGGCATTCAGCTTTCCGAGTCTTCAACTGGAAACACACTCAGAAACAATACCCTGACTGGTAATACCTACGGCTTCGACGATGAAAGCATCTACTACGGTGCAAGCTACGGGGGTGCTGTTATTCCCGGTCAGGGTGAGCCTCAATACTTTACCAGCAATGTTGACACTTCAAACACGGTAAATGGCAAACCCATAATATACTGGGTTGGACAAAGCGGCAAAACCGTACCTTCAGACGCTGCATGCGTCACACTTGTCAACTGCACTGACATAACCATTCAAAACCTCGACCTCACCGGCAACTATTATGGCGTGCAACTTGCCTACACAAAAAACTCCACAATAACGGAAAACACCATTCAGCACAATAGCCTGGGAATCAATCTTTTGTGCTCATCCTACAACATCATAAACGGAAACACTGTGACAAGCAACAGCGGGGGCATCGGTTTGGAACAAACAGATTTAGTAACATACGTTGCGCCACCTTCCTCCATCGCCCCCATAACAACTACGGTTACTCTTCCATCCATGGGTAACGTGATAACTGGAAACACAATAAAATCAAATACCGTGGGCGTAGACCTGAACTACAACTACGGTTCCAGTCAAGTTGGTTCAAACGCTGTCGGCGGGAATACTTTCTACCATAACAACTTCGTCAATAACACAAGCCAAGTTACCCCTCCATTTCAAGTTACTATTCAAACCCAAGGTTCCAATTTCTCTCAATCGTCAATAGCGCAGAACTTGTGGGACAATGGCAGCCAAGGCAATTATTGGAGTAACTATAACGGAACAGATACAAATCACGACGGCATCGGAGACACCCCCTACGTCGTATACACAAACAACACAGACTACTACCCCCTCATGGCTCCTTTCGAAATGTCCACTGCAACTATGCCACTGCAGACAGTTACAGCATCCTATCGTACTTCGGCATCTGCATCTATGCTTTTTGAGAATCCCCTGATAAATCATTGGTTTTCTGCATAGAAGATTGCACATGAAAGGAATCTGGGCACCTTTTCAAAAAGTCAAAAAACTAAGGTGGTAGGGCTACTTTTTGGCTTCTTTTTCAGGTTTAGTTTTTAATTTCTTTTGAAACATTAAGAAAACCACTGTGGCAATAATGACTATGGCAATTACTACACCGATTATAATGTGAAGAGTGTTAAGCGACGTAGGTAAAGCGTTGCTGGGACTCGGAGTTGAAGTAATAATGGGTGTTGAACTTGGACTTGTAAATATAGGAGGCGAAGGGCTTGGAGTAGGTAAATTTTGAGTCATTGAAGTTACTCCAACGCCTGCATTAAGATTTAAAGTTCCCATATTAATTCCGCTTATTAGTATTCCTGTTGCATTGAATGTTAATTTGCCCCAAGTGCCAACTACACTGTAAATCTGTTGATTTGGAAGAGATACGTTGTAACTCCCGTTTTGAACTATAGCAGTATATGTTAAATTTGTAGCTGTATTCGTAAATTGTATTTGTGTAGGCTGAATTTCCAAGCCTCTATAATCGACTGTGCCTGATACTTGGATTTTATTATTTACAAGTGTTGGCGTTGGTGAAGGCGGTAAAACTTTGGGTGATACCAATATTGGTTTTGGCAAAATAAAAGCAAAGAAAATAATTGATGCAACAAGTAAAATGGCTAAACAAATCAGACCTATTGCAATTATTTTTTATTCATTTTATGCTCAGTATAAATAAGGCGCAACTAACCTTTTAGGTCTTCTTTCTTCCATGTTAAGTTATTTTTACGCATTGCAGATTTAAGAAATTGTTCAAAAGAACTATTTTTTAAGATATGCCTTATTGTGGGTTGAATTCTTCAATTACAGTTCCTTGCAAACCTATTAGTCTAAACTCTACTGGACTTTTGTTTCCACATCCGCTTTTTGAACATTGCGGTGGAAAAGGTTTTTCGTCTACAGTTACAGTTTCACATCTCAAACATTTCCACAATCTTTGTGTCTTCCATAAATAAACCCGCAATCCCTCATGTGCGTATAAAGGAGCAAATTTTTCATACTCCTTTGGAATGATTACTCGTGTGTCCTCAAACTTGGTTTGATATTTCTTCGCTTGTCTTAAAGAACGTTGGAAATCCCACGTGCCAACATCATTTTCAAGCTCTATAGCGATATCTTTACTTTCCTCAGGAATACTAACAGTTATGTCTGGTGTCATTTTGAAGTTTCTTCTCTCTAAACTCAATACGTCAACATAAAACTCATAGTGGATTTCGGACTTTTCCAGTTTGTATTTAATCTTTTTATTTCCAACAATTTTGAAGATGAGAGCATCTTTGCCAACTTCCCCTTTCTTGTCAGGTTTGATTAACTCAAGGATTAACTCATCATCTATTGTCATTTCTATTCACTTGAATATTCTGATTAATTCTTTCCGTTCAGCTATTATGATTTTGCATTGTTTATTAACGCATAGAATCGACTCTTGTCTTTATTGCTTGCATATCTTTCTTAATGCGTTTTATTGTATCATATATATCTACAAGCATAGGGTCACGATTATTCACTTATTATCACCTCTTCTATCGGTTGCTTTTCAGCTTTTACTTTTTACAGTCTCTAACGTGGTTGCCGTATCGTTCCATGTCGTAGAAAACTTCTCCGCAATTGGAACATCTACGACCTTTACCTTCTTTCAAAGCATTGCTCATTTTATCAGCTTCAATTTAATAGTATAGTGAATCGTATTTTCAAGCATTTACTTTTTCGTTAGTTTGGCTATTATGGTTAAAATAGAGAGAGATAGACCAAAACTAAGAGAAAAACCTCTTTATTAGTAAGTCATTTTCTTCAGCTTGTCTTCTTTTGAATTCTTTTCCGCTTATTTTATAATCACAATTCAGAAAATCTTCACAACCGTAAACATCTGAATCTTCAGGTTCCATTTTAGACTGGTATCCTGAGTATGCGTGGTCGTTTTGGCTTCTTTCATTCCCTTTAAAAACAACTTCTTTTCCGCATTTTGGACATTTAACCAAACGTTTTCACCTCAAAGTACTATGCGTGTTATTGGGGTCTTATTTGATTTTCACGTTCTAACCGCTATGGCGTTTAACATACCTGCTCTATGGTAATTGCGGTTAACTATTTTTTAAAAAAACACTTTTTGCACTTTTATGTAAATGTCAAAGGTGTACATTGAAAAGGCTTCATTAAAAAATATCACACACCCTTTATTTTGTCTGTCTGTTTGTCTGTGTCTGTTCGTCTGTCTGTCTGTCTGTTTATGTCTGTTTGTCTGTCATAGGCGTGTAGGGGGGTGTGTGATGATGATTGATATGATAATGATATATGATTATAATGAATTAAGAAAGGAAAGAGTAGTAGCGTGTTTGAGTCGTAGTCGTTGTGTGTTAGGTTGAAAGTGTGTTTGTGTGTGTTGTAGTCGTAGTGGTTGAGTGTTAGTCAGTAGTAGTGGTTAAGTGTTTGGGTTTGGGGATTAAATTTTAATCCAACCAACCTTTCTCTTGTTCTCCTTTACATTCTCTTACTATCTAACACTAACATACACAGACAATGAGAGACAGAGAAGAAAAGACAAAGAGGGAGAGAGGAGACACACAAGAAAACACGGCGAGTGCTTGCAACAAAGAGAGGAGGCATCAGTTTTCCATTAGACTTTTTTCTTCTTCTATGGCACTGTTCAAGATTAGGTAGTTGTAAATCAGGCAGTTGGAAGTAATTGATTTTTGCAGGGATCTTTTGCAAACAAGAACACAACGGCGGCTGAGGCTACACCACATATCCCAAACATGGTGTATAGGCTTTGAAAGTTGTTAGCGTAAAGGTTTAGCACCAAACCGCTTAAAATCAATCCTACAATGAGGCCAATGTTCTGAAATGATGCGTTTAGAGACATCATCGTGCCTCGAAAACTTGGAACTTGCTCGAGCGCCAAACTGGTAAGACCCGTAATCGTTGCACTGGCAAAACCAGCTGATATCATCCACATTGCCGCAGAAGCCCATGCGTTAGGCATAAAGGCGATCAAAGTTGCGAATACTCCCTGAATTGCACCAGCCACGACAGTAAGAGGCTTCCTTCCGATTCGATTAATAAATCGCCCCCCAACTATGACACCCAAAATTCCCATTGCTGAAGCGATCGAATAAAAGATCGCCCCCATGCTCAAAGACTCCTTAAAAAACAATCTGTAAAACGATACTGCATACATAGGTGTTAGGAATGAGACCCACATAAGCGCCGTTCCGACTACACATGCAAGTGCAGATTTGTTTAGCAAGATTTGTTTGAAAGTGTTCAAATATTGAGGCTTATTTGCAGTCTGTTCCTGCCATGGTTTCGACGGAAGAATGAAAAAGCCAAAGAGTAAACTAACTACGGAGATTGGAAAGATAAACCACAAAAGTACAGCGCGCCATCCCGCAGCGTTCGTTATTACGCTCGTGACTTGAGGGACAACCAAGTTCGCAGCAAACACACCAGCCATAGCTAACCCAACTGCCATTCCCTTTTTTTCCAAAGGCAAAAAATCTCCGATTAAAGCGAAAACCACAATGCCAGTCATTGCTGTGCCAATTCCAAGAAAGAGACTGAAGAAAAGTGCGGAGGCAAAATCTGTGGCGAAGAACCAACCTATAGCTCCGACGCCGAAAAGCGCCACTCCAAGCAGGAACAATGACTTCTGCTTGAATCTGACGGTCAAAAAGCCCATGACAAAACCTACAATAAGACCCACAAAAGAGCTGATCGTCAAAATCTGGCTAGCGGTTCCCACAGTTACTTTTAGCGACGAGGCTACGTTTACCATAGCATTGCTAAAGAAAACTGTAAATGTGAATGTTAAGAACATACCCAAAAGCAAGGCGGGCACGAACAATTGGTTTTTAAGATTTTTTTTGACAGCAGGCTGTGATGTGCTCATGTTTTTCTGTTATTTATATAACTAATATTTAGATTTTAGTTATAGCGCGAGCTTTGTTAATTCTCAAAAAATAAAGAAGGTTAAACAAGAAGTCATAATTGATTTCATCAAGCAGAATTTTGCTAACAAATTAAGGGCTTTAAATAAATGTAGTTACGAATTGGCGTGATTACTTTTTAACTTATTCCTAAATTTGAAATAGTACTTTTATATCATATTGCAACTATCTTAAAAACAGAGTTTGAAATGGGCGCAAAATCAAAAATGACTTCTGGAATCTTGGCTGAACCAATTCTAGTGGGAAGAGAAAAAGAGCTTGAAGAGTTAAAACGATGTTTGAATGAGACTTTGTCTGGGAAGGGAGTAACTGTCTTTATTTCTGGTGAGGCTGGAGCAGGAAAAACTAGGCTTACGACAGAATTCCTAAATATCGCAAAGAAAAAGCCAGTGACCGTCTTAACTGGTTGGTGCCTAAGCGAGGTCGCAGTCCCCTACTTTCCGTTCATGGAAGCCTTTGGCTCTTACTTATCAAGTGATGAGGCTGATGGAGTATCGCTTGCTAATCAGCAATTAAATTTGAAGTCGTGGCTTATTGGAACAAAGCAAGCTGAAACAAGCGAGATACTTGGGAACGCTTCTCCTGAGATGTGGAAAGATCAAGCATTTCGGGCAGTCGCTCAAGAACTTTTATTCTTATCAACGAAAAAACCCTTGATTTTGATTTTGGAAGATATTCAGTGGGCTGACTCCGCCTCGCTCTCGTTGCTTCATTATCTTGCACGCCAAGCAGTTTCTGAGAGAATTCTCATCCTAGCCACTTTCAGAAGCGAGGAACTTAACGCACATGTCGAAGGTCATCCTAATCCACTATCCAAAGTTCTGCTCCTAATGGGGCGTGAGGATCTCTACAGCGAAATTAAGCTGTCCAGCCTCAGCCGGGATGATGTTCGGAGAGTCGCTGAGAACATGTTAGGTGGATTGGTGCAATCAGAACTTGTGGAAAAGTTAGCCGCCGAGACTATGGGTAATCCTCTTTTTGTAGTCGAATCTCTAAGGATGATGCATCAACGAGGAAGCCTTTCCAAAACGAACGGTCAATGGAGTTTGTGCGTTGATAATTTTGAAATTCCAAGAAAAGTTAAGGATGTGATACTGAGAAGACTAGAAGCCTTAAGGTCCGATCAAAGAATAATTTTGGATGCTGCCTCTGTGGTGGGAGAAAAATTTGATCCTAAGTTGATCGCTGCCGTTGTTTCTCAAGATAATGTAGACGTTCTTAGGGCATTAAACGAGATTGCGAAAACAACGCTGATGATACGTTGTGATGGGAACTGCTACAGGTTTGGTCATGCTAAATCTCGAGAAATGCTCTATGAGGAAATTCCTTTGCTTTTAAGGAGAGAGTACCATTCGAGGATTGCAGAGAAAATTGAGGCTGGCAGCCAAGAAGCGGATGGGTTCTCTATAGATGACTTGGCGTATCATTATGGTCAAGCTGGGAATAAGGAAAAAGCCGTGAAGTATTCTTTACAGGCAGGCAAAGTTGCTCTTTGTCGGTTTAGCAACGTGGAAGCAATTAAATACTTCACTTACGTGGTGCAAACAATCGGGGAAGATCTTAACAGCCGAGGTGATAAGGCAAACGCTTTGGAAGGTTTAGGCGACGCTTACTACGCCAATAGCATGTTCAAAGACGCAACAAGAACATTCGAGGAACTGAGCAACGGCGAAACCGGTGTTGTTAAGTTGCGGGCGCTCAGAAAAGCTATGGAATGTGCATTCCAATGCATGGATATTCCTCATTTGATTGAGCTTGTGAAGGAAGCCGAGCCCTATGCTGCATTTGATCGGTTGGAAAGCGCAAGAGTTCTAATTAACCGAGGAAGGGTCAGCTTTTTCGGAAAGGGCAATGTAGAGCTCGCCCTTGAAGATATGGAAATTGCTTTGCGCATTTTTGAGGAAGAAAATTCTTTTTGGGACGCCGCGATGGCTTTGGTTGGAGTGGGAATGTACCATTCTCTGCTAGGCGAACAACATAAAGGAATATCGGAGTCGTTGCGATCAATTGCTTTGTTTGAAGAACTGGGCGACTTTCGCTTTCAAATGGAGGCATGCTGGCCCGCAGGCGAAAACTTCTGTAACTTGGGACTTAATCCTGAAGCGTTAGAGATGTTTGCGAAGATTATAGAAATTGATGAGAAATTGAAAATGGGTGATTATAACAGATTGGTTTATGCGAATGCTCTTTCAGCCCGGCCGTATGAGCTTATCAATGATTGGGAAAAGGCGCTGTCTTACTGTCTGAAAGCCCTGGAGGCGTCGAAGAAGACAGATAACCTCATAGCCCCAGGAATTGTTTATGCTAACCTTTCTAGGATATATGTCAGGCTTGGAGATTTGAAACATGCAGAAGAATACTTTGACAAATTCATGAAACTGCCATCAGCAGTTCAGATGAACGTGTTTGTGGATGGGTCATTATCTAAAGCGGTCTTTTTTGCGGGAAAGGGTCAGTGGAAAGAGTCAAACCAGCTCTTCAAAGAACGCTTATTTGACAAGGTTGCGATGCCGATGGCGCCGACACCTGTCGGAGCTGAAATTTATGGAAGAGTATTTTATGCTTGGGCTCTTGAGAAGCAGGAATTGCTTGAAGAGGCCAGAATTCAACTTGAAGAAGTACAGAAAGCTAGTCGAGAAATTGAAGAAAGGTTTGCACATGTTAGTCTACATGCGAATTTGATGGTTCGCAGAGAAGTTAGGGTTGGCGAAGAGTTGAAGATGCGCCTTGACTTGGTGAACGCCTCGAGGAAGCCGGGTTTGCTCGTCAAAGCTGAAGGCTTAATTCCTCCCGACGGGTTCAAAATCACCGCTCTGCCGCCTTATTTTAAAGTTCAAAACTTTTGCCTCGAGATGAAAAACATGGAAATCGACGCTTTCCAAGTTGTGACTGCCATTCTTAATTTAGTGGCAGTTAAAACTGGCACTTTCACTATAAACCCGAAAATAATCTATTTAGATGAATTAGGAGAGACCAAAACATGCAATCTCAAACCGGTAAAGATACATGTTGAAACTGGGCCTCCCACAATTAACGAAGAAAAAGCCATGCCTAATACATCAGATAGATTTGAGTTTAAATCTGAACTTACCCAGAAAGCCTTTGACTATCTTGTAAGAGTTTTTGTAGAAGATTATATGCGACATAGAATTGCGCAGGAAAAGGCTGGTTGGAGATCTCTAATGAAGATTGTTAATGAGGGAAAGTTGTCGAGGTCTAGTTTGTATGGCTATGGAGGGCGTAAGGGAAGGGTGTTGATCGAGTTGGAGAGTCGTGGTCTAGTTGAAGCTCGACTCTTTCCAGGCGAAAGGGGCCGCGGAGGCAAAATCTTAAAACTTAGAGTTGCCTACGAAAAAGAAATAATAAAACGCATAATTGATAATCGGATAATGAACAAGAAAAATCAATAAGACTATTTTGCGCTCTATTCAGCAAATATAGTTATTATTTAACGCAATAGACTGTTTAATGGCACAAATGTGTTCATTCAGCGTTGATTCTCATAATATTCTAATGTTTTTGGTTTTTAACCATTATTATTCGTGCTTTTCCACTAGAAAAATGACTAAGTATTTTTCATGGCTTAACGCATGACAATGATAATCAGTGGAGGTGAAAAAAATGAAGATGAAAAGAATTATGATTTTAGTTTTCTCATTGGCTTTGGTTATGGTGTTTGCTGCGTCTACGCCTGCTTTAGCATGCGGACCACATCATGAGACTTTCACATGGACAGGAATTGGCATTGGAACCAGTCCCGGAACCATCTCTGTGACAAATGGTGTTCAGCATGTAATTGGATCAACTGGAGAATGGACGTACTCCGCAGCACCATGGGGTACGGGAGCGCCTACAGCCACAAACACACAGTATCTCACTCTCAATTTGAACACACTCACCGGAACCGATATTGCGCCGGGAGTATGGACCTACCCGGGGGCAGGAGTCACTAGTGGTGTCGCATTCCTTAAATTCAATGGGCTTGGACTGTTCACCTGCAATGGACCAAGTGTAAGCGCCTATGGATACACAGCAACTAAAGGACAAACATACTTCGGATTACTAAATTCGGCTATCGCAACGCAGTTCGGCACGAGCGGGACAATGAAAGGACTATACGCGATAACTGAATCATCTACTGGAGTAACCGTAAGTAATCCGACAACCCACGCACCTATGTATTCAATCGCTGTCGAAACTTGGACCTACTGGTTCATTTAGCAAGATAACTGGATGAACAAGGCGGAAAGAGAAATCAGTAATTAACCCAATTTTCTTTTTTTCATTTTCGTCCTGTTTTAGGCTTTTTTAAGCTATGCAGATTTAAGACTTATCTTCATAAAGACTTTGCTAAAATATTGTCCTTTAGTTGGATTGAAATTTTTTTATAATATATAGTTTTAGTAAACTACTATCTACTACAGCCCTTTTTTCCCATAATTATGCCTCAGCTCACTGTAGCTTTCTTATAGCACACACACTGGGCGAGCTCTCCCTTCATGGTTGAAGTGGGAAGCCAAAACTTACGCTCGCTGCCTTGTTCCTAACTTGAGTTAACGTTTATTTTTGAGTTGGAACCATAATATCGTAGTAGGTCTCTTATATGCGAAAAAAAAGTCAACCGACCAAACAACCCGCAAGTTCTGCAGTTGAGGAAAGCGTGAATGGTTGACCTTTCTTCTGTTATAACTGTGTTGAGTGCAATTAGTTCGATTTCTGTTATCGCGGGGGCAGTGTTTATCGTGTTTCAGCTCAGGCAGAATTCCAAGTTGATAAGTGATCGGTTCAAGAGAACAAAGCAACTATTCTTATTGCGCTTCTTGACAAGATTACAAATGAAAGCTTTGCAAGGAGACGCAAATCAATGCACGACATCGTAAAGAAATATTCTACAGTAAATTGGGAAGGGTTCGACGATTCTCTGGAAGACTTTGAAGCCCGCAACTTTGCTTACACATACGAGCTGATCGGTCAGCTTGTGAGAGAAGGCGTGGTGGATCTTTCAACTGTTTCAAACGCTCTGCAGTTCTTAGTTGTTTTCGATTGGGAAGTTTTTTCGTCGGTTATGGATCACATGAAGGAAAGGTACGGTCTTAAGGTCAATGCGTTTGGAAATTTTCAATGGCTTGCCGATGAAACAAGAAAAAGGATGAACGAGCGAGCGGCCTCCAAGGAAATAAAAACTACGAGCAATTCGGCAAGAATTAGCAACTAAGTTTGGACGTTATTCAAAAAGCACCAGAACTCCGACAACGCTTTTTTAGAACTAAGCCAGCATTTATCTTGAATGCATGTCCGGTGGGATTCGAACCGACATTCGGCAAGCTAATTTCTAATACACACAAAATTATGTTTCTCTTACAATTCGCCTTACCAGTATTTTTAGCTTATTTACCTAAAATAAGCTCAGAATAAGCCTAAAAGTGCTGCGGGCAGGATTCGAACCTGCGAACCCCTGCGGGAAAGGATTTCCCATCTGGAGGCCCATTACAGGCCAAATGTTTGATCTTGAGTCCATAGCGGAACGCACAATTTGTGCGCTCTTTCACCTTTGACCTGGCTTGGTTACCGCAGCACAGTGCAGCTAAAATTGTCTGGGTTCTGTCTTATTAATCATTTCCATCCTAAGCTAAGCGTTAGATGACTTTTTCTAAGTCAACGATAAAGCGTTCAAAAACTTTCAAGCCGTCGTTCCAGAAGTCTGGTGCTGCAACGTTTAAGCCAACGATTTTGCCGATTTCCAGTGGCGACACGCTACTGCCAGCCGACAACGCCTTCTCCAGCTTAGGCACAAACGCTTTGCCCTCCTTCAGGTATCGCTCGTAGAGGGCGTAGACGAACATTTGGGCGTAGACGTATGGGTAGTTGTAGAAGCGGTAGTTCGCCATGTAATAGTGCGGTTTCATGGTCCATTCGGCTTCCATTTCGGGGAACCATGTGACTGCGTCGCCGTAGATGCGGTCGCGTGCCGCCGTCCAGTGCCTGCAAATAATCGGGTAATCCAGATATTCGCCCTTTTGAATGGAGGCGTAGAGAGCCTGCTCGAACCAGACGCGTGCGGTAACTTGAAACGTTGTCATGCCTGACTCGTCGAGGACTTGGCATAGTATTTCTTTTTGTTCTTTGTTTGATTTTGTTTCGCTTAGAAGGAGGTCTGTTAGGAGTAATTCGCCGAAGATAGATGCGGTCTCCGCAACAGCAGAAGGCACGGCTGTATTCATGAGAGTTTGGCTCCGAGACATGTAGTAGTCGTGGGTGGCGTGCCCAAATTCGTGTGCTAACGTGTAGATGTCGTTGAGGGTGCCGTTGAAGCTACCGAGAACAAAAGCGGATTTGCCCCTATACCAACTTGCGCAGAAGGCGCCGTTGCGTTTGCCAAATCGGGGTGTTGCGTCGATGCGGCGTTTTGTGAACATTTCTTTGACGGCGGTGGCGTATTCTTCATCGAAGCGGCTGTATGCCCGTGTTATGAGGCTTTGTGCTTCTTCAAAGGTAAACTTGAGTTCAGGCGCATCGGGCAGGGGCGCGACGATGTCGTGGTTTCCGAGCACGGGCAGATTCATGAGCTTAGCTTTGAGTTTGAGGTAGCGGCGGTACGTTTTAGCGTTTTCCTCTATTGCCCTAAGCAAATTCTCAATTATTGCCTGTTCGGTATCATTATTCATGAGGCTGGATTCCATGGGCGAGGCGTATTTTCTGCGTTGGGAAACGGTGACCCAGTCGTTGCAGATACTGCGCAGGGCTGAAGCGAAGATTTCGCCGTCTCTGCCAAGCAAACCGTAAATCGAGCGGTTCGCCGACTCCCGTGTTCCTCTATCTGGGTGAGATAATAAACCGTTGGCTTCGCAGTAACTAAGAGTCTTCTTCTCGCCTAGGACAGCGATGTCGAAGGTGCGAGTGTTGAGCCATTTGCTCTGCAACTCCTCCCAAGCTTGAACCCCGAACTGATCTTTCTCAATGATAAGCTGCTCCTCCACCTCCGTTAACTGATGAGCCACACGACGCTGCACACGTTCCAACATATGCCTGTACCCAGCCAAAACCGGCTCCGCAACACTTTCGGGCTTGGCTTTCACAAGTGCTCCAAGTTCAAGAGAAAAGAAAGCCAGCTGCTTACCCAGCAGGGCCTCAAACTTGCTCATCTTATCGTAGAGCGACTGCACGTCTGGCAACGTCATGTTAGCCGAAAAAGACAAACCTGCAAAAAGCGAAACATCACCAAGTTTAACATCGAAAGCCTCTAGCTCTCGAATGCACTGAAGCAAACTCACCGAGTCAAGGAGGGCTATTTTTCCTCGGTATCTCTTCTCGAAGTTGTCCGCAAAAAACTTTGCTTCATCAATCGCTTCTTCAATGGACGGGTCGTTGATGCTGGGAAAAAGCTCCGTTAAGTCCCAAGTAACTTCCTGATTACTGCTGGTCATTTAAATTCACTTTAATAATAAGATTAAATTCGGCGGGCTATTTTGGGTTTGCTTTTTGATGTTAGCCATATTTTTTGAGGGAGCTAACTGCGGTGGCTATCGGCAGGTTGTTATTTTGCGAAAGAAGAAACAGATTTTGCAAACGTGTTGGCGTTCGGATTGGTGAAAAGCTTTGAGTGCTGTTGTTGTTCGAGTGGTAACCTGTCTATTTTTTCTTAGTCTGTCTCCGTATCTCTTCCAACCGGGCTTGCTCTAGGCGAGCGATCATGGAAAAGTTTCAGTTTGTCGCATTTGTATTCAATGCAATATGCGCAGTTTTGAACCTTCTTTTGCACTCCGCAGGTCCTTATTTCGCATGCAGCACAGTAGCCAACATGCGGTCCATCGACGACTGCGCATCCAACGCAAGTCATGTCTTCACAGGTTTCAATTGGACACCCAATTGCTTTGACCATTCTTCAGCTACTGCCTTCTTCATCTCGGCGTCATTCTTCTGTGTGGCAATAAAAGCCTTGCATTCACCGCAATCTACCCCACAAAAACCAATTAAACTTGTAGGTGAATTGTTCTCAATTCTTTCGCTCTTTTTTATCCCAAATCTCTTTTGTGCTGACTAAGTATTTGAGTTCTTTATAAACCGCACAGGTGAGCTAGTCGTCTGGTACCGCAAAAGTAAAAACACTGCAAGGGCGATACATATGAGAGCACGCATGCGTACAGAGCACAAAATAATTCTGGGCAACAGCCAACAAATGCCTGAGATAGCTGATGGCGCCGTCCAGTTAATGGTTACTTCGCCGCCTTACCCCATGATACAAATGTGGGATGCCCTCTTCGCTAAAGCAGACCCAAAAATTGCAGAGCTATGGCAAAAGCTGGAAACGTACAGCCGAGAAGAAACCGTCGGGCAAATCTACGATGCCATGCATGATTATCTCGCTAAGGTTTGGAGGGAAACTTGGCGGGTTCTCGTTGACGAAGGCATAGCATGCATAAACATAGGCGACGCAATACGCACTATAAACGGCAAATTCAAGCTCTACCCTAACCACGCCCGGATAACAGAGATTTGCGAAAAAATCGGCTTCACCACGCTACCCTACATTCTATGGAAGAAACCCACAACCAAACCAAAATATAAAGGCAAAGGCGCCTTTTTAGGCTCAGGTTTTCTGCCGCCAAACGCCTACGTCACACTCGACTGCGAATTCATCCTTCTCTTCAGAAAAGGCAATCTCCGAAAATTCCCACCCCACGACCAAACGCGATACGACAGCGCCTTCACCAAGAAGGAGCGTGACGAATGGTTCAGCCAAATCTGGACCTTGAAGGGAACACGCCAAACCGCAAGCCAGCTTGAGAGAAGAACAGCGACGTATCCCGACGAAATCGCAGACCGCTTAATCAAAATGTTCAGCATAAAAGGCGACACAGTACTAGATCCATTCCTAGGCTCAGGGACAACGGTAAAGATAGCTATGCAAAACGAACGCAACTGCATCGGGTATGAATCTGACCAAAACCTACTACCGATTATAAGCAAAAAAATAGGCAATAGCAAAGCCAATACGGCAACTGGAGTACAGATAATCAAACGCTAAAAGGAAAGTAGGTGCCCAAATATTTTAGATATCTGTTCGGTTTCTTTGAAATTCAGCACCGCTTGGTCAAGCAGGCGCGCTACTGATCCGCCAAATATGCGTTGCTTCAAGAAAAAGAAAAGATTGTGACAGCTGAACTTCCTGTTAGAAAAAAAAGAAAAATTATTTGCCCTTTGGAGGATTCTTATCGCGCCCGCCGCCCGAGGGTTTGCCCGGGTGTGTGCTTGGCTTGCCGCCTTTACCCATTTTGTTTCATCTCTGTTAAGACTTGCCTTTAAAACATAATGCTCTTTTGTCTATTATATATTACGAATTCAGCAAGCAACAAGAATGAGAACATTGGAAAAAAATAGAAAGTTTTGATTGGTCATGAGAACCAATGGCCCACACTCACGGCACAGGTGGCGCTTGATCTCTTTTGTGCGCGTGTATCTCATGCCGTCCTTGTAGTTTCTTTGACTGCCGCATTCAGGGCAGCTGACGATTTTTGTTCCAATTTGGTTGCCTCCTTGTTTTCTAGCCAACCATGAGGCGCCAAAAGAAAAAGAAGGAGATGTGCGGGAGATTTCGCCACCCCGAGGAAGATAAAAACATAAGTTAAAAATCAACTAACTCTATGACCAATCAAAACACCAAACTGCAAGACTTTTTGCTCAATGATGTTTAAATAGACACTCAAGCTTTCAATGCATTTCAATGACGTTTTAAATTAACTCTTCGACTTAACGGTAACCTAAACCCCTATCCTTCACAGACAATTCCACTCAAATCACGACAAATCAACACAAATCCAGACAAATATCGACAAATCCAGACGTTACCTGCAAACATTTCAAGCCCTAAACCAAAAAAGCAATCCAAAACAAATACAACAAAAATTAATGGAGAAAACTCGAAAATTTGCTCTCTGAGACGCCTCCTGAATTGCTACCTTAAAGGTGAAGCTTTGAATTACTGCAATCTAACCTGAACTTCCTAAGAATCGTTTCGGGACATAAAAATACTTCCTTGTCCTTCTATGTCCTTCTGTGTACGCAACCTGCAAACAAATCAAGCCCTAAACCAAAAAAGCAACTCAAACCAAGCTGAACAAAAAACAGAGCGAGAAATCATTTTGCTCCTTTTTCCTACACACTAGTGCGTGCCAAAGCCCTGCTATAACTGTCCTGTTTAGTGAAAAAACCTTTTCTATGGTTTTTTATGCTTAGATAACTCAAGCTGTATGCGTTTTTCATGTTGCAGCTGATTTTTTGTCTTGTTTTAGGTTTTGCTTCATGCAGCGGCAACCTTGCAGAGTTTTTATGAAGCTTTGCCTCTAGGAAAGTTTATAAGTCCTTCATTTTAGCCTGAATATGCATAATAAGGTTTATTAGTGAGCTATGTTGCATGTGTTTGTGCTCTTAGAAAAGTCAGCAGAATCCTTTTTCAAATTGGATGATCCCTTATCGAAGGAGTTGAAAGTTTGAAAGAGACACGTTTAGCTAAATCACAAAAACTTAAAATTTATGGAGAATTGGTAAATTGACCAGCCTCATACAAAAAGAAGATATCCATGAGTTATTAAAAACTTTTTTCAACCAGAAAGGCTTAGTGCGCCAACACCTTGACAGTTACAACGAATTCATCGACCACGGTTTACAAGAAGTTGTTGATGAAGTCGGCGAAATCCCCATTGAAGTTCCAGAAAATCCATATAAAGTGAAACTTGGGCAAATCTGGGTAATTGACCCTCAATCAAGAATAACCAGCCCGTACGTAACCGAAGTAGACGGTACAAAACACGAAATTTACCCGATGGAAGCCCGGCTGCGCAATTTAGCGTACTCGGCGCCTATAGCTTTAGAAATGACCCCTGTCATCGACGGAAGAGAGCAGGACACCGAACTAGTTTACATCGGTAACATTCCTGTCATGCTTAAATCGAAACTTTGCTTCTTATCTCAGCTTTCAGAAGAAGAACTTATTGCAGCAGGAGAAGACCCCGACGACCAAGGCGGATACTTTGTTGTTAACGGTTCCGAACGCGTCATCGTTGCCATGGAAGACTTGGCACCTAACCGCGTCATTGTAGACATTGACGAGAAAGGAACCTCACCAGTTTATCAAGCAAAAATTTTCTCAACCACAGTCGGCTTTAGGGCAAGAATTGAACTTAAACTCAAATCAGACGACGCCATCTACGTCACCATGCCCGGAGTACCAACAGAAATCCCGTTCGTTGTCATAATGCGCGCCTTAAGCCTAGAAAAAGACAAAGACATTGCAGAAGCAGTTTCACTTGACAGCGAAATGCAAAGCCAATTAGCTGCTTCATTTGAAAAAGCCATAGGCGTAGACACACCAGCAGACGCAATCCTCTTCATTGGCAACCGTGTAGCCCATGGACAAGTTGAAGAATACCGCTTACAGAAAGCTGAAACCGCTCTTGACAAAAACTTCCTGCCGCACTTAGGCAGAAACGAAAAGAACCGAAAGGAAAAAGCAATTTTCCTAGGCGAAATGGCCTACAGAGTTTTACAGTTGAAAACGGGCAGAAGACAACCCGACGATAAAGACCATTTCAAGAACAAACGGTTGCGCCTCGGGGGCCCACTTCTAGCAGACCTCTTCCGCGTATCATTCAGAAACTTAACCAGAGACATAAAATACCAGCTTGAACGCATAGGCGTTAAAGGACCAATCATAACCGTTTCAGCCGCAGTCCGCCCCGGCATAATAACTGAACGATTCCAGCATGCGTTGGCAACAGGCAACTGGGGAAGAGGCAGAGTCGGCATCACCCAACTCCTGGACCGAACAAACTACATCTCAACGCTGAGCCACCTGCGCAGACTTCAATCACCATTAAGCAGAAGCCAACCAAACTTCGAAGCCAGAGACTTACACCCAACCCACTGGGGACGCTTATGTCCAAACGAAACCCCTGAAGGCTCTAACTGCGGCTTAGTCAAAAACTTAGCACTATCCGCCTCCATAGCCGTTGGCGTAAACCCCGACAGAGTAAAGCAATTACTTTTTGAAATGGGCGCTGTTCCAGCAGCAGAAGCCAGCCGCGATTTACGTATTTCAGGCGCAAAAGTTTTCGTTGACGGAAACATCATAGGGTACTGCAATAACCCACAGGAAATGGTAAAGTCTTTCCGAGAAAAAAGAAGGGCTGGAGAAATCTCAACCGAAGTAAACGTAACATACTTCTCAAGACAGCAAACTGAAACCGAAGAAGTTCATGCTAACTGCGACGAAGGCAGAGTCAGGCGTCCACTCATAATTGTTGAGAATGGAGCTCCAAAACTTCAGCCTAAACATTTTGAAAAGATCGGTTTAGGCGAGTGGACTTGGGAAGACGTAATCAAGAATGGTTTAATTGAGTATTTAGACGCTGAAGAAGAAGAAAACGCATACATCGCCTTAACATTTGACGCAATTAATCCTCAAAACACTCATGTGGAAATAGCCACTTACACGATTCTTGGAATCTGCGCTTCAACAATCCCGTATCCTGAACACAACCAGTCGCCTCG
Source organism: Bathyarchaeia archaeon (assembly GCA_049522695.1). GTDB lineage: Archaea > Thermoproteota > Bathyarchaeia > Bathyarchaeales > Bathycorpusculaceae > Bathycorpusculum. The sequence continues at coordinate 13,330 of JBEKNP010000023.1, read as the reverse complement.
TAACTCATACCAAGCAGCTATGGCTAAACAAGCTCTGGGCGTTTACGGCACCAACTTCCACCACCGCGTCGACTCACGCTCACACATACTACACTATCCGCAAGTTCCGATGGTGGAAACAGAACTAATGGAAGTCATGGGTTACAAGCAACGCCCCACAGGACAAAACTGCGTTGTCGCCGTGCTCAGCTTCGAAGGCTACAATATGGAAGATGCACTAATATTCAACAAAGCATCCATAGAACGAGGCTTAGCCAGGTCCACATTCTACCGAATTTACGAAGCAGAATGCCGCCAATATTTAGGCGGATTAAAAGACAAGTTCACCGTTCCAGAACCAGGCACCCGCGGTTACCGCGGCGAACAATACTACAGGCTTTTAGAACCTGACGGAATAATCAGTTTAGAATCACAGGTAGTCGGCGGAGACGTATTAATAGGAAGAATCAGCCCACCCAGATTCCTTGAAGAATACAAAGAATTCGAAGTTAAAGGTCCATCAATGCGTGACACATCAGTCGATATGCGTCCCTCCGAAACCGGTATCGTAGACGGCATATTCATAACGATGTCAGGCGAAGGCAGCCAACTTGTAAAAGTAAGAGTCCGCGACCAACGAGTCCCCGAACTTGGCGACAAATTCGCTTCACGCCACGGACAAAAAGGAGTCATAGGTTTAATTGTGCCGCAAGAGGATCTGCCTTTCACTGATGACGGCATGGTACCCGATCTAATAATCAACCCACATGCTATACCTTCAAGAATGACCATCGGCCAATTCATCGAATCCCTCGCAGGAAAAGCTGCCTCGGCAAGAGGAAGACCAGCAAACGGTACACCATTCTCAAACGAAGGTCCAACTGAGGTACGTAAGAACTTGGTAAAGCTTGGTTACAGTCACACTGGAAGCGAAGTTTTCTACAACGGCACCACAGGCGAAAAATTCGTTGCAGATGTCTTCGTCGGCGTAGTCTATTATCAAAAACTTCACCATATGGTCGCTGACAAAATACACGCCAGAGCCCGCGGTCAAGTTCAGATGTTAACAAGACAACCCACTGAAGGCAGAGCCAGAGGTGGGGGTCTCAGATTCGGAGAAATGGAACGAGACTGCCTCATAGGTCATGGCGCTGCCATGTTGCTCAGAGACAGATTGCTGGAAGAGTCAGACAAGTACACGCTCTACATCTGCGAGAACTGCGGTCAAATCGCTTACTTCGACATGAAACAGAGGCGCTATGTCTGCAGAATATGCGACGAAAAAGCGAAGATTTCACCCGTAATCGTCTCATACGCTTTCAAGCTTCTACTGCAGGAGCTTCAAAGCCTCTGCATTACACCAAAATTAAGACTAAAGGAGAAGGCATAACATGTCACAACAGGAAGAATTAATCCACAAGATAGTTGATGAAATCTCATTCGGTTTAATTTCACCCAAAGACCTCAGAAAACAATCAGTCGTTGAAATCCAAACCCCAGACACCTACGACGAAGACGGAGCTCCCATCACAGCAGGCTTAATGGACGGCAGACTAGGCACACTTGAACCAAGGCAACGGTGCAAAACGTGCGGCAACACAGCAATTCGCTGCCCGGGACACTTTGGACACATAGAACTAGCCGTACCAATCGTACATATAGAATTCACAAAAATTATCTTCGACATTTTGAAAGCCACCTGCCGCAGCTGCGGTCGCATACTCTTATCCGAAGATGCTGCCAAGAAGGCGCGCGCCCGAATCGAGCGGTACAACGAGCTCTTAGGCACAATTCCAGATGAAGTTTACAAAGAAATAATGACTGAAATAAAAGCAAAACAATGCCCCTACTGTGCCTCCGCGCAGTACAAGATTACATTTGAAAAGCCAACAAAGTTTATCGAGCAGACTGAAGCAGGCTCCGAGCCATTGACACCCAGCATGATTCGTGAAAGGCTTGAACGTGTTTCAGATGAAGACCTTGAAATCTTAGGTTTCAACCCGAAAGTTGCACGACCAGAATGGATGGTTCTGCAGGTTTTGCCTGTTCCCCCAGTTTATGTTCGCCCATCAATCACTTTAGAATCAGGTATTCGCTCTGAAGACGATTTAACTCATAAACTAGTAGACATCATTCGCATTAATCAGCGTTTGAAGGAGAACATGGAAGCCGGTGCACCTACGCTTATCATTCAAGACCTTTCTGAGCTTTTGCAGTACCATGTTACCACGTACTTTAACAATGAAGCCTCAGGCATTCCACCGGCAAGGCACCGCAGTGGCAGAGCATTAAAGACTCTATCGCAAAGGCTCAAGGGAAAGGAAGGCCGCTTCAGAAGCAACCTCTCAGGCAAAAGAGTTGACTTTTCAGCACGTACCGTCATTTCTCCAGACCCGAACCTTGACATTAACGAGGTCGGCGTACCAGTAGATGTTGCCATGCGGTTATCTGTTCCAGAAAAAGTCACAGCATGGAACCTTGAAGAACTAAAGAAACTTGTAATTAACGGTCCAGAAAACTATCCTGGCGCATTATACATAATTAGGCCAGATGGCAAACGCATCAGGCTGGAATTCGTTGTTGACCGAACCAAAATCGCTGAAGCAGTAGAGTTAGGATTCATAGTTGAACGTCACCTCAAGAACGGTGACATTGCAATCTTTAACCGCCAGCCTTCACTTCACCGCATGTCAATTATGGCTCATTACGTGCGGGTTTTGCCTTACAAGACTTTCCGCCTCCACCTCTGCGTTTGCCCACCCTACAACGCTGACTTTGACGGTGACGAAATGAACCTTCACGTTCCACAAAGCGAAGAAGCAAGAACCGAAGCACTCCTGCTAATGCAGGTTCAAGACCAAATCCTCTCACCCAGATTCGGAGGACCCATCATCGGTGCAATAAGGGACTTTATCACAAGCGCCTACTACTTCACCCGAAAAGGAAACTACCTGACCAGAGGCCAAGTTAACAGGCTACTAACCACAACACAATACGAAGGGGAACTCCCAGAACCCGAAATCAAGGAGCCTCAACCTATGTGGTCAGGCAAACAAATATTCAGCCTGTTCCTGCCAAAAACGTTGAATTACGTTTTGAAAGCCAACATTTGCCAAGGCTGCACAAAATGCGAAGAAGAAGCATGCAAACACGACGCTTATGTAGTGGTCAGAAATGGCCAGTTAGTCTCAGGCGTCATCGATAGGAAGTCAATCGGTGCTGAGCAATCTGAAAGTCTCCTTCACAGAATAATCAAAGACTACGGCACCCAAGCAGGACGAGAATTCCTCAACAAGATAACTCATCTGCTAAAACTATACATTTCAATGCGAGGCTTTAGCTACACCTACGATCAACTGGTTCTCTCGCCGAGAGCCCGCAATCGCATGGCAAAGACCATGGAGCGCATCCAAAAGAAAATCGATGATCTCATCGAAAACTACCGTAATGGAACCCTACCGCGTTTACCAGGGCAAACCTTAGAAGAATCCTTCGAAATCTACGTCATGCATGAACTTGCCACAGCCAGAGACGAATCAGGTAAAATAGCAGACGACGACTTTACACTGGAAAATGCGGGCATCGTTATGACCAGAACAGGCGCAAGAGGCTCAAGTTTAAACATTGGTCAAATGGCTGCTTGTGTTGGGCAACAATCAGTGCGCGGCAAACGTATTTTGCGAGGCTACGCTGGACGAGCGTTGCCACACTTTGTTGATGGTGATCCCAGTCCACGAGCAAGAGGCTTCGTTTATAACTCTTACCAGACAGGTTTGGACGCGATTGAATTTTTCTTCCATGCTATGGGTGGCAGGGAAGGTTTAGTTGACACTGCCGTTCGCACTCAACAGAGCGGTTACATGCAGCGCAGGCTTATCAACGCTCTAGAGCATATTCGTTTGGAATACGACAGCACGGTACGTGATTCAGCTGGCGACATAATTCAGTTTAGGTACGGGGAAGACGGTGTTGACCCAGCTAAAAGTGACCATGGCAAAGCGGTAAACGTCAGCCGACTCATTGACCAAATAAAAATCGGCGAAGAAAAAGGTGAAGCAGCATCTGCTGAGGAAATCAAGAAGCAGTTGAAACGCGTTGACGACCAGCTTACCCCGATTTTGATGAGTCAGCTTAAACAAAACTTCTCGAAGAACAAGCTTACCAAGAAAAGTGTTGAAAAAGCCACAACCTCGACTGCTGAGCAATACAATCGTGCTTTAATGGAGCCTGGTGAAGCAGTAGGAATTGTTGCAGCTCAATCAATAGGTGAACCAGGTACGCAGATGACTCTTAGAACCTTCCACTATGCTGGTGTCAAAGAACAAAACGTTACCTTAGGCCTGCCAAGGCTCATCGAAATTGTTGATGCACGTAGGATTCCGTCGACGCCAATCATGACCATCTACTTAATGGGTGAGGCTGCAAAGAGCAAAGAGGGCGCTGTTGAAGTCGCAAGAAACATAATTTACACTTCAGTTGAAAACTTGGCTTCAGCAATCTATGAAGATCCTGTGCGTGAAGAAATTGTTATTGAATTAAGCAAGTCGATGATGGATGACAGAAATATAACGATGGATGAGCTGAAAGATCGGTTGGAATTGCAAAACGCTACAGTTACAATCACTGATTATACAGTGCAAATTAAGCCGAAAAAAGCTGAACAGCTAAAGAGGATGTTAACAAAGATTCCAGGTTTTCAAGTTAAAGGTGTTCCGGACATTAAACGTGTGCTGGTTACTGAAGAAAGCGGAGAATGGGTAATACGCACTGACGGCTCAAACTTGTCTAAAGTCTTAGAAGTTCATGGTGTAGACACTTCGAGAACAAGCACCAACAATATTCATGAAATAGCTAAAACTCTCGGTGTAGAAGCCTCAAGAAACGCGTTAGTCAACGAGGCAAAGGGCGTCTTGGAGGATCAAGGTTTAGATGTTGATGTTCGCCACGTTATGCTCGTAGCAGACATGATGACTACAACAGGTGATGTGCAGCAGATTGGCAGGCATGGCATTAGCGGCAAGAAGGCAAGTGTTTTAGCCAGAGCAGCCTTCGAGATTACAGTGCCTAATATTGTTGAAGCGGCTGTGAAAGGTGAAAGTGATCCGTTGGCGGGTGTAACAGAAAACGTTATAGTCGGGCAGTCGATACCAATCGGTACAGGCTTAGTTGAATTGTACATGTCAACATTTGATAAACAGGCTAAACAAGGAGGAAAAACAGAAGTATGATAGATATAGATAAAGCGTTAACGACGGCAGTGAAAACTGGCAAAGTATCTTTTGGAGCCAATGTTGCATTGCAGAATGCTAAAACTGGGAAGGCTAAGATGATTGTTTTAGCCTCTAACTGTCCAAAAGACATAAAAGAACAGATAGAATATTATGGAGAAATCTCTAAAGTCCCTGTTATGACGTACAAAGGTGGTTCAATGGATTTAGCGGAAGTCTGCAAAAAACTCTTTATTATATCAGCCTTAAGTATTAGAGAAACTGGGGATTCCGATATTCTCAAGTTAACTGAAGAAGTTAAATAATAAAAAATGGAGGAAGAAAACTGACAACCGGCATAAAGATCACTTGCGACGAAATGCGTTACATAGCGTTGTTTGAAAGCATAAGCGGTGCCAGCGTGAAAGACTGCATAATCGATGAAGTAGAGCAACGCGCAATATTCATCGTCAACCAAGGCCAAGTGGGCGTTGCTATAGGAAAAGGTGGCCGAAACATCCATACTCTCGAGCGAATGACAGGCAAAAAACACGAAATCATCGAGTACAGCGAAGACCCAGTTACATTCATGAAAAACGCCCTCAAACCAGCAGCAGTCAGAGAAGTACGCGTCACCGAGCGAACTGATGGCAAAAAGATGGCGGTCATCACCATCAACCCGAAAGATAAGGGCGTCGCAATAGGTAAAAACGGCAAGAACGCCGAACGTCTGCGCTTTTTAGCAAAACGATACTTCGACATTCAGAACGTAAGCATCACCTAAGCAGTTCGCAACGTGCTGGCTAGGCGATTAAACGTAGCTGAGTCTATCTGCTTAAGACTAATCAGAACATAGCAGGAGCAAGTATTGTTTTTTTTAGGCTCTGCTTTTTGTTCTGGGTTGTTTTGGGCTGGTTTTTTGGTTTAGGGCTTGATTCGTTTGCAGGCTGCGTACACAGAAACAAACAGAAGCACACAAAAGCACAAGGAAGCACAAGCAAGCACAAGGAACATGTTGCGTCCCCGAATTTACCTAAAAAGGAGAAATGTTTAGGTTGCCGTTAACTCGTAGGGTTAGTTTCAAAACGGTGTTGTAGAGGCAGAATCGTCTTCAGGTTTCTAGGCTGCTGAGGTGGCGGTTTAAGTTGGAGGTGTCTGAGGTTTTAAGAATCACTGTGAGTGTTTGTGGGTTTGGCAAGCGGTGCAGTCAACATGATCTGAGAGGATTAGCCAAAGTCACGTTTCATTATCAACTCTGCGTCCTAATTATGCTTCTGACAGCTCAAGCAGCTGTCAACACGCATAAATTAAGCAAAGCCAGAAGCATCAGATACTTTGCAAACTAATTTAGGAACAACCACGCACGCTAACGTTCAAAAAATCGAAGAATTAAATTCGGCACCATAGGATGGCTCAAAGAGTTACTTATCAAATAAGCAGAAGATAAGAAACTTGCACAAAAACTAAACGGAGAAAAAACAAGAGTTGAATGCATAATTTTTCTTCTGATTAGGGGTGTTTGAATATATTCACTATATGCTTTCTACTTGATTTTTGGCATTTTCAAACTGCTGTTTTCGCTCATGTTACTAAAGGAATGGCTTACAACCTTAAAATTCTTGTTAGAATAACGATTTAGAGGCGAAGCCGCTTGTTTCCATAGCTTGTTGAAATAAGTCTGGACTGCCGCTATGAGGGAGGGATTATTCGTCCACAACATAGGAGAGTCACCTATGAGTTTTTCAGGCGACGAGTAGACAAGCAAGTCTTTTTTATCGTATATACCAATTATCGCTGGTAGCGAAGATGAAACAAACTTGATCTCGAAATTTCGAGACTCAATGGTGTGTTTATAGATTTCCTGAACGGATTGTTCGTTAGGAAGTTTCTCTGCCACAATTCGGATTTTTACATGTCTTTTTATCGCTTCCATGGTTTGCTCTTTGAAAAGAGAGCTGGCGTAACCGATATTTTTCCATAAACCATTGATAATGTCGCATGACTCTTTTGTTCCATCCACTACAATTCTTGACTTTCTTATGATAGCTTCCTTCCCGCTTGTAATAGAAAAATGAACCGTCTTTTCTTCATCAGGACTTTCCACTTGACTGTTTGCGAAGTTCTTAAGCAGCATGTTTATCTTCTGGTCAAGCTCCAAAGCTACCTTTTCTCTACGTTCAAGCAGAAACCTAATAGCGTAGTTTATGGGAACTGGCTCAAACTCTGTTGGATTGACGAGCAATCTTTCTACTAAACCTAGACTTTCCAGCTCAGTAGCGACTCGCTGAGCTTCTTGCCGGGCTATATTCGTCTTGTCTGCAATCTTTTTAACTGTACTATTGCCAGTTCTAACTAGGGTGAGGTAAACCTTTGCCTGGAGAAACGTGAGCCCAAATCCTCTAAGAGTCTGAACATCTTCGCCCTGAAGCATCATCCCCTCCCCAATATGCCCCATATTGTCTATATGCACTTAAGACTGTTGCAGTTTTAAATTTTTCTGAAAGCAAGGGACTTTCTTGCCACTTTTTAAATACAATAACGTACAATTCGATTCTTATAAGAATAAAGGAAAAAACGAAAATGTCTATCAATTTCATTAGACAGTATTCTAAAATTCATGGAAAACAGACAATATTTTCAATTGCTTTGATTCTTCTGTTGACAGTTTCCGGAATAATGGCAGCTATACCAACTTCAAAAGCGCAGACCGAGACTTCTCCTCTTCCCACGAATGCCTATATCAACGTTTCGCCAAACCCTGCAGGAATCAATCAGCAGGTAACCATAGAAATGTGGTTGGGACAGCCCGACCCAACTGCAACTGGTTTAGTCGGTGGGAGGTGGCAGGGTTTCACAGTGTTGATCACAGAGCCTGACGGGACCACTTCGATGCTGGGGCCTTTTACGGCCAATGATGCCTCATTCTATGTCACGACCTACACCCCTGATCACCTTGGTAATTACACCTTTAAGTTCACTTTTCCAGGGCAGCACGTAACTGGAGTCTCACCATCATCTTTCGCACCAATTAACAGTTATTATGCAGCAAGCAGTTTCACCTCATGCCTTTTGGTGCAGCAGCAACCAGCAACATCTTATCCGCAAACTCCGCTTCCAGCAGAGTACTGGACGCGCCCAATAAATTCTCAAAATAGTTTATGGTACGCAATTTCGGGAAATTGGCTTTCGTTAGGCACATCCACTTTTGGATCAACAAATTACAACGCGACTGGAAACTTTAACGCCTACACCACTGGGCCTAATAGTGCTCATATACTTTGGACTAAGCCATTGGAGGATGGAGGCTTAATCGGAGGCGAATTTGGTGGAACCGATACTAGCAACTACTTCACTGGAAAGTCGTATGAAATGGAGTTCACACCGAATATAATCATCAACGGAGTACTTTTCTATAATGCTCCTACGAATCCTAAAGAAGGATTCTACGCTGTAGATTTGCGGACGGGACAAACGTTATGGTGGCAAAACAGCACTGGTGCACCGTTTCAACCTTTTGGCGGTTTGGTAGTAGGCTGGGAATATCCTCAGATTACCCTCGGTCAGGTGTATAACTATCTGTCGCCCAACATGGAAGGAGGTTTCCCCTACTTGTGGTCCACTGACTCAAATACGTGGTATATGTATGACGCCAACACAGGAAACCTGATATTACAAATGGCACACGCCTTAAACCCAACGCAGGATTCTCAACTAAATGTCGAAGGACCTAGTGGCGAACTGCTGGACTACATCGTAGGAACTAATTGGATAGCTTTGTGGAACTCGTCACTTTGCATCGGAACGTACGGCGACTACACACCACCGATCCCATTGTTTAGTTCAAACTATTGGGTCTGGAGTCCGCCAATTGGAGCAATTCTTAACTGGGAAAAAGGCGTACAATGGAACCTTACGGCTCAAACTTACCCAGGTGAGGCAATAGTAGACGTCAATTCAGGAATAATACTTGCTAGCACGTTAACAGGAGTAGGCGGCTTTTTGGCCACACCGACAGCGGACTACGCAATGGAAGTAGGCTATAGCGCAACAACAGGGCAACAACTATGGGTTCAAAACGTAACACTACCATCTGGGGTCACAACGTCATACGACTACAATATGGGACCAATGGCTGACGGCATATTCACAGCATATGACGCCTTAGCTGAGCAGTGGTATGGCTTTAATGCTAACACCGGCACTAAGATATGGGGTCCGACCGCAATTGATACTGATCCATGGGGTTCAGAACCAGGTCCGTGGCAATCCCAAATCGCTTATGGAATCCTATACGGATTTGCCGCAGATGGGGTTCACGCTTTCAATCTCACAACCGGCAAGCTACTGTGGACTTTCAAAGGAATTAGCAGTGGAACGAATTTCCCAGGTTTCAATTACTATCCATTTGAACAAGCTACCATGACCGTTGCTGACGGAAAACTCTACTTGAACACAGGCGTCAGTCATGGAGACCCCGTTTTCGATGGCGCACAACTTTACTGCGTAAACGCAACTTCTGGACAGCTACTCTGGAACATAAATTCATTTGGTGAAGGAATTATGCCTATTTCAGATGGCACCCTTGTAGCTCTAAACGGCTACGACAACCAATTGTACGCTTATGGCATGGGACCTAGCAAAACAACTGTTACCGCACCTGACGTTGGCGTTACAACTTCCACACCAGTGACGATAACTGGTACAGTTACCGACATCTCTGCCGGCGCACAACAACAAGCAGTCGCAGCGAACTTCCCCAACGGTCTACCATGCGTTTCTGACGCAAGCATGAGCCAATTTATGGAAGCTGTTTACATGCAGCAGCCAATGCCAACCAACGTAACTGGAGTTAAAGTTACCCTAAGCGTTATTGACTCTAATCACAACACTAGAACAATCGGCACTACCATAACTGATGCAAGCGGCTTCTACAGCCTTAATTGGACACCCAACATACCAGGGAATTTCACGGTCACTGCAACTTTCTCAGGCACCCAATCATACTATGGATCTTCTGCTCAAACAGCCTTCTATGCTAGCGCCCAATCAACAACCGCACCAACAGCCGTACCTGTAACAGGCCTAGCAACAATGTCAGGCCTAACTATTGGGATCGCTGTTGCAGTAATCGCTATGATTATCGCAATCGCCATAGTCGGATTGCTTATACTTAGAAAACACGCATAAAAGTAGACCGCCAAAAATCCAATTTCCCCTTTTTTAGTCTAAAAGCAAAGGAGAGAAGAAAGGGCTGAGAAGGCTCAGGTTAAATTCACGAATTTGCTGCGAAAAGCAAATGCATTTTCTTTTCCTTCCTAAATTTCGTCCAGAGTCTCAGCAAACCCTAAATGCATAAAAGTCATATTTTCAAAAACGTAGCATTTAAAAACACATTTTTCATAACTAACATAGTTCTTGTTGGTACACGACAGTCAGGTATGTTTAACTTTATGTTTAAAACGTGTTTTAGTTGTGGTTCGATATGGTGAAAACTATCACTATCAGAGATGAAGTCTATGGGAAACTGCTGACTATTAAGGGAAAAGATGAGAGCTTTAGCGAATTATTTGATAGACTGGTTGAGTACGCATCACCTGTGGAAGCATTAAAGAATTTAAGAAGCAAAGTTGAATTCACCGACAAAGAAACGATGCTTTCTGAACTATACTCAAAAAGAGCTGAAAAAAGAAATTGATTATCATTGATTCTGATGTCCTAATTGAAATTCTATATCGAAAATCCCAGCAAAGCGACCAAGCCCTTAAGCAGACTATTGAAAGCAATGAAGAAGTAGCAACGACAGTTATTAGTTTGCACGAAGTTTTGTACGGCCTACACAAATACGGCAAACCTGTCAAAGAGCTTCTACTGCTCCCAATTCTAAGCTCACTAAAAAAGAAGCAGTGCTATCTAGCAAAATTGAAGTTGAAGCAGAAAAGAAAGGAAGACCCTTTGCAGAACTAACGCAATGATTGCCAACCATAACAATTAACAAAGACGCAAAATTATACGCCTTCAATCTAAAACATCTTGAAGATTTTCAAGACCTCGAACTAGAACTCTACCCGTGACTACTCCAACCAAAAAATAGTTATTTCTTTTTCGCGCGCTCACATATGCCACAGTCGTTGCACTTGTCTGTGTCGATAGTTATGTAATACTCGCCTGAGCCATCGCTGTCGCCGTAATGCGTGATAATAGCCCTCGACCTCCCGCCTAAGTTTCTTGCGTCTTCTCATACAAAGCTTTAGCAAAAAGCGCTGCACCCAATGCACCTGCAATCATAGGGTCTAGACCGTTTTCCCGCCAATTAGGCATCGGCAAACACTTCACGCCCAAAACAACCTCAATTCTGCTTACGATTCCAATGTTTTTCGATTGCCCGCCCGTGATGACTAGTTCTTTTTCTAAGCCTACCCTGTTGATTAAGTTAGCCATGCGAACTGCCATAGCTCGCGTGTAAGCGGCCAACACTTTCTCTTTAGACCAGCCTTTACGCAATAGCCCCATAGCCTCGGTTTTTGCAAAAGCCACGCACGTACAGCTAACAGGCTCTGGTTCTTCGTCGACGTTTAGTGAGATTTCACCTATTTCCTCAATAGGAATCTTCATTAAATCGGCAAAGACTTCCATGCCTCTGCCTGTTCCAGCAGCGCACTTGTCATTCATCAAGAAGGAAACTACGCGACCCTTTTCATCGCTGCGGATGGCTTTGATGTCTTGTCCGCCCACATCCAGCACAGTTCGGACGTTTGGTCCCCAAATATAATTTGCCCCTTTAGCATGGCAGGCGATTTCTGTTATGGCTTTATTTGCCATAGGAACGTTAACTCGCCCGTAACCCGTGCCGACAATGTATTTGAGGTCGCTCACTTTTAGCCCAGTGCCTTCCAGCGCCCAGTTCAGCGCTTTCGTGGCGCTCTCAGGACTGCTGGAGCCAGTTCTCGTTATCACCCAAGAGTAGGCTTCACCGTTAACCATTATTGCCGCCTTGGAGCCGACTGAGCCGACATCAACGCCCGCGGTAATTATATCTTTGTTCGTCCACTTTTTGTTAGGCGCTATCCGATGGTACTCGCTCCAACGCCAAAACTCCAATTCATCCTTAAGGGTGCTCGGCTCCTTCATTTCTGCCCCTCCTTGGCTCGCCTGGTAGCTATAAGAGCTGCACCTAAAGCACCAGCGTATTCGGGAAAATCAGGAATTAACACGTTCACTCCCAGTTTTCTTTTTAATGATGCCACGAAACCAACATCCTTAGCTACACCGCCAACAAGAACCACGTCGGGGTTTACACCTAACCTATGAACCATGGACGAAATGCGGTCAGCCATGGCATCAAAAACTGCTCTTGCAATTTCAGGTTTGGACTCCTGCCGATGAATCAGCGAAACAACATCGGATTCACCGAATATAACGCAGGAAGCGTTTATTGGGCTTGCACGTTCAGCTTTAAGCGATAGCGGGCCTATCTCTTCCAGTTTTACCTCTAAAGCCCTTGCCATAGCTTCAATGAATGTTCCCGCACCAGCAGCGCAACGTTCGTTAACAACAAAGTCAACCATAAGGGCTTTGTCATCGCATTTAACTGCTCTTGCTTCTTCAGCGCCAACGTCAATTATGGTTCTTGCGCTTGGAAAAAGGAAAACTCCCGCTTCAGCATCAGCACCCATCATGCTTACAGTGCTGTTAACGTAAGGCGCCATGTCCATAGCTGACCCAGTGGCAACAAAATATGCCACATCAAAAAGCTGCAGTTGCAGCTCATTTAACGCCTGGTTCACGGCTTCTTCGGCAGCTTTAGCTGGGTCGAACCCTGAGAAAGCTATTCCTCTTGAAATAATTATGTTGTCTTTTAAGACGACTGCTTTTACTCTTTGAGTGCCTAAGTCCATGCCGACGGTGATCATGAAATCGCCCTAAAGGTCTACTCTTGCCGTTAACATTTCAAGGAATGCTTCAACTCGGGTCTTCATTTGCCCAACATCTTCCCTAGTGTATTCTGTGTCAAGATAGTACATCGGGATATTTATCTTGTCAAGTGCCTTCTTGATTCTCGTGTACTCCATCGCGTAGAGCATGCAGCCGCGCACTACATAGTAAATGACGCCTTGAACGTTCCATTCCTTAACCTTGTTTAATAA
>JBEKNP010000022.1:0-37619 GCA_049522695.1 Bathyarchaeia archaeon | reverse complement strand
TCAGAAAGCTTGCCAAGACGGATTTAACAGTCAGCGGCATCGCACAAATGTTTAACACCACCAGACAAACCGTGTATCGATGGATAAGAAGGGGTAAGCATCGTGGATCGGAAACCTTCAAAGACAAGCCCAGACAGCCCAAAGAAAGCAAAGTTACATTGGAAGTTGAGCTTTCAATTCTTAAACTGAGAACCACTTTCAAATGGGGAACCGCACGCATACAACAAGGCATCTACAACCTGCCCGGCTTCATCCTGGAATCTGTGAATTGTATTCAAGGCATAGTGCTCTCCAGAGAAACCATAAACAACGTCCTCGCAAGGAACAACCAGAATGGGTATCAACATGAGTTTAAACGCTGGAAATTCTTCAGAGCTAGTGAAGCTGACGAGCTTTGGCAGATAGACTTCAAAGGTCCATTTAGCGTACAAGGGAAGAAATACTGGTTTCTGGTTTGCATCGATGACTATAGTAGGTTCATTAATTGAGACGCAGGTCGCTCATCCGTCTTATCCTCAGGACAAGGGCAAAGTTGAACGATGCATCCAAAACCTCAATCGAGAATTCATTAATCCACTGCGCAAGTTCCCTGGATGGCTCAAAGGGAAAATAGGCGAATACAGAGACTGGTTTAACAATTTACGCTTTCACAGAGGCGTAAAAGCGTTCCCAGCAGACCTCTACGAGTGTAACGTTGGAAAGTTGACATGACACATATTGCGAAGACTCAGTACTTTTAAATTGTATTTTACGTAGCTTATTTGAACTAAAATGATAATTCCGTTAAAAATTGGATTACTTCAACAGAAAAATTTGGAGGGTATGCGGCGATTGTAAACTTATGAAAAAGTTTATGTCGGGGGTGGCAGTGGGGGCGGTAGCAGTGCCTCAAACTTGCTAGTTTTTTGGTGGTTCCTTAGCAGCATTAAAACAGCAAAGAGGGCCGCAATAAGTACTACCCCAACAACTATTGCATACGTTAATGTAGGGGTTGTGGAAACCGAGTTTTTTGCAGTCTGTGGAGGTGTAGCCGTTGGGGACTGCTGTGTTATTGAGTGTGAAGGTGAAGCTGTTGGGGTGCTTGAAGTTATTAGCGAGGATTCAACCAGTAGGGAATAGTTTGCCACTTCACTTGATAGCTGCTCTGTATTATCTGAGGGTGTTACATCAAACGAAACTTCTTTGTTAGGTCCAAGCGAGCTAGTTAAATAGCTTGTACAGTTAAATCCAATAACTTTTCCTGAAGAATTGTAAAACGTCGTTAGAACCCAAATGTTTCCAGTTGCTTGGTCGCCATTATTTACAACGGCTCCTGTGACAGTGTATGTTCCACTGTCGTCAAAGCCATGGACGGAAGCGGTTGGAATCGTCAAGCCTGTATATGGAGTTTCCGTACTGTTTAGAACAGTGGCTACTGAAAGGGTAACGTTGGTCACTGAAGATACCCAGCTTTGATCATGCGTCAAGCTGCCCTCAGCAGTAAAATCCAAGTAGAAAGGAGCTTTCTGCCCAGGAAGCATATCAGGTACAGCTTGAACCGGATCATTAACAGCGCAGACAGCCTCAGTGGAATTGTAGGCAACACCATAAATGAACACGGATCCAATAGTAGTTGTGCCCGTATTCTGTATTTCACCGACCACAACCAAATCACCACTGGACTCAGCAAGAATAGTGTTTAGAGGAGCAGTATACCAGCTGTAGCTGAGAATGACAACGTTTGATGTCTGTGCTTTTACATGTGGTGTTGACTGAGCAACAAACAAACTTAAAATTAAAGTTACGAGAATTATCGCTGTTACTAGTTTTTTCAAGTTCTCCCCCTCTAACAGTGATTCCCTTAAAATCAAATTGGCTATAAAACAGCTATTAAACTTTTGCCAACATGCGTTTACTCAAACCTCTTTACGCTTGAATCAAAGAGGGAAAGGTGATTAAACAAACTGATCAAGCAAACTTGATGAGCATTTCAAGCAATATCGGTCCCTTAGTTAATGTATTCTTATTTAGCTGTGCTGCATCTTTTTTTGTTTGTGGAATCATTTGTTGAAGGATGCTTGGACAATCGCCATTGAGAAGCTAAGCTGGATGGAAATGCTGACTACAACAGCCCCGTAGAGAACATTACAATGAAGGATGCACTTGAGATTAACACAGGATGTGTCAATATACCCCAAGAGGAAAAACTCTTTGCAGAAATAGAAAAGAAAGCCTTGCTGTTGTCATTGCTAGAGTCTTGAGGCATAAGTCTTGGAAGAGCACGCAGAGATATGTGCATACGATCGAGTTCAAAGAAGAAGACTATGAAGTTACTACCGCCACAACGCCTGATGAAATTCTAGCTTTAGGCAAGGCTGGCTGGCAAAAATACGATGAAGCGACTTTTAACGGTTTGACGATGCATTTCTACCGAAAACCCAAACGTTTCGGAAGCTTCAAAAATATAGAGGATAAGTCCCAGACTATGGGGATAAGTAATTATAATTCATGAACCGTATTTTTATATTAAACCAGTTTCAGTTGTGGTTCCGAATGCCAGAGAAAAGCGCTTCTGCTGTCGATATATTCGGCTTGTTATCGGAAGACAGTCCTGAGCAGGCGAAAAAGAAGCGCAGGCAAGAGCTTTTGGAGCCAACAGGCGTAAAAGAACTATTCACGGAAGGAAACATAAGCGTAAACAAGTACACGTGCGCTGGCGTGCAATGCAAGTTATGCGTTAAAGCTTGCCCAACTAACGCTTTGTACTGGAAAAGTGGCGAAGTCGGAATCATCGAGGACTTGTGTGTTTACTGCGGCGCTTGCGTGTCAAACTGCATGGTTGATGACTGCATAAAAATCGAGCGGAAACGTGAAGACGGCAAAGTTGAACACTTCAGCAAGCCACAAGACGTTATCATGCTTGAAGAGAAAGTTAACGGAAAGAAGCGTTTTGACCGTGTGAAAGCAATTTTCCCAACCGTTGAAGCCTACTGCGAAAAATACACTGCCAAGCAAGAAGATATTAACTTATTTTTAGGAAAATCTAAAGCCAACAGGAATGCTGATAAGCAAAAACATTATTTTACAAAACCCAGAAAAAGAAGGCAACCTAAACATGAGTAAAACTTACAACATAGCCGTGCTTAAAGGTGACGGCATAGGACCAGAAGTCAACTTAAGGCGGCATGATTGAGACAGCCGTTGCACTTCGAGTAGATAACTCTATTTTATTTCCAAAACCCTTTTTCACATAAGCATTTTCCAAGAACAACTTGTCACCAATCTTTAATCCATTAAGGTCTTCTGCGTGTTGGCGCCAAGCCGAAATCCGAACAGCGCCAGACTCGTCTTTTAGCTCAAAAACCGTTAGCTTCACGGTTTCGCCTTTCGACGTGTTTACTTCTTTGGTTTCAGGAACTGTTGAAACTGTACCTTCAACGTTGGTGATTTGGTTCTCAGTTAGGCTGCCTATTTTCGTCAACTGCGGTGCAGCAGCTTGAACATTAACAAAACTGGTGAAGTCAACGTGAACTTCTATGGCGTCGTTTTGGGTTTCTTTCACTTTAGCGTTACCCAATTGTAAACACGCGTTTGCTTTGAGGTTTTTTTCTAATTCTTGGGCTTTTTCATTCCAAGCAACAACTGTCACTTCGCCAGAATCATCCGCTAAAGTGAACCGCATGACTGTTCCATCGCTTTGATCGTTTCGGGTGAACTTGGTTAAGCCTAAAACCGCTTTTACAGTGCCCGAAAGATGCACACATCCAGATGTTTTATTTAGAGAACCTATTTTGGTAGTAAATCTGTCGATGGCTGGGTATTCGCAGGCTTTTTCTTGAGGCTCCACTTCAATTTGGCTTTTGACGCCAAGATGCAACTCAACTTTGCCATACAGATCTTGCCTCGTGTACCCATGAAGCAACCGAACTGCTTGTCCAACTTTCAACTCGCCCTTCTCAACTAAATCAGCCTTATCATTCCACAACACCACCCTTAGAATGCCGTCGTTATCAGTAATCATTAAATTGGCAAATTTACCAGGTTTTTCGCCTTCGAAGGTTCGAGCGGGAAAAACCGCTATTAAGCGACCTGCTACCGTCACGTTGTTTAAGCCAGCGAACAAGCGACCTGAAGATAGAGTTCCATTGTTATGAATTGTGTTTTGTTGGACTTCAACACCATATTTTGCGGCAATCAACCTCAGAAGTGTCTTGTCATCAAGTAGACCACCAGTTCTGGCTTTTTCAGCCTGTACTTTTTCAAGAATTTGCTTTTGGCTGACATCTGGATTTTTCGCGAGAATTTTGTCTATTATCTCTTGTGTAGTCATTTTGCGCCAAACGATTAAGATATGCTTGCGCTTTTAATTTTTTGCATTTCTCCTAGAGTGTTGTTATATTTATTAAAACGCAGTTTTATCTTAGTTCGGAGCGCTGGAGGAAAAAGGGTGGATCTTGCAGTCTTTTATGCGTTCGGCATAACTTTGGTTGCCGTGGGAATCATCATTATTGTTACAGCAATTATTCTAGCCTCTATGCGAGGCGCTGGAAAGGGAAAGGGCAAGGTAAAGGCTGCAGGTATAATTATGATTGGTCCTATTCCGATAATTTTTGGGACAGATAAGAAATCAGTTAAATCGGTTTTGGCGCTTGCTTTAGCACTCACCATAACGTTTGTGATAGCTATGATAATATATTACTGGTTGTTGAGGTAAACTGGCATGTTAAGCGAGCAGGAAACAGAGGATGAAGGCATCACAGTTTCCAGTAGGCTTTTTGGTTTTTTGATTTTAGGAATTGCTTTAGTTTTCGTTGGCATAATGGTTTTGGCGGTTGCATCTCTGGTTTTAGGCAGTTCAGGAAGTGTTGGTGTTGTTATTTTTATCGGTCCATTTCCAATCGTTTTTGGTTCGGGACCAAATGCTGATTGGCTTATCTTGATTGGTATAATTCTTGCTGTTTTGAGCATAGTCTTTTTTTTGGTTATGAACAGAAGGTTCGATTGGATTTAACAATTAAAGAAGAAGGGGTTTTACTCGTTTAATGTCTCTTCATCCTTACCGTAATACGCGTAGAGGAAGATTAGGATTAGAGCAATAAACACTGAGCCCATTGCTACGTATTCTAAGGTTAGGAAGTATGCGCCTACATCCATATAGATTCTCCTTGTATTTTGCTTATTCTTGTAGTTCTTAATATTTAAGGAGTAGCTTTTTTCCACTCATTCATCAACATGTCATAGCTCTCGTCGTTTGCCTCAATGGTTTCAAACCAGCCTAGATTCTGCGCGATCTTCTGCGTTAACAGATGATAACACATGTGGACTTTCTTATCTAACACTCGAAAATAGAAATCGTCACAAGTGCAAAATTCAGCTTCCGGCATGATTAGGTAATCGCGCTCTCTGCCGATAACTATCCAAACGGTTTTTCCGCTTGGCTTGAAAACGTACTTTTTCACTCGGTTCTCTTTTAATGCATCAAGGGCTTTGGTGAATCTTGACCCAAAAAGTTCATAGAGTTCAGTTAGGTTGCTGCCTGACAGTTTGCCTGCTGCTTTTGCGTCTCTACAAATAGCGTTTAACGTGTCTATTTCTGAGTTATCATCCATTCATTTATGCACTAGCTACTGGAAAGATTAGTGGGAAAGTTAATTTTAGTTTTTAGCCTATGCCTATTGGTTCTCCTTCAGGCTTGGTTTCTGGCTCAGCTTTGGGAAGCACCACTGCTAAGACGCCGTTTTTGTAGCTTGAGCTTGCTTCTTTAACCCTCACCTTTACTGGTAACTCAACTTCTTTGAAGTATTTGTATTGCGCAGTATCAACCGAAATCGTCAGCGAATCTTCTGTACCGTGAAGTTTTATATCGCCTTTTTCTACGCCAGGAAGCTCTACAACCACATGTACTTCACCGTTTGTTTCAACGATATCAACGAGCGGCTCGCGTTCGTCTTTAACCTGCGGCACCCCTTTGAGGCCCTTTTTGATGTTTCCAAACTCTTGAATCTCAGGCTTGCCATCTGGACCGATCTTCATACTGTAACCGTAAACGAAGGGTCCGAGCTCCTTAACTGTGCTTCCGTCAGGCAGTTTGCGCTCTTTAACGTACTCTTTAGGGACCTTTTCAGTAAAATTTTTTAGTTCTTCATCCA
Source organism: Bathyarchaeia archaeon (assembly GCA_049522695.1). GTDB lineage: Archaea > Thermoproteota > Bathyarchaeia > Bathyarchaeales > Bathycorpusculaceae > Bathycorpusculum. The sequence goes on along the minus strand of JBEKNP010000022.1, from coordinate 31,491 downwards.
TCATTTTTTCCATTTCACGGAACATGTCATCTATGTCGCTGAAAAACGGGTCTTTAGCCCGTCTCTTCCTTGACCATTCAGGGTAATCATCATTATTAGAAGACATAAACATTCACTATACTATCTTGCATTTTTCACTCCAATAAATTTTTTGTTACAAAACTGCTCCTTTTTATGTTGTTGATCGGCTTTTTTCATGCGCTGCTCTGTTGAATGTGGCACAGGCAAATAGTAATCCTGCCTTTAAAAGTTTAAATGATGGAAAATAAACTAAATGAATTCAGCTAGCAAAAAAAGTGGTGATTTGCCGGGGTAGCCTAGCCTGGCTAGGGCGCCAGACTCATAATCTGGAGAACATAAATGGTGGCCAAACGCCCATGTCCAGAAGTCGCGGGCTCGAAGCTAAAATAAAGCGAGAATCCCGCTCCCGGCACCATCTTTTGATGCTTGCGCTTTTTTGTTAGCTACCTGAGCCTACGGTTAATTAAAAACTTGATTACTGCATCGCACTACCGCTACAATTGTCTGAAATACATATATTTTTAATGTGCAAACTTGTTCGTCTAGAAATGGTGGTTGAAACGGTTGCTGATGGCCCTATGAAAGCTATCCTTCATGTAAAAGGGTCGTGATTTTGATGATTGATCAAAGTGCGGTTCTTTTATTTATTACAGTGGCGCTGGCTAGTGCGGTTGAAGCGACTGAGGCTCTGACCATTATTCTGGCAGCAGGTATTACTAGGGGCTGGCGATCGACATTTGAAGGCGCATTGCTCGCAATAGCTTGTTTGGGTGTAATCGTGGGGATAGCTGGTACCGCACTAATTCAATATGTTCCCCTTTATGCTTTGCGAATTGTAGTTGGAACATTGCTGCTTATCTTTGGGTTACAGTGGCTCACGAAAGCTATACTGCGCCAAACAGGGTTTAAGGCACCGCATGATGAACGCGACATTTACGACAAACAGGTCGCCACTCTTTCTAAGGAGAAAGGAATTCTTCGGGGCCAACGAGATTCCTTAGCTTTTGCAATCAGCTTCAAAGGCGTGCTTTTGGAAGGCATGGAAGTTATCATGATTGTCATCAGCTTTGGTTTAGCAAACGGAAGCCAAAACCAACTAGGAACCGCCGCGCTCGCCGCTCTTGCCGCAGTAGCAGTAATGACGGCAATAGGCGCTGTGGTCGCAAAGCCTCTGACTAAAGTACCCGAGAATTATATGAAGCTGGGTGTAGGTAACCTGCTAACCGTTTTTGGTCTCTTCTGGATGGGCGAAGGCGTTGGCGTTCAGTGGCCTCTGGGAGATATATTCCTATTAGTACTCCTAGCGATAATCTTCCTGGCAACATTGGGATTGATTGCTTATTTCAAACGAGTCTACGAAAGCCTGACGGAGATTGAGTTATAATGCCCTCCGGTAAAACGCTAAGCGTAATCTGGAAACGAGTTAAAAGCTTTTTCACATTCTGGAAGGACTTTCTAGTCGGTGATTCTCCAGTACTGGCACTGGGCGTAGTAATCATCCTATTTGTCGCTTATCTTTTGCGCGGCTCTGCCGTCTTAGCCCCAGTATCTATCATTATTCTGGTACTAGTTTTGATAACATTTGCTGTCTGGCAAAAAACCAAGGCACGACGCAGGTAAACCCCACCATTAACACGGACAAAAGAAGCAAAACAAAAGCATGAAACTATGCAAGGCAAATTTCAAAGCACACAAGAGTACATCAGTTAAAAATTGGTCTTTTGTCAATCTTATTAAGCACTTGCCACAGAACTCTCATGGGCGAAATCATGAAAGATTACGATAACTTCTTCCTACCAAGCGGCGACCTAAAGAAAGGCAAAGAGTTCTACCAAGACCTATTGGGCTTGTCGATTAAATTTGACTTCTCAAACATGGGCATGATAGCCTTCAAAGTCGGCGACAATGAACCTGCAATCATCTTAAAAGACACCAACAAGTTCCCAGAGACAAAACCGACCATCTGGTTCGTGGTGGACAACGTGCAGGAAGAGTACAAACGGTTGAAAGCTAAAGGGCTGAGTTTTCTGTCTGAACCTTTTGCGATTCATACTGGAATGGCGGTTGAGTTTGAAGACCCCTCCGGCAACAGGTTAGGTTTGACAGATTATTCCAAAAGAACGCGGTAATTTTTTAGTATTGGACTGTTTTTTCTAAATAAGGCTAAACGTTTTTACTTCTTTCTGCTTCAATGTTAGGTGGGTTCTCCTTGCCGAATAAAAACAAGCCTTGGTTTAATGCATGGCCTTCAAACGTGCCAAAAACCATAAAGTATCCTGCCATATCGCTGCAAGGGATTCTGCAGAAAACCGCTAAAAATTATCCAGCAAATGTTGCCCTAGCTTATGATGGAAAAGAAACTACTTATGCACAGTTGGATTTGCTGTCCAACCAGTTCGTCTATGGTCTCCTCAAGTTAGGAGTGGCAAAAGGCGATAGGGTAGCACTTTTTTTGCCGAACGTTCCTCAGTTCATAATCGCTTATTTCGGAATCCTCAAAGCAGGTGCGGTTGTAACGGCGATAAGTCCCTTGCATCGGGAGCGTGAAGTTGAGTATCAACTGTGCGATTCAGAGGCTGAAACCATAATCGCTTTGAATTCTCTTTATGCTGTTGTGGATAATGTTTGGGCTAAAACTAAGCTAAAAAACGTTATAGTTACAAGATTAGACGAAGCATCCGAAACAGCCACTATCCCAAGCAAACCGAACCTGTTGGATTTTCAGAAGCTTCTAAAAGAAACCCCAGAAACACCTCCCAAAATCGAAATAAATCCAGAGAGGGATTTAGCGGCATTGCAATACACGGGCGGCACCACAGGAACAGCCAAAGGAGCAATGCTAACACACGTCAACTTGGTTTCAAACGCGCTCATGTTTGCTGCTTGGATAAGAGGCACACCAGCAAAAGAAACCTTCCTAACAGCACTACCCCTGTTCCATATTTACGGCATGACAACCAGCATGACTGTACCCATCAGTTTAGCGGCGAAAATGGTTCTTATGCCAAGGTTCGAGCCTGCAAAAGTCTTAGAAGCCATCCAGAAGCATGGAGTTACGGTTTTTTGCGGCGTCCCAACCATGTACTCGGTGCTATTAGCTAACCCGGACCTTGGCAAATACGACTTAACCTCCATTCGCGTATGCATCTCTGGCGCTTCAGCTTTGCCGCCGCAAATCCAAAAGAAATTCATGCAAATCACAGGCGGACTTTTAGCTGAAGGCTACGGATTAACTGAGGCGTCTCCCGTTACTCACTGCAACCCAGTGGACAGGACGATGAAAACGGTGAAGGTTGGTTCAATCGGCTTACCCCTGCCAGATACCGAGGCGCAAATAGTTGATTTAGAAACAGGCGAAAGAACACTTGAGCAGGGCGAAACTGGCGAGCTTGCGGTGAGAGGACCGCAGGTCATGAAGGGCTACTGGCACAGACCTGAGGAAACCGCTTTGGTCATGCGTGATGGGTGGCTTCAAACAGGCGACATCGCACACATGGACAAAGACGGCTTCTTTTACATTACTGACCGCAAAAAAGATCTCATGAAATACAAGGATTACAGCGTTTACCCGCGAGAACTTGAAGATATTCTCTACGAACATCCAGCCGTAAAATTGTGTGCGGTTGTCGGCAAACCAGACCCACCGGCGGGTGAAGTCCCGAAAGCTTTCATTGTCCTCAAAGAGGGCACCGTTGTTTCGGCAAAGGAAATCATGGCTTTCATTAACGACAAAGTTGCACCCTACAAGGCAATCCGTGAAGTGATGTTCAGGAAAGAGTTGCCCATTAGTTCAGCGGGCAAAGTTTTAAGGCGCTTGCTTCACGAGGAAGAAAAATCAAAAGCAATTTAGGCTTGACAGCTTTTTTGGTCAAAATCACTATGCATATATATGCATATGCGCATAGTGTTTGCTATGACTAAAGTTATTTCTCTCTCTGAAAAAGCATATGAAACTCTAAAGGGCATGAAGAAGTCTGGAGAATCATTTTCAGATGTTGTCTTGCGAGTTGCAAGCAAGGAACATAAGATGTCAATTCTCGAATTTGCTGGAACTTGGAAAGGCGATGACATCGATGAAGTTTTTTCAATTGTCTTGAAAGATAGAGAGCAATCAAAATCAAGAGAGATTGAAATATAATTGACGATTATTGACACCACCGTTATGATTGCTTTATTGAAAGGAACGCCAGACGCCGTCAAGAAAATTAACGAGCTACTAAACAAGAATGACACAATCGCCATTACAGTCATCACAGCTTACGAACTGCTAAAAGGCGCATCTCTTTCATCTAGACGCCAAGAGAATCTATTGGATGTGAAAAAAGCGATCTCCAACATTCAAATATTAGATTTGTCACCTGAAGCATGCGCAGAAGCCGCTGGAATCTACTGTGAACTAAAAAACGCAGGAAGATTAATCGGCGAATTTGATATTCTTATTGCCGCGATTGCTAAAACTAACGGTGAACCTATCCTTACGTATGATCAACATTTTAAAACTATACAGGGATTGCGGCTAATCTGATGATAATCAACTTCAACCATTTTTGTAAGCTATTGGTAGCGGGTTCAAATCCAGCCCCGAGACTCCGATTAACTCTGCATTTTAGTCTTTTGTGCGTCGAAATGTATAAGAGAAAATCTATGTTTTGAAATAGCTAAGGCTCATATCTTTGCGTGTAAAAATAAATGTCACCGGCATTGTTCAAGGCGTCGGTTTCCGCCCATTCATCTACCGCTTAGCCACAAAAAATGACTTGGCAGGATACGTTCGCAACAAAGGCGACGCTGGAGTAGAAATCCTCTTGGAAGGCGACGCGCAAGGCATCAAAAGTTTTATGCGTGACCTGACAGCGAAGAAGCCGCCTTTAGCGCAGATAGACGCGGTTAAGTCTACTGAGCTTTCAGGCAAAAATCAACATGACAAATTTACGATTTACAAGAGTTCCGAGGAAGCGGAGCTTTCAGGCTCAATAATACCGCCAGACATCGCCATATGCAACGAGTGCCTCAGGGAGCTGCGAGACCCAAAAAACCCACGTTATGAATACTTCTTTATCACCTGCACCAATTGCGGACCACGCTTCACAATCATCGAGCGATTGCCATACGACCGCGAAAACACAACTATGAGCGAGTTTCCCTTATGCGGTTTCTGCCTAAAAGAATACAGTGACCCAGCAAACAGGCGGTTTCACGCGCAAACAGTGGCTTGCCCAGAATGCGGTCCAAAAGCCTACTTAACAACAAAAACGGGCGAACCAATCAAAGCTAAAGACCCAGTACGTGAGGCAGGAAAACTGTTATCCGAAGGCAATGTGCTCGCAATAAAAGGCTACGGCGGCTTCCACATTGCAGCCTCAACCATACAAGAGAAGCCTCTGGAAGCACTTCGAACCACGAAACATAGGCACGAAAAGCCCTTCGCCATCATGGCAAAAAACCTTTGGGCAGCAAAAAGCTTCGCCGAAGTAGCTTCGAAGCAGCAAGAACTGCTATCTTCCCCTGCACGCCCAATAGTACTGCTAAACAAAAGCCGCAGTTACAATCTTTCGCCGTTGGTTGCGCCGGACCTGCATAACGTCGGGGTCATGCTACCCTACACTGGCTTGCACTACATGCTTTTTGACCGTGTCGATGATGCAGCGTTTGTGATGACTAGCGCCAACCCGCCGAACCAGCCTATCGTGAAAGATAACGATGAAGCACTCAAAACCTTAGGTGGCACGGTGGATTATTTTTTGTTTCACAACCGCAACATTGCCCATCGGTGCGACGACTCAGTCATGCGTACTCATGGGCGCCGCCAAGTGTTTCTTAGGCGAAGCCGAGGTTACGCTCCAACACCAATCAGGCTTAAAGCTAAATCAAAACGGTGCGTCGTCGGCTTAGGTGGCGAACTAAACAATACAGCTTGTATTTTGCTTGATGATAAAGCTTTCATCAGCCAACACATCGGTGACGTAGAAAACGTGGAAACACGAGCGTTTCTGCAAGAAGCCACAAATCACCTCTACCAGTTAACCAACTGCCATGCGGAAATCGTGGTTTGCGATTTGCACCCAAAATTCACCACTACTGCTTTAGCCCAAGAAATGGCAGAAGCGGACGGTTTACCGCTCATTCAGGTGCAACATCACCATGCGCACGCTGCCGGCTTAATGGCTGAACACAACTTGGAAGACGCTGTTTCTGTTGTTTGCGACGGGTACGGCTACGGAACTGACGGCGAGGCTTGGGGCGGCGAAATCCTGTTTTGCACGCGTGAATCGGCGAAGTTTAAGCGGCTGGGGCATCTGGAACCGCAACCATTGCTTGGCGGAGATGTGGCTAGCCGTTACCCGTTGCGTGTAGCCGCTGGAATGCTCGCTAAAGCAGGATTAGAGGTTGAACCTTGGCTGATGCAGAACAGTGTGCACTTGCCTTTCGGCGAAACTGAAGCCAACCTGATTCTAAGCCAACTTGGGAAAGGCTTAGGTGCGGTTGAAACTACGAGTTGCGGCAGAGTTTTAGACGCTGTCTCAGCCGTTTTAGGAATATGTTACGAGCGCAGCTATGAGGGTGAACCAGCCATGAAATTGGAATCAGCCGCGATAGCTGGCAAAGACGTTTTGAACCTAAAGCCCGTCTTGAATGGAGACACGCTGGATACTGCGTGCCTGCTGAGGTCAATCTTTGAAAACAAAGAAAAGTTATCCTTAAGCGATTTGGCTTATTCTGCTCATGCTTACTTGGCAAAAGGTTTAGCTTCTTTAGCAGTAGAGAAAGCTTTGGTGCTGGGCGTTAAAGACGTTGGGTTTTCGGGTGGCGCTGCCTGCAACCAGATACTTGCTAAAGTCATGCGTGAGGCTGTTGAGGATGCTGGGCTGCGGTTTCTGGTTCATGAGGCTGTTCCAGCTGGGGATGGGGGAGTTTCGTTTGGTCAGGCAGTTGTAAGTGGCTTTTCGCGGTTTTAGACCAATTTCTTTTTATCGCCGTTCTATGCGTGGTTAATAATTGATAGTTATGTGTTTAGCAATTCCCGCCAAAATAATGAATATTGACGGTACCAAAGCCAACGTGGATTTTGGCCAAGGCGTACTGCGAGAAGTTAACGTGTCGCTTGTTGAGGCTAAAGTGGGCGAATACGTTCTGGTTCACGCAGGCTACGCTATACAGGTTATCGAAGAAAAAGAAGCCTTAGAAACCCTGAGCTTATGGAACAGCATTCTTGAAGCTACCCCACAATAAAGCCGCAGGTGAGCGAGTGGCATGGCTGAAAACCTAAAGTTCAGAAACCCAGAGTTGGCACAGAATATCGCGTCAAAAATCAAAAGCTTGGCGCCGAAGGCTGGAAAAACAAAAATCTGCCATATCTGCGGAACCCACGAGTGGACAATAACTCATTTTGGCTTGCGTAGTCTTTTGCCTGAGACTGTTGAGGTTATTGCTGGTCCCGGATGCCCCGTTTGCATTGTGCCAGCGGCTGAAATTGATGAAGCTGTACAGTTAGCAGAGATGGGCATTGTAGTCACATGTTTCGGTGACGTGTTGCGGGTGCCAGGCAGCAAAATGTCGCTTTTAGAAGCTAAAGCAGCTGGTGCCGACGTCAGAATTGTATATGCGGTTTCTGACGCGGTCGAAATGGCAAAAAATGAGCTCTCAAAACAGTTTGCGTTTTTCGCGGTCGGTTTCGAAACCACTGCTCCATCAACTGCGGTCGAAGCGCTGGGCAAGCCGCCAAAAAACCTTAGTTTTCTTGTGTCGCATCGTTTGATTCCTCCAGCCATGGAGCTACTGCTCGGTGTGGGCGACTTGCAGATTGACGGTTTTATTGCACCAGGGCATGTCAGTGCGATTATTGGTTTGAAGCCTTATGAGTTGTTTCCTAGGGTTTATCGGATGCCCACGGTTGTGGCTGGTTTTGAGCCGATTGATGTGTTGATGGCAATTTACATGATTGTACGGCAGCAAAGCGAAGGGACAGCTAAGCTGGAGAATGAGTATCCGCGTGTGGTTAAGCCTGAAGGCAATATTCGAGCGCTGGAAATGATGAATAAAGCATTCACTGTTACAGGCGGCAACTGGCGCGGCATCGGTAGGCTTCCAGACTCCGCCTTGCAGTTGCGCGAGTCGCTTGCGGATTACGATGCAAGGTTAAAATATGGTGTCCATGTTGAGCAGGGGAAAGATATTCTGCTTGGCTGCGAATGCCACCTTGTAATCATCGGAAAAATCAAACCCAACGAGTGCCCGATGTTTTTGAAGGCTTGCACACCTGAGAAACCTGTTGGCGCATGCATGGTTAGCAGTGAAGGCACCTGTAGGGTTTGGGCAAAAAATGCGGCTATCCAGGCTTAGCAGATTCTTGGCACTGGGTCGCCTATGGGTCTTGCGATTATTCTTTTGCCGCCTACCAGCGTTTGCATGGCTACACCTTTGAATTGTGTTGTGGCTTCGCCGATTATCTGCGCGTTTTTTCCCTCTTCCGTCTGCTTCAAAAACTCTAAAGCTTCTTGTGCCTTCTCTGCAACGATTCCGATTATGAATTTGCCTTCATTCCCAACTTCCAACGGGTCTAAGCCAAGCATATCACATGCTGTTTGCACGTCCTGCCGAATGGGCACTTTGTCTTCATGGGTTAAAATGCCAACTTTTGATTTCTCAGCCCACTCATTTAGCGCATCCGCTAACCCGCCTCTAGTCGGGTCTTTCACAGAGACGGTTCCGCCAACCTCGCCGAATAAGCGTTGAATCATGCGGTTGAGCGGTCGCACATCCGACTTTATTTCGCTTCCGAAAGTCAAGCCTTGTTGCGCCGAAAGTACGGCTAATCCGTGGTCCCCGATCGTGCCAGTGAGGATGATTTTATCGCCTGCCGCTAAATTTGAGTCAAGTGTCCAACGCGAGGCAACGTTTCGGTATTGCCGAGCCACTTTAAAGTTGCTTTCTAAGGCTGGGGTTCTTTTGCCGATTCCTGAAACGTTCATGACAAGGCCGCCTAAACTGCCCTTCTCCACCACTTTCGTGTCGCCAGTGACGATGCCAACGCCTGCTTCAATACAGGTTTCCCGCATACTCACCAAAATCCTTTCTAAATCAGCAAGTGGCAAGCCTTCTTCCAAAATAAACCCACAAGCCAACGCATAAGGCTGTGCACCCATAGCTGAAATATCGTTAACTGTGCCCGAAATTGCTAAGCGTCCAATGTCGCCGCCTGGGAAAAAAATCGGCTTAACAGCGTGAGAATCACTCTTAAACACAATGTCACCGATGACTGCAGCGTCATCCATCGCTTCCAATGGCACCTCAGCAGCGTTGCCGATGCCGCCAAAATATTTTACAATGTAGTTTTTGACTAAGTTGTGCATGACTGTGCCGCCAGCGCCATGCAGCATCGTTATTTTCTCGTTTTTGCTAGCCATTCCAAAACCGCCTTTTGCAGAGTGCAATAGCAAATACAGTGCAGGTAAACATAAACGTTTTAGCTATATGCAACATCCAAACGAAAAAACAGGTCAACTTCGCTAGACAGGGCGGGAGAGGGATTTGAACCCTCGACCCCAACTCAGGAGGCTGATGCTCTTTTCATTTTAGTAAAAATTAGTGAAGGTAAAAGCTATGTTTTTGCTTGACATCGGACTACTTCCAACTCTTATGAATTCAATAGCGGAGGAAGTAAAACATAAACAAATCGCAGCTAAACGTCAAATCCACGTATAATTCGCGTAAGTACACGTATATTTAACGTTCAATTCCTTCACAATTTCATCGGGTTCAAACCATTTTTCATCGCGCAAAAGTGATTCTAACCGTTTTTCAACCCTCTCCTCACACACATTTAAGAGTTTTTTGAAGAATTAGCTTCAAATCAGGATCAAAACACTCATACCTTCAGCCCACCCCCTAACTTTAACCACGCCTAAGAAATCCCTAAACATAAACCTTCAGAAAGCTCAAACAATAACAGAAAATCTAAAAATTTACCTAAACATTGAAAACTTTAAAACAATATTGACAAACATTGAAGATAGCGCTCTACATTACAAAAGACCAGCCCAACATTAGAGGTTTTTTGGAAAACTATAAAAGCCTAAATGCCATCCCAAAACTGTACACCTCACGCGTTCGAATTGTTCCCTTCGCAGGAACGTAAATAGTCGCTTTAGACTAAAATCTTAATTGTGATACGGAAAGCCATATAAATTGCTTTTACGTGTTTGATTGCGCATCGGAGATGTAATAATGCCAAAATGGGGATACTCAATAATCGGAGAACTGCTTGATCCAGAAAAAACAGCGAAAGCAAGCGGCAGAGAACTCAAAGTATCCCATAAAGCAGCAAGAGAAATCTGCAAAGCAATCAAGGGCATGATGCTGACCAATGCGAAACAGTATTTGCGGGATGTCGCAGCTAAAAAGAAGGCTGTTCCCTACACAAGGTATAATAAAAAACTGCCCCATCGCCATGGGCTCGTAAATAGTTTTTGTGGACGATACCCAATTAAAGCTTCACAGCAAATCCTCGACGTTCTAGAATCGGCGCAGTCAAACGCTGAAAATAAAGGTTTAGACGTAGATCGATTACGCATAATACATGCAGCAGCCTATCAAGGCATCAAATTGAAGCGTTATACGCCAAGAGCGCACGGTCGGGCTTCACCAAAATATGACACTACAACACACGTCGAAATTGTCCTAGACGAGAAACCCAAGCAAGGAGAACAATAAATGAGCATAGTCAAACGTTTTATAACAGAATCAATCAAAAGAACAGAAATAGATGAATTTTTACAAAAAAAACTTGAAAGAGCCGGATACGGCGGAGTAAACATATCCAAAACTCCGCTTGGAACGCATGTTGTAATTTATGCTATGCGCCCCGGTTTAGTCATCGGCAGAGGTGGAGAAACAATAAAAGAACTCGCCTCCGCCCTAGAACAAAACTTCAAAGTTTCCAATCCTCAAATTTCAGTATCAGAAATCGAAGTTCCAGAATTCAACGCCTTTGTAATTGCGTCACGGGTCGCCTCAGCACTTCAGCGAGGTGTTCACTTTAGGCGTGCAGGTTTTTGGGCATTAAATCAAGTTATGGAAGCAGGCGCGCTTGGCGCTGAAATAGTTATAAGCGGAAAACTTACCACTGAACGAGCACGTTTTGAAAAGTTTAGAGCTGGCTACTTCCCACGATGCGGAGAACCAGCCTTAGTGGCTATGAGAAAAGCTGAAGCGCATGTCCAACTGAAACCAGGCATTATCGGAGTAAGAGTAAAAATCATGCCCCCAGACGCATATTTCCCTGACAGAATCAAAATTCTCGAGGCAGCGCCCGAGGAAGAAAAAATAGTTGTTCCGCAAGCAGAAGCCAAGCCACAAGAACAAACACCAACTCACGCGGAAGAAGCATCACAGGCTGAGACAGAGGAAGAACCAGAAGTAAAAGCAACAGAAATCACAGACGAACCAAAAGAGGAGGCAAAAAAGTAAATGCCAAGAATGAGAATCAAAGAAATCGTCGATATGTCTTCTGATGATAGAACAAAAAAACTTGTTGATTTACGCGCGGAACTAGCCCGCATCAGAACCATGATTAAAGCAGGCGGCGCAGTTGAAAACCCAACAAAAGTAAGAGAACTGCGAAAAACAATCGCGCAAATATTGACAGTGGAAAACGAAGATAAATTGGGCATTAGGAAAGCCGCTAAGGAACCTGAGAAGAAACAAAAGAAAAAAGCGGAGAAGCCCGCAAAGAAGCCTGCGGCTGAAAAAGAAACTGAGGAGACTTCCCAATGAAAGTAACTCCAGACATTATTCGTTATGAGTTTATTGGCACCGAAGGCAAAGTTGCCCAAAGTCCTCATGAATGTTATGTTGGCTGTGGCGGCAAAGTCATCGGCGAAACAAAAAACACTTTCACTTTCCTGCGGGAAGGGCAAGCGAAGAGTATAATTAAGGAATTATCCTTCTTCAACTTTAAGTTTGATGACGGAACAGTTGTAGATATTGACGGTAAACTTTTAGTCGGCAGATCTGAGGATCGGCTTAAAAAAAGCATTAAGAGGTTATGGTAATGTCATTAGTTTTCAAACAACCTAAAAAAACATGTGATGATCGAAACTGTCCATTCCATGGGACTCTTGCAATAAGAGGTCGTGTGCTTGACGGTACAGTCCACACGGCTAAAATGGATAAAACCGTTATAGTTGACAGAGAATTCTTACAGTTCTCATCGAAATTCCAAAGGTACGAACGAAGGCACGGTCACATTGCGTCGCACAACACACCATGTATCGATGTTAAAGAAGGCGACAGAGTAAGAATCGCCGAGTGCAGACCAATAAGCAAAACGGTTTCTTTTGTTGTGGTCGAAAAATTAGGAGAGGAAAAGTAGAATGACGGCAAAGGCAAAACAGAGAGCACTTGTAGCAAAAGGCATGCTTTCACACGGACAAAAAATTAGCCGAGGTCTTTTATCAGGTTCAGAATTAAAGTGCGCCGATAATACGGGTGCACGAGTACTGCGCTTGATTCAAGCCATGGGATATAAAGGCCGACTGCGACGTTACCCGTCTGCCACTGTAGGCGATAAAGTAACGGTGTCTGTTAGGCAAGGATCGCCTGACATGAGGAAAAAGATTTTCCAAGCAGTAATTGTTCGTCAAAGAAAAACTTTCAGACGTGTGGATGGTGTTTGGGTTCAGTTTGAAGACAACGCGGCAGTAATCATAACTCCTGATGGTGAAATGAAAGGTTCAGAAATAAGAGGTCCAGTAGCTAGAGAGGCAGCCGAGAGATGGCCAAGAATTGCAAGTGCCTCAAGCATAATAGTGTAGGTGCAAAGACGATGCAAGATACTAAACGAGTAAAAAATCCTGGTAAACAGCGAAAAAAGCTTTTTAACGCTCCTGCTCACCTGCGTCACAAGCTTATGGCGGCTCCTCTATCAAACGAGCTTGCTGCTTCAAGAGGCGCAAAAACTCTTCCAGTGAGAAAGGGCGACACAGTTCGCATTCAACGCGGAGACAACAAGGGCTTTGAAGGCAAAGTTTCACGTGTTGACACGAAATTATACCGAATCTATATTGAAGGATTTACACGTGAAAAGGTTGATGGGACAAACATTTTCCTTCCAGTGCATCCATCCAAAGTTGAAATAAGAAACCTCAACCTTGATGATAACTGGCGAAAAGACATCCTCGGCAGAAAGAAGGAAATAGAAAAGCCTAAGAAGAAAGAAAAGGCAAAAGCAAAACCACACAAGAAAGTTGAAAAGGCTCCAGGGCGGCCACAAGCAAAGGTTGAAGAGGTAGAAGAAGAAAAACCTGTTGAAGCACCGCCTGTTGAAGAAAAAGCAGTAACGCCTGAAATTGCAAAAGAAGAAGCACCAGCGGAACAGATTCCCGAGAAAGTAGCAGAGAAAGCAGTGGAAAAAGCTCCAGTAGCCAAGAAAGCACCAGCTAAGAAACCTGCCCCCAAAAAAGCAACCCCAGCGAAAAAGAAGCCTGCCAAGGAAGAAGCTCCAGTAGAAGAAAAGGCACCTGCTAAAAAAGTAGCAAAGCCAAGGACAACAGCAAAGAAAACAGCTACATCGAAAGAAGCACCCGCAAAAGAGGCGGTAGCCAAGAAAACGGCGCCTAAGCCGCGTGCTAAACGTAAAACCTCTAAAGAAACTGAAGGAGGACAATAATTTTGGGTAAAAAAGGAAAAACAGCAAGGCTGAAACGTAAGCCAGCTCCAAGGTTCTGGCCAATTCACAGAAAAGAACTGCCTTGGGTAGTGAAGCCCTCATCGGGTTCTCACTCGCTCCAGAACTGTCTACCATTAACGCTGGTTCTTCGAGACATTCTAGGCATTGCGCAAACAAGGAAAGAAGGCAAATTGATACTTGCTCAAGGCAAAGTACAGGTTGACGGAAAAGTCATGAAAAAAGATGATTTTCCAGTCGGCTTGATGGATGTTATCTCCATGCCTGATGCAAACAAGTATTACCGTGTCATGCCGTCAAATAAAGGGCTGGTTTTACATCCAATAAGCAAGGACGACGCAAACTTCTCGTTACTTCGCGTTGAAGACAAAACCACTGTTAAAAACGGCATGCAAATCGCACTTCATAACGGCTCAAACATACTCATAAAAGTTGCAGACCCGAAAAAACCAGCAGAAGTCACATACGACACTTTTGACATTCTAAAAATCGCTTATCCAGAAAAACAAGTAGTTCTTAGCTTGAAAACCAAAGAAGGAAACTTAGCAGTGATTACTGGCGGAAAAAACATTGGCAAACAAGGCAAAATAGTTGAAATAGAAAAGACTGAGGCTAAAAAACGACGACAAGCCCTAGTAGTTATAGAAGACGCGAGTGGTGTTCGTTATCAAACAATTTTAGACTTCATCTTTTCCATAGGTGAAGCTGAACCATTAATAGGTGTAGTACCGGAGGCATCTGCAGTTGTCTGAAGAAGTTGCTTTAGTTAAGAGCTGGGAAGAGCATCCAATGCTCAAACCCCGAATTGAAAAAGTCGTGGTAAACCTTAACGTTGGAAAATCAGGTGAGCCGCTTGAAAAAGCTAATAAAGTGCTCAAAGAAATAACGGGTCAGACGCCTGTAAAGAAAAAAGCTAAGAAAACTATCCGTGACTTTGGCATACGTGAAGGAGAATCAATCGCTGTTGTCGTAACACTGCGAAAGCAAAAGGCAATTGACTTCCTGAAGAAAGTGTTACCTGTCGTTGACAACAAGGTTTCACAGTCTTCTTTTGATGAACATGGTAACTTTGCTTTCGGCCTTAAAGAGCACATTGAAATTCCCGGTGTAAAATATGACCCTGACATAGGCATCTTTGGAATGGATATTTGTGTTTCTGTTAATCGTCCAGGGCAACGAGTGAAAATTCGACGCAAAGAAAAGCAAGCCATTGGCCACAAGCACATGTTAACACCTGAAGAATCAATTATCTTCGTTAAACAAACGTTAGGAGTCGAAATCGTTTAAACAGAGGCTGAATGTATGGGAAAACAACAATTGAAGAAAGAACGAAAATACGGCAAAGGGTCACGGCCATGCGTCCGATGCGGCTCTTATGGGCCAGTTATTCGACGGTACAATTTATATTTATGTAGGCACTGTTTCAGAGAGGCAGCCCCAAAACTTGGGTTCAAAAAATATGAGTAGGAGCTAAAAGACATGGATACTTTAACAAATGGTTTGATTACCATCGTAAACAATGAAATGCGAAACAAGCGTGAATGCATAATTAGTCCTGCGTCTAAACTTTTGGGGCGAGTCCTACGTATAATGCAGCTTAACGGTTACATAGGTGAATTCGAGTTTATCGATGATGGACGCTCTGGAAAATTCAAAGTTCAATTATTGGGCAGAATAAACAAATGTGGACCAATTAAACCACGCTACCCAGCTAAAGTCGGAGAGTTTGAAGATTGGGAAAAGAAGTACTTGCCGTCCAGAGACTTAGGGATAATGGTTGTTTCCACTTCAAAAGGTGTAATAGCACATAAGGATGCTGAAGAAAAGAATCTTGGAGGAAGGCTGTTAGCCTTCGTATATTAGGGGTGTAATTTATGCGGCTTCCAGAAATATCTAAAACTATTCAGGTTCCTGATAGTGTAGACGTCCGCCTAGAAGGCAAAAAAGTCAACGTTAAGGGTGCAAAAGGGTCCTTAACACGCGACTTTGCCTTTGTTCCCATTGCAATAGAAGGTGAGGGTAAAAATATTCGCGTTTGGGCAAAGTGGCCACGCAAAAAGGAAGCCGCTCTTGTAGGAACAATATACTCGCACATTCAAAACATGATTACTGGAGTAACAAAAGGCTACTCATACAAACTGAAAATCGTGTTCTCGCACTTCCCAATTTCAGTAAAGGTTCAAGACAAATCTATTTTGATTGAAAACTTTACTGGTGAACGCAGGGCACGCAGAGTAAAAATAATCGGCGATGTCAAAGTGAAAATTGAACCTGACGACATCATTGTTGAAGGCGTGAACTTAGAAGATGTAAGCCAAACCGCCGCTAACATTGAACAAGCTACAAGAGTAAGGCGCAAAGACCCACGTGTTTTCCTTGACGGCATATACGTGTATGAAAGAAATGAGGGAGTTGCCTAATGACCGAAAAGACCGACAAGACTGAAAAGAAACCATCATTATCGCAAAAAGCCCTTAAAGTTAGAGCTCGCGCTAAAAACAAGAAACCCGCATTTGTAAGAGCTGAAAGTTGGAAGTATGATAGGTTCAGCTTAAGTTGGCGGAGACCCAGAGGATTAGATAATAAGATTAGAAGAAAAATCAAGGGTTGGCCAGCTGGCGTAAGCGTTGGTTATAAGGGACCAAAAATCGCCAGAGGCCTACATCCTTCAGGATACCGGGAAGTTTTAGTTTACAATGTGAAAAACCTATCCGCTGTTGACCCTAATGCTCAAGCCGCACGCATAGCACACACCGTCGGCAAAAGAAAGCGCGCCCTACTTATCGCGGAAGCCAAGAAACTTGACATTAAAATCTTAAATTTCAAAGCTGCACCAGAAGCCGAAAAGAAAGAAGAGGAAGTAGCTAAAGGCGAAGAGCTGACGGAAGAGGAAAAGTCCAAAAAAGAAGAGAAAGAATTAGAGGATACTTTCAAAGACGGCACGCCAGTGGAAGCGGACGATGAAGACGCCGAAGAAAAAAAGGAGACGCCAAAGAAAGAAAAGGCACCAAAGAAAACCAAGCCTGAACCTGAGGAGGAAGAAGAGGAACAATGACAGACCTAAGCAGCCAGAGACGGTTAGCGGCTCAAATCTTAAAGATTGGGCAAAACCGCGTGTGGATTGATCCTGAACGGATGGATGATGTTGAAGGCGCAATTACACGTGAAGAAGTAAGAAAGCTAATTCACGAGAAAATCATCGATTCTCTTCCTGAGAAAGGCGTAAGCAGATCCAGAGCAAAGGCTATTCGGGAGAAAAAACTTAAAGGCAGGCGCAGTGGTCCCGGCAGCATCACTGGTGCTGGCTACGCTAAGGTTACTAAAAAAGAGGCTTGGATGAAAAAGATCCGTTCTCTGAGAAGCAAGCTTCGCGAGTTGAAGACAAGCAGAATCATAACTGAAACCACATACAGCCAATATTACAGGATGGCTGGTAGCGGTAGGTTCCAGTCTATAGCTGAACTAGAGCGCAATTTAAAAGCTAATGATTTATGGAGGAAACGTTAGATGGCAAAAAGCGGCAATTACCGCGTGCAATTAAGACGCAGACGGGAAGGAAAAACTGATTACCAAGCGCGGAAGGCTCTGGTTATTTCTAGAAAGCCTCGGCTTGTTACTCGAGCGTCATTAAAGAATGTCACAGTACAAATAACGGTTGCTAAACCGCATGGTGATGAGGTTTTAGCTTCAGCCAACAGCCGTGAACTCGTTAAGAATTACGGTTGGAAGGCTCCAACAGGCAATGTTCCCGCAGCATATCTTACAGGTTTGCTTTGCGGTTTAAAGGCGAAAGCTAAAGGCGTTGAACAGGCAATCTTAGATATTGGCTTGGTTTCTCCCACCAAGGGCTCAAAAATTTTCGCTGTTCTGAGCGGGGTTTTGGATGCTGGCGTGGATATTCCTCACAGCGAAGAGAAGATTGTTAAGGAACGCATGAAAGGTGAACACATAGCCAAGTACGCTAAAAGTTTAGGTTCTGGTTCAGAAGAGTATACTGCCAAATTCTCAAAGTACACAGCGCAGAATGTTGTACCTGAAAAAATCTCTGAGCACTTCAACAAAGTGAAAGCTGAAATCACAGGCTCATTTAAGGCTACCAAGCCAGCAACTGAAGCTACACCAAAGGCAATTACTGAGAAAGAAGCTCCAGTAGAAGAAAAGGCGCTTGCTAAGAAAGCAGCGGCAAAGGCAAAGACTACAGCAAAGGAGCCAGTTACACTAAAAGAAAAGGCAAGTAAAAAAGGTGGAAAGAAAGCATGAGTCGTACAGGTCAAATGCAAAGAGAAAGACAAACTAATTTAGAAACCTGGGTTCCAAAAACCCGTTTAGGCAAGATGATTCAGGAAGGCAAAATAACAACCATTGAAGATGTCTTTCTCAGTGGCATAAAAATTTCTGAACCTCAAATCGTTGACTCTTTAATTCCTGATCTTCAAGAAGAAGTCATAAACGTCAACTTAGTGCAGAAGCAAACTGACGCTGGCGAAAAATCGCGTTTCAAAGCCATAGTTGCCGTTGGAAACAGAGACGGCTACATCGGGTTAGGCTCAGGAAAAGCCAGTCAGGTCCGAAACGCCATTGAGAAGGCTGCTGTGAATGCTCGCTTAAACATTATTCCAGTAAAACGCGGGTGCGGAAGTTGGGAGTGCGGTTGCGGTAAACCTCATTCAGTTCCGTTCCAAGTCGAAGGGAAATGCGGCGGTGTCCGAGTGGTTATTGTTCCGGGACCCAGAGGCTTAGGCTTAGTTTCAAGCGAGGTAGCCAAAGTTATCTTCGGTTTGGCTGGCGTGAAAGACTTGTGGATGAGAAGCTACGGTTCAACACGAACAGTGCCGTCTTACGCCTGCGCGATCTTTGATGGTTTACGGAAGACATATAATTTGATTACTCAAGTGGACTGGGTGAAGTAAAGGTGGTGCAGAAAACTGAAGAGTGCAAGTGCCTTGTCGTCGTTAAAGTTCGTGGTACAGTTCGTGCCCAGCGGGAAACAAGAGAAACCCTTGACTTCTTGCATCTACTGCATACTAACCATGCCGTACTCATTGATAGCCGACCTGCCTATAAGGGAATGCTGCAACGTGGAAACAGCTATGTAACATATGGCGAACCCACCAAAGAAACCGTTGCCATGATGCTTCAGAAACGCGGAAGGCTAGCGGGCGACAAAAAACTAACAGACGAATACATCACGAAAGTAGGATACAAATCCATCGATGACCTTGCAGAAGCCATAGTAAACTGCAAAGTGCAATTCCAAAAACTTCCAGATGTGCAGCCACTATTCAAGCTGCATCCGCCAAGCAAAGGCTACAAAGGCAAAACCAAGAAAGGCTTCAAAGCAGGCGGC
The DNA here is from genome assembly GCA_049522695.1 of Bathyarchaeia archaeon. Lineage (GTDB taxonomy): Archaea > Thermoproteota > Bathyarchaeia > Bathyarchaeales > Bathycorpusculaceae > Bathycorpusculum. Next base: position 12,439 of record JBEKNP010000022.1, on the reverse strand, counting down.
GAAGCAGGCTACCGCGGAGAAGCAATAAATGAACTAGTAAAACGCATGATTTAATCTGCATTTAACATAGTTTTTTGATAAGCTTAAAATTTCTTAGATAAATCTTAAATGCAAAGAGCTAACTAGAGAGAATAACTAAGCATATTGCCAATTTAGCGTTTAAACGCTATGCTTTAGTTTGCTAACTCGCTAATCTTGGTGCATGAGATAGCGAACTTGATGTTTTTTTGATTGGTTATAGACTCCGAGCGCTTGAGTTTCCTGACAGCAGAATAGCATGCAATCATCATTTTTGGGTAAACTGCTTCAGGGCTAATGCGTGTTTTCTCACTGTTTATGTGCGATACGTTTTATAGTGGGAGTGAAGAAATTCGTTAGTTAATTGGAGGGGAAAGACACGAGCACAAAATGGCGTAGAAGCATAAAAAACCGTAAATGGCTAGATTTTAACAACCGACCAGCAAAAAACAAAAAACAACAAATAATTCAACCTGAACACGCTTACCGCATAAAATCAATAGCTGTTCCCTCAAGCTTTCGTCCATCTAAAAGCTTTGCCGAACGCAATATCCGAGAGCCAAAACCGTTAATTGATATATTCCAAGAGAATAATTATATAACAATTGTAGCGGAAATCGCAGGTTTTAATAAGGAAACCCTCAAAATTCACGTAAAGGATCAAAAAATTACGCTCTCGGCGAAATCGAAAGACCGCAGATACTATAAAAGTTTAAATCTGCCGAAGGTAGTGATTCCAGACGTTATGTACACCAAATTCAAGAATGGTGTGCTAGAAATAAAGTTAAAAAAAGCTGAAACAGCGATAAATAAAGAAGCTGACCAAAATGCCGCATAAACTAAGAAAAATACGAAAATTTAGAGGCTCAAGAACACAAGGCTACGGAAGGATAGGCCAGCACCGGGATTCAGGCTCCAAAGGACACAGAAAGGTTGGACGGCACAAGCACTTATGGAGCTGGGTCGTGACTCATGAACCTGATTACTTCGGCAAAAATGGCTTCACCTCACCCCAAAGTCTTCATCGCCAGGAAAACGCGATTAACCTCAAAAAACTAGAAGAAATAATGCAAACAAGTCAGGAGGAAAAACCCCAAATCAACCTGACAGCCTTAGGCTACACAAAACTTTTAGGCACAGGTAAAGTCACAAAACCACTAACCGTACGAGTGTCTTCATACTCAAAATCGGCGGCTGAAAAAATCAAGAAAGCAGGTGGAGAAATCCTAGGCTCCCCAGTCAACGGAGAGTAAAGCTACTAAATGCCCGGAAGATTCCTCAGCCTCTTTAAACCAATAGGAAGAGTTTTACCTGAAATTAAAAAGCCTGAGCGAAAGGTAAGTTTTAACGAGAAACTCTTCTGGACTGGTCTTGTCTTAGTTATTTATCTTGTTATGGCTCAAATCCCACTTTACGGTGTTTCAGCATCAGTCCAAAGCTCGTTTAGTTCATTAAGAGTTATTTTTGCTTCGAACAATGGAACGTTGATGCAGTTGGGTATTGGGCCTATTGTTACGGCTGGTTTGATTTTGCAATTGCTTGCGGGTTCCTCTATTATTGAATGTGACATGTCGAATGCTGAGGATAGAGGATTATTCACTTCTGCAAGTAAAGTGTTCACTATTGCTCTCACAGGTATTCAGGCTGCAGCGTACATTATAAGCGGCATGTTCGGTTCGATTACTGGGTCTGCAACGTTAGTTATTTTTCTGGAACTTATCAGTACTGGCGTAATAGTTATGTTAATGGATGAGCTTGTTCAGAAGGGCTGGGGACTAGGTAGCGGAATTAGCCTGTTTATAATGGCTGGCGTTGCTCAGAGTGTTGTATGGGATACATTTTCGCCGAATACAGGTTTGTTTGTGGGTTCCCTTTCAGCTTACCTAGGTCGTTCCATTTCGCTACTAACTTGGGTGTTTGGTTCCGCTTCTGGAGTTTATCCATCTTTGCTCGGGTTCTTCGCTACTATTGGAGTCTTTTTGGTCGTTATTTATTTACAAGGAATTAGAATTGAGCTTCCAATGAGTTATGCAGGGTATAAAGGCTTCAGAAGCAGATATCCAATTAAACTTCTGTACGTTTCTAACCTTCCAGTTATATTTGCGTCAGCATTGTTTGCAAACGTTTACTTCTTCGCGCAATTGCTTTGGAGTACTCAGGGTCGTCCTGCTCCTGGCACGAATCTTTTGTTCCGGATAATAGGTGACTTTAACGTCACAACTTCAGGTACTGGTACTAGTGCTAGTACTAGTATCCGGCCTGTAGGAGGTCTTGCTTGGCTTGTTACTGCGCCAGCAAATATTGAACAAGTTGTGGCTGCCCCGTTAAGGGCTGCTGCTTACTTGGGTATTCTTGTGGCTTTCTGCGCTGTTTTCTCGCTGATTTGGCTTGAGGTTGGCGGTTTAGGTCCCTCAAAAGTTGCGAAGCAACTTATGGATTCAGGCATGCAGATTCCTGGTTACCGCAGGTCAGGAAGACCCATAGAAGCGGTCCTTAAACGTTATATACCTGTAGTCACGGTTCTCGGCGGAATCATCGTTGGGCTGGTAGCTGCGACTGCAGATTTCTTTGGCGCCTTCGGTACGGGCACAGGGATATTGCTGTCGGTGGGTATAATTTACCAGTATTATGAGTTGTTAATGCAAGAAAGAGCAGCCGAGATGTATCCTGCTTTCAGGAGAATCCTTGGAGAGTAGGCTAAAACGGGTTTGCTTTAAACTCTCCTCTTTTTGAGTTAATTTGATTTTAGTCTAAATTAATTTTTCTTATTTTGATTGTGTATTTAGCCAGTGCCTTTTTAGTTAAGAACTAGTTGTGGTTAGGTTTTTTATCTTTTCAGGGCACTATTAGGTGGGGAGATAGGCAAAAGTGATTCTTCGTGCTGTTTTCTGAAAAGTTTTTTTCAAATTGCTGTTCTGGTTGGGGCTTGAATTGTTTGCAGGTTGAGTAAAGAAAAGTGAAGAAAAGTGGTGTCTATTCTCTAAGAGCGTCTGCTGCTTCATCCGATTTACAAAGGGCAATTGAGGGCTAAATCAAGCAAGAATCGTTAATTAAGAATGAGCATTCGTAGTTCAAAAAAGAGTTTGCATTAGTTGATATCAGCTTTTTGGAAAAACATTGGACTATATTCAAAGCATTCAGGATGTAGAAATGACGAAAATTGTAAAACTCATTAAGCTTCGTCGGGATACTTTTGCAAACGAAAGTTTACTTGTTGGAAATGACAATAACAAGATATGAAAAAAAGTCGTTATTAAAACCTGTTTCTAATCAATTTTAGTTAGCGAGGTATATAGTGTAAATAAGCAGGGTGTTGGAAAAAGTTTGTTTTCTTAAACAATTTGCTCTAAAAAGCAAAAACGGTTATTAACAAGGAAACAAGATACGCATACGTGTAGAGTGTTAAGAGGAAAAATGCGATGACTGTAATAGCAATCTCTTCACCTTTGGATGCAATTATAATTTTTATTATCGCAACTGTCATTGCATTCATAAACACTGGGATTAACAGGGTTCTAATCAACTATTTCGTAGGGTGGGAACAATACCGAGTCATGCAGAAAGAAATGAACGAATACAGGTCAGAAACCATGGCTGCCATGCGAGCCAACGACAAAAAACAAGTTGAAAAACTCAAAAAGAAAGAATCACAAATAAAAAACATGCAGACAAAAATGCTTAAGCCACAGATGGTCCAGTTCGCGTTCTCTTTTGTTTACATTATTATTTGGTTTTTTGTGTTAACCCCCACATTCGGTGCTCACCCTATGGTTTACTTGCCAGGCCTTGGTACAATTGCTAATGCACATTTTGCTACTGGAGGTGCAATTTCTGGTGCGATTCCAGTTCTCTACTGGTACCCCATCTGCTCGTTCTTCTTAGGTCTGCTTGCATCACGCTTAATAGGCATAATGCCGATTGAAACTTGACGCAGATAACATGGTGGCGCTAAATGGCTAAAAACGCAAAATTATGCTTTGTTGACAAAAAAATAGTAATCTGCATCTCAGGAATGGCTGGAACAGGAAAAAGCACTCTATCAAAAAAGCTAGCGGAAAAATACGATCTTAAGTGTTATTCAGGTGGCGACGCGCTTAAAGAACTGGCAAAAGCAGAAGGCTATGACGTGTCTCGTCAAGGCTGGTGGGAAAGCTCTGAAGGCTTAAATTTTCTAAAGGAAAGAGCAAATGACCCTAAATTTGACAAGGCAGTAGACGCTGAGCTGCTTAAATATGCGCAGCAAGGCAATGTTCTCTTAGATAGTTGGACCATGCCGTGGTTGCTTAATGGGGGTTTTAAGATTTGGTTGATGGCTTCGATTGAGAAGAGAGCGGCAAGAGTTGCCGAACGGGATAAGATAACGGTTAATGAAGCATTCAAAATATTGGAAGAAAAAGAAGCTAGGACAAAAGCGATTTACAAGAAGCTTTACGGTTTCGTTTTAGGTGAAGATTTTGCACCGTTTGACTTGGTTTTAGATACCGATAATTTGAATGCCGAAGAGGTTTTTGCAGTTCTCTGTAGAGTAATATGCAACGTGGTTCTTTCTGTTCCTGATTCTAACTGAGTAAATAGAGCTTTCTTCTATAACATAGTTACTGATTGCTTAAAGCCATCGATAACAAATTAGCCCCTCTTTACAAAGCGCCGTCTGAGAGAGGGGCAGAGAATAAGTGAAAGTATTAAATGGTCTATTCGCGTTTCTATTTGCAGTAGTAATAATCTTTTGCTTAATAGCCTCGTTTCGCCTAATTAACGTTGAATCCACAGTCATGTTATTAATTTTCAATGTGCTTTTTATTTCCCTAGCCTTTCAGTTGAACGGTGCGTTTAACCGAAAACTATGCCTTTTAGCATCAGGCAACATAATAGGTCTCTGTTGGAACTTTATCTTTTATTCTTTCTCCATTACAGGAACCGTTTTTTTCGGTAAAATCTTCAATATCCTTTATACAGTTTTCTTTCCCTTTCTAAGTTCACTTTGGATCATAGCGTTTTGGTCTCTAAGTCTAACAGTTCTCCATCGTGAGAGCACAAACTAGGAGCTTAGCTATGATTTCTGAAGTTTTAGAAATCTTGTTCCTACTTTTAACGGCAATAATGATGGCTTACCTTGCTAGGCATTATATTTTTACCATTACCGTTTTAAGGGGAACCAACAAAAACAAAAAACCCGTAGCCGCTGAGACTTCAACGTTTGAACCTACCATTACCATCCTTATTCCAGCACATAACGAGGAGAAAGTTATTGGACGATTACTTCAGCGAATCACCGAGTTAACCTACCCAAAAGATAAACTGCAAGTAATAGTCATCAATGACGCTTCATCCGACCAAACCGGGGCAATAGCATACGATTACAAAAACAAGTACCCGTTCATAGAAGTGCTGAATCGAGACAAAAGCAACGGTGGCAAAGGAAAAGCTTCAGCTATGAACGATGGCTTTAGCAACTCAACTGGCGAAATAGTGCTTTGTTTCGATGCTGATTATTACCCTCAGAAAGATATTGTTGAGAAACTTGCGAGAGAATTTATCGATCCCAAAGTTGGTGCAGTGCAGGGAAGGGTCGTTGTCTTAAATGAACCCCAAAACATAATTACGCGGCTAGTGGCGCTGGAGCGAATAGGCGGATACCGTGTTGACCAAGAAGCAAGAGATAATTTAGGCTTAATTGTGCAGTTTGGGGGAACAGTCGGTGGGTTTAGGAGCAGTTTGCTAAAAAACCTGCGTGGTTGGGATGAGACCGTATTGGCAGAAGACACCGATTTAACTTTTCGCATTTACCTCGCAGGCTACAGGATTCCCTATAACATTGATGCAGAATGCTATGAGGAAGCAGTTGATAACTGGAAAGCTTATCGTCAACAAAGGTATCGGTGGGCAAAAGGGCACATGCAATGCTTCTTTAAACACTCATGGAGCGTTTTGAAAAGTAAAAATTTGAATATTAAGGAGAAAATCGATGGTTTATTATTGTTGAATGTTTATTTTCTACCTATTCTTGCTTTGTTTTCGATGTTTATTGGTTTATATCTGATTCTTTCGGGTTCACAGCTTATAAGCACTTTATGGTTTTTCATTCCAATATCTGTGTACAGTTCTGTAGGTAACTTTGCTCCTTTTTTTGAGGTTGGAATCGGGATATACTTGGATGGTCGAAGAAGAGCGCAGTGGCTTATTCCTCTTTTGATATTTACTTTCTTTTACAATATACCTAAAAATAAAGAAAAGTGCCTCTTTCCACATGGCCCTTACTTCCTCTTCCTATAGATCGGTTCGTTAGCTCTGTCGTCAAATCGCACATACTCAAATCCAGCGCTAATTAGTGCATCCTCTTCTAGGCTTGTTTTAGGCCGCTTAGATATATATTCGTCACTTTTGAAAACTCCATGTTGATAACGGTCTGTGCTCAAAAGCGATTTATGGCCCAGCAACTCTTTAACTGCATAGATATCACCGGTCTTTTCATATTCCCTTGAGGCTCTCCAATGTCTTAACGTGTGGAAATGGATTTTTAACAGTCTTGGGTTCTGCATCCTTTCAGCAAGTCTTTCTCTTACTTTGCAAAAAGCAGTCCTAATTGAAATAGAATTTGGGCTAAAAACGTAGTCTCTGTTTTTCTTACTCAAATTCTTGAGCATAGCTATAGTTTTTGGTGAAACCTTGACCGTTCTTGTTCTACTGCCTTTTCCAGGATGATTAATTGCGATAGTGCCGTTTTTCTCGTTTATATCAGTCCATTCTAACTGTCTTATTTCTCCTATTCTTGCACCGGTATCTTTGAGTGTTTGTAGAAAAGCAGAGGTTACTTTTCCACATGCGCCTATGAGTAAATCTATTTCTTCCTCTAAGGGGTCGAAGGCTTCTTTAGGATCGTAGCGAACCTTAACTTTTTCCCAGTCTATTTTGAATGCTTTAGCAAAAGCAGCGTAGGTTCCAACAATGTTGCGTTTTGTAGGAATTGGGATTTCTTCAGTTGCTAAGATTGTTTCTACTGAATCAGGGTTCTTTAAGTCAGCGCCTAAAAAAACAAGCGTGTTAAGCCATCCAGTACGGTTTATTATAGTTACGTTGGCTAAGCCATGTTTCTTCATTTTCCATTGAAATTCAACGATAAGGCCCTGTTGTGTGGTGTTTATTCCCGCGCTAGCCGTCTTTGTTTCGGGTAGCGTAGCCAATAGGTCAATCTCCTTGCAAGGATTGTTTTGTTGGCTACTTTGCTTATCAGCGAAGTTAACATTTAACGCATTATGTCTAAAACTAAACCTATAGCCACAATCTCGACACTTAAACCGTTGAATCTCTCCATAAGATAAGTAGCGTTTGCCGTTCGCGTAAACTTTCTCAGAACTGCAATTAGGACAAACTATAGCGGTTTCTAGCGTCATTCTTCTGGCGCTCCTATGTAACTGTACCCTGGACATTTACAAGGTAATTCTGTTTGCTTGTTTAGATTAGCCCATCCTGCAGGGTGACAACACTCTTTTTTATCAAAATTAGCGCATTCAACAGAACAAAAACGCTTTTTTTGTGCGGTTTGTGCGGTTTGTGCAACCTTTTTCAAATCATCCGTATCTTTTTCATTTTCTTTTTTACTATTTTTATTTTCAATTTTAGCTAAAGAGTTTTGAATACCCTGCACAACTCGCACAGTTTGCACAGTCGTATCTTTCACGATACTAAGTTTTGCTTGTTTTGGGTCTTGTTCAGGTTCTTCCGGTGTCTTAGCCTCTTTGGGTATGACGAGTTTAAGATAGCGCCATGAAGGCTCAAATTTCACTAGATCCTTTTTCTTTTTGTCGTCATATCCGATAATTTTTCTTATCCGTGTTGACCTGGCACCGGTGCAATTATACTCTATTGCTTTAGTTAGTTCGCCAGGGGTTGGAATTTTCTTTATTTGTTCTTCATGGCAGATTTTGACACAAGCTCGGAATATGTCGTCATGGTAAACGAAATTTTCGTATTCATCGGTTACTTTCAAGAAGGTTTCAACAAACCATTTAGCGGCGTCAGATCGTTTAGTGTAGATTAGTCGGGTTTCTTCTTGTGTTTTGCCATAAGTAAATTTCTTGTTGTCTGATAGCCTTTTCCATCCGTCTAGGGCTTGGTTAAGAAAACCGCTCATTTCTTCCGGTGTAGTGAGCTCATAAATTAGGTTGGGGTTTTGCTCTGATAGAGGTATTTGTACTTCATAGTCGTTAATCAGTAAACGGTTAAAGTATGCGTCTGTATCTTCCCATTTCGCTATCGGTGGCAGATCATTAGCGTTAATCCAAAACTTGGCCTTATTTTTGAAGTTAAAAGGGTCTTTTCCTTTTCGCTCTGCCGGGATTGTGCCATGTCCTAAAGCCATTTTGAAAAATCCGGTTGTTTTGACTATGCTGCTAGGTAAATCATCAACGAAATTACCCATTTTCCCGAATAGTTCTGCCGGGCTAAAACGGTTATGGTTTAAGGCTTGGATTGTTTGGTGACTAAGATTTTCTTCGCCTAGGAAAGCGGTTAAAATGTTTTGGTGAACGGTTTTGCCTGTGTCAGTTTTGCCATTGGCCAGGTAGGCTTTTTTGAAGATTAAGTCGCCATAAAGGCAGTACCCTTCATATTCTTGTGCTAACAAGCATTTATTTTCTTCAGGTAAAATCTTCAGCTTAAAAGCGTCAATTTTAGGACATTTAGCGTTAGGGTCATATTTCCATTTTAACTTTCGCGTTATGAATAGGGCCGGCGTAAACTCTTTTAGTTCTCTTGTAACTACGTTCAAAATACCGTTCTGTACTGCTAATAATTCGGGGTTTTCGTCTATGGTTCTTATTTCGGATGTGCTTTTGATCCAGTTTTCTACTTCAGGGTAGTATCTTGTTCTTGTTTCTTCGTCTAGGACTTGGGCTATTTCTCGGTTGAGTAGTCGTTTTGTTTTGTTGCTGTATATTCGTTCTTTGACGTCACGATAATAAAGTGTGTCGCTCAAATCTTCCAGGACAAAATCGTATTTATCCTGGATTTCTTTAGCCAAAACTATAGGGTTGATCTCTTCAGCGTCCGGTGTACTTTTCTCTTTTTTTTCAGTTAGGTAAACTGTAGCTTGTTCTCGTGCGTGCTGTAGGCTTAGGGTGTGGTAGCTGTCGCCTTTTTCTTGCCATTTTCCTAAAGCGCAGTTTTCCATTAAAGCGCATATTTCGTTATCGTTAAAGCCTTCCATAGATAGCTTAACTAGCACAGCCTCTTCCGCTTCGCTTCGGCTTTTATACTGATATTTGCTGTAGTCGCCTAGTTTGTAGAGGTCATAGAGTTTCTGATCGGTTCTTAGCAGCTCTTCTATGTCTATGTGTGTTTCTGTTGGCAAAAGGGCTTTTTTCGGGTTTTCTTCCGGTGTTTCTAAAATCGCGTCTAGAAGTTGCTTGTTTTTGGTTCTTGCTGCCTCTACCCATTTTTTAGCGGTTGATAGGCCTTCTTTGAAAATTTCTTTATTCCAACCTGTCTTTAGCGGTTGGCTCGGTAGTTTCTTGTTTTCTGTTCCTATGAGCGTAGTTCTTCTTGAAATATCGTAGGTCTTATCAATCTCTACGTTAACGTATTTAGCTGCTGCTTTAGCGAAGGCTCTTACTTTTTTGTTAACTGAGCTGCGAAGGGTCAAAGGCAGTTCAAAACGCGGTAAAGGATAATGGATATGAAAACCGTTTCCGCTTGCTGCTAAAAATCCTTCAGCGTTGAATCCAACTGCCAGGTAGTCTTTAAGTTTCTCTGCTTTTTCTAGGGATTTTATTTTTTCTTCGTTAGTTGCCGGTCTATCGTCAATTCCTTTTGGCCTTGCATCAAAATCTAGCCAAAAATCGCATAAGGCCGTAACGCCTTCGATACTGTCTTTTTCCTTGTCGTTTATGCTTATCCAGGTAGTGTAACCTTTTTCGTTCCAGTTTGATAGAACTGCAAAAACTTGATCTTTAGCTAAGAAGTCGTTTAGAATATCATCTTTTCGCGCGTAGTTCTTAGCAGTTACATGATATTTTGAACGAGAGCCTAAAATCTCCAGATGTAGTTCTGCCATTTCTTTAGGCGTGATCTGTTGCTCGGTCATTTTTTGCGCTTCCTGGGCTTGTTTTCGGCTATGATTTGACATTGAAATTTTAGATCAGTGTCGCATTTCCGGCAGTCGTTAGGCGCTTCAGCGTGCGGATAATTTGTATAGCATCCGGGGACGCTGTCAAGTTCAGTCATGGCTTCCTTAACTCTGCTTGTTCTTTTCTGCCTTAATTCTTGCCCGGTAATTACGTTGGATTGTTCGCCAATATTCCCGGATTGGTTCGGGGTTTTTTGGTTCAGTTTTCAAAGTAGGTCAACGACAATAGTTAATAGCTGTCGATGACATAACAATTCACGGACACTTTGAAATGTCCCTGAAATGTCCATGAAGAAAACGGCAAAATTGCGAGACAATACTATCTCTAGGCTAGTTAGAGATTACAAAATTAAATATCCTAATGAGAAACGAGAGATACTAAGAAAACTAATACGATTAGAAAATAACATAACTAACCAAAGTGAACTAAAGAAACTTGACCGTTATCTCGATAAAGCGTTTGAGATACCAAAACACCCTTACGTCACAATTAACGGTGTAGAACCTGAAGTACCGACTAGAGGTTTTTGGATTTTCAAAAAAGAGATCGACCAGTCAAGCAAATAAACTTAGTATCGTGCAGTTACTAATTAAACTAAGACTCGAACTACCAGGTAGATTTCTTTCGTTTCTCTGTCTCGACAAACACTGATTTCAAACCGTTCAGCGTGAACTTTGGCAGAGTAGGCTCTCATAATGCGAGACATAGGTACAATTCCCTTGTCCTTCGCGGTGTACCTAGCCATTACTTGATCTTGCATTTGCATGTTCATTTCGGCCTTAAGGTTTTTGAGTAAATATGCTGGCTTTTTTACTTTAACTTTTGTCTTGCTTGTATAGGCTCTTACCCATCTTGTCAATATCCACTAAGCCAATGTAATAGTCTAATGCCTTCAATGTTAACCCTGTCCAACTATGCACCTGGGCGATTGTCCAACCATCCGAAAAGAAGTTAGTGATCCTTGATAGCCTAAAGAAATGTGGATAACCAAAGCATCGCGCGACTATGTTGTAACCTGTCTTTTTGCTGTAGGGAAAGACAACCATTCCCGGCTCAGTATCTTTAATCGCTGAAACGATAGAGTCAACGTAAGGCGCTTTAAGAGGTATCTTTAATGGTGGTGTTTCTATGCCATGCTTCAGTCGTTTGCCAACACTGAAAACTAGATCTGTTTTAGTGATAGTGAACTGTTCTCGCGTGGCTCTCAATGCTTCACTCTTACGGACTGCGCTATAATAGAGTAGGGCAACAAACGCCTTATGATCTTCCTTAACAAAGTAATGCGCTTCCATTCCGTCTGTGAAATCTTTATCAGTTAAAGGATTAAGTTTCTTGCCTTCCTTCCTGTACCTGGTAGCTTTCTTATCTGGATCGCTAGACTTCCAACGCGAATAATTTTTAACTAAGTTATTTTGCTGCATACTCTCACCTCATTACCTTTAATTATAGCAAAAGGTAAAGCATGGGCTTTGATGTTAGATAACGAACGACAGTAGTTAGTTTTCAGTAGGTAGTACCTCAGCTCTACGCAGATATTCATTCGTTTGTTCCTTCTTTCGTTTCTTGTTCTGTCTTAAGCTGCTCTTTCCTTTCCGCTAATAGCTGCGCTTTAGCCTCTGCATCAATAGCTTCTTGCTGCTTCATTTCCTCAAGAAACTCTTTCCACAATCCTTCAGTCTTGTTAACACAATCGCTAATCGTTGCTTTGCTTCTGCCAAATATCTCGGCTAGATCCTCGTAGCTTATCTTTTCAAGTCCGCTGTCTTTGCTTTCTTTGCTTGTAATCATTGAGTTTTCAGGGAAAGATAGCCTATAATGAAAACCGATAAGCAAACTTAGCATAGGCGATACGTCACGCTTGCACATGGAGACTGGGAAAGAAACCATGTATTTTAGAAATACTAAGCTGTTAACGTCAGAGGGTTCTTGCGTTAAATGGCTATTCATTTTATCTAGGACTTCTTGAGTGGTCAGTGTTGACAAATCCGTTTCTTTAATTGGATTGTTGGCCTCGGTGAATACTCCGCAAACGCTAATTTGATTTACATTGTTCAATAGCTTCTTTGTAATGCTCTTAAGTAATTCATGTTCATCCATTAGTTTTCGGCCTTCTTTCATTTGGGTAATTTAGCGGTTTGCCTCGCATCCAGAGGTTTAAAGCCACTAAACCCTTGTTTTTTGTCTTCATTTTTCCCACTCGTTCCGTAATTTTTTAATAGAAACCCAATTTCTCAAAACAACCGTTCTGCCTTCAGACCTCAAAACTAAAATGAAAGGTTCATGGCCTTCCCTCTCCG
>JBEKNP010000021.1:0-39904 GCA_049522695.1 Bathyarchaeia archaeon | reverse complement strand
ACCTGCGGTTTGTGGACTGCTAATAGAGCTGAAGACAAATCGAGACAGATTGACTGGTTTAGCTCTGACCTGTATACTTGAGAATGCGCAGATTGATAACGAAATTAGAAATGCAATTATTAGAATTTGTAGTTTCTTCATGTTTTTTCACCCTAATGTTTCTTGTTTGGTATTTCTCCTTTCTTTTTTTCCTCTTCAATTGGGTTTCGGCGCACGCGAGAGTCTAATCCCTCGTCAAATCCCGCAGCATGTACGCAAGCAGGCAGACGCCCGCGACGATTAAGAGCGTACTATCAGCGATGTTAGGCCACCACGAAAAATACACCCAATGATTCCAAAACGCGGCAAACTTGGCTCCAACGCTTACCGCTCCAGAGGACAAGGCTACGATAACGGCGTTCCAAACTAGCCGCTTCCAAGTGTACCTGCGAATATTGTTCTGTATGTTTCTGAGTTTGGACATAATTCCACACCTGCAACGTTGACACGCTATTATGATTCAAAAGACGGGAAAAAATCGTTCAGCTTTGACATCACTCGAGATCGTCTTTTCCAATCCCTATTTGATTAGCTTCACTCTTATTGTTGAAACACATGTTCTCAAGCCGGAGTTTATCCTTCAAGTTCCTCTCGACTTCTTCCCTCAAACGCGTAGATCGCTCTAGATAGTTCTCGTAGAGCTTGAGAAACTCCATCCCCCTCTCAGTAATCAAATATCCAGAAGCACCATCGTATTCCAAAAGACCGCTTCCCAAAAGAAGCGTCAAATACTTCTCCATTTGAACAAAACTCAAATTAGCCCTGTACATAATCCTAGTCTTCCGGACCTTAACCAACACGATAGAAAGCACTTCCCGCACAATATCCAAACTACAACGATTCTTTTTCATCATTCTTCTATTTTTCAAGGACAAACACAACACCTCAACCTAACCTACTAAACTAAAAAACAAAACCCACAGAAACAAGAAATTCTTCCGAAAATGGCGGTTTATTTTCTCACTGATGCAGCCAGCCTCTGCCGCCCTTCTTAAGCTGTGCATTCTTCCCACGGCGCTCAGGCCGCGCCTCAGCCCTAAATTTCTGAGCACGAGTCTGCTTGTTCAACACGGTTCTAGCAAACTTTGTCCACCCACCCTCTGAAGGATGCGGACCAACAACCCGCTCAACATTCTGAACATTGTAAGAACGCAAAATCTCCTTCAAATTCAATGCTTTAAAATCTCTCGTGGCCACAATGACGGTGCCCCGCTCCACAGCCAACAACGAAAAACTCCGATCCGCCATGCCTTCTGCACGAACCTTATCGTCGATACGCCCCCGCCAAAGCAACCTCCACTCCGCCTTAACTTCCTCCGCCTCAACCCTTAGAGCATCAGCACCCGCGCTCGTTACCACTATCTCATCCCCCCGTGCCACGGAGCAGAACATACTAAAAACTCTAACTTCATTAATCAAGAACAATGCATTCGAGTTTTATAAAACATGTAGAACGATAAGTAGAGCCCAAAGAAGATAGTCCAGAAGGCAGACTCCATAGGTACAGCCCAAAAATACTATTCATTCACCCGTGTCTTCTGTAAAAAAGGATCGAAAAATAAAGAAGTAAAATCAGGCTAAGCCTGTATCATATGTTCTGTCAGATTTAAATGCACTTTCACTGATATTGAACAGGGAAAACTCTTGACGATTGAAAAACTCTTCGCCATCCTCAATGACGGAAAATGGCACGACTTAACCGACCTATCTGACCAAATCCAGGTGCAAACAGACAAGCTGACCGAATTCTTACAGTGCCTATCCAAACACGGCATCATCGCATACGAAGATAAAGCTCACAGAATCAAAATCGAACCCGAGTGGCAAAACCTTCTCCCAGACGAAACTGCCCCCGCGGTAACGCACGATCATCCCGCCTGAAAAAACCGTCAAAGTTCAATCCACTCAGATCAGCAACGTCAGCAAAATCGAACCAGAGGTCGCCATCTGAATCAGCACCAAAATCCAAAAAACCGCCAAAAACGCTTAGAGTTCGTCGGAAAGGGCAAGTTCATTCGCTTTCTTGAGCACCGCCAACAGAGTCTTGCCTCGCTGAGAAATGTGGTAGCACACCTTTCCCTCAGGATCAGCAGTTTCCTCGATGAAACCTTTCTTCAGGAAATCACAAAAGTATTTGTTGAAACGTGCATAATTCAAATTAGCCCTATACATTATTCTCATTTTTTTCTGAGGAGTCAAGGTCGCCTCTAAGATATCTATCGTAATAGTTCCCCAACCACGTTTCCGCACGCTACCCTTCTCCCATCACTGCAAGCAGTAAAATAATGCACAGACTTTAAGCCTATAAACAATATTTCCAAAAAAGTAACATATCAAAAACCAAAAAGATCCAGCAGGACTTGAACCCGCGTTCTTAGGTGAAGACATGAGAAAGTCTTCCGTAAACTGTTTTCGATGTGAAAGCTATTATATTTGTTATAGCTATTATGGTATTTATGACAACTATATCAGTTACAGAAGATGTTAAGCAAAAGCTACTGAAGGTTGCTTCTGAACTTCAGATTAAGCTAGGGCACCGAGTTGACCTTAACGAGGCTTTACGCTTCTTGGTTGATCAACGAGAGAAGAACCCCCAGCTACTTGAAGAAGCATGCAAATCAGTAGCCGGAACTAAAGAAGCAATTGAAGATCTTCAAAAGGAGCGAAAACTTGATGAAACCAGACTTGAAAGGAAAATTAGCCGTAGACACCAGCGCATTGATTGAGCTAATATACTGTGATGAGCTTGGACAGAAACTCCAAAAAGCTCTAGAAAGTGACCTTGTCGAAGCTTGGACCACCGAACTGACAGTCGCTGAGCTAAGGTACGTGCTCTGTAGAAAACTTGGCTGGCATGAATCGACTGAAAGAGTAAACAAGCTACTTTCGTCAGGATACATCAAAGTCGAAGACACACTAAAATTAATCAACCAAGCTTCCAAAACTAAATGCAGACGAGCTATTTCTCTACCCGACTGCTTCACCTTAGCTCTAGCCCATCAAATTGCAGGCAACGCGCTTTTCGCCCGAAAAGAACAGGATCTAACAGCTGAAATGCAGAAAGAACCGTTTGAAATCAACATACTCTTTTTAGAAAACGGAAAGTAAAATTAACAGAGCGCGCTTCACGCATGACGTGTACCCAGACCAGCGCGGCGCGCTTTCAATCCGCTCTTGAATAATTTACTTAACCTTTTTCGTAACAGACACGCGCGATGGGTCTAAATACCCTTGCACACTCAGTAGGTCAGCGTTCGACTTGAGGGTTTAAGTAATGTCTAAGTTTGGAGAAGAGGTCAAAAAGATAGTAGCAGTAGTGGGCTTGAATTGGACGCCGATTGCAGGAAAGTTTTCAGTTGAGAACAAAGGAAGCGGAGATTCTGCTTTGAAACTCAGTATCTGTGAAGCTTTGGATCTGGTTAAGCGTGACAATGTCATTCTTTGTCTTTCGAAGGAGAATTGCGTTTGCTCAGGTGGCAGACACTTCGCTGGTTTAGAAATTGTTCCATTAGAGACTATTGCCCCTGCTTTGACCACGAAGAAACATAGAATTTATGACTCAACGGACACTGCATTGGCGTCGATAAGGAAACAACCGCAACCGGTAAAAAGAGGGGACTTTTTTATTTTGGGTCCGCTTGATAAATTTGATTCAGACCCTGATTTAGTCTTTCTTTTGGTTAATCCTGCGCAGGCTGACATGGTTCTTGGGCTGATTTCGTTTAAGGGGGCTGAACCTTTCATGTACTATCCTGCAAGCAGCATATGTTCAACAATAACAAACGTCTTAGCAAAAGCAAGCCCTGAAATCAACCTAATCTCAACCTTTGAAAGAAGAGCGGGCAGCTGGTCTCCAAACGAACTTGTATTAGCAATGCCCCTGAAGTATTTTGAAGAGGCAGTGGAGAATATCCCCAATTCTGGTTATGGAACATCCGAACCGCAGCCCAGAAAACTTCCTTCAAACTCCAAAAAATAAGGAGTAAAAACCATTTTTGACCAACTTGGGAACAGGCATGCACACGTGAAAAAAGAACTAAACTACAAACGAGACAAAAAACCAGCCAAAATTAAAATCATAAAAGTATTTACAGTAGAAGCGACACTTTTAAGCAAATCAATAAAGAAAACCAGAGGAAACTAGAAGAATTATGAGTCGAATAAGTCGAAAAGTAGTATTTTCCATTATATCTGGTTTTAGTTTCCTTTTCTGGGCTGTTGGGATAGGGTTAGGGAATTTTTTCCTGACTTTAATTTCCGGTGTTTGTTTCATTTCGTTTTTGGTTCTGGCATGTGCATCATATTCTCCTCCACCCCCTCCACCTAAAGTATCACTTCCTCCACCCCCTCCTCCTGAAACGAGTTAAATTCCTCCCCCAAATCACCACACGTTGCCTTCCTCAGCAGATTCTTTATCATTTATGCGCGCGATATATCGGTATTCGTAATATAGATTATAAGTTCATCTTATATGAGTAACTTATAGAAGAGGAGAAGGCGATGAAGAAGCAAATTCAAAAAAAACTAAGCAAATGTGGTTATGACGAAAAAACAATCGAGAAAATTCTTCGTTTGTACAATGTCAAATAGGTTTCGGCGCGCTAGCGGAATTAAGCTTTCTTCAAAGGAGACCGAAAAAACGATAATTTACTTAGAGAAAAATCTCCAAGAACTTGAAAAGACATTTAGTAAACTCCTAAAAATCGTTAGAAAAGAACAAAATACTAAGTCAATTAGTTTTGCAAAGGGAAGAGTTTTCACGTGACTTTTTTTATTAAATATCAAGTGCGCCAGCTTGTTGCTTATTCGATTAGTTTGTGTTAATTTCTCTTTATCTTGCGAAAATAATAGGTAGATCTGGCTTTTTCAGGCCTGTTCAGCCTTGACACTGTCAGGGCGTTAAAGGGCACGACGATTCTGTAGAGCTCTTACTTCTTATGTTTTCTATAACAGGCGAGAATCCGGTGTCTGTCTATCCAGATGAAAAGACGTGAAAATATCAAAGGTCGAAATGCCAGAGCGTTATTATGAAGAGGACCAGTTCCTTGCTTTCTAAGAAAAAAATGCTTCACGTGAAACGAAGCATGGACGTTTAAATTGATTTCTTTTTCTTCTCAATGGTCGCGATTCTTGTTTTTCTGTCCATAGACGAATCCTTTAGAAAACATAGAAGAGTATTCCAGATGGAATTAAATAGTGGTAAGGTTATAAAAAAAATGGGAGCGGCTAAGCGGCACATTTTTTAGAAAGAAGCGTCTTAACCAAGTCGTTATCAGGTGTTGGATATGGAAAAATCTGTTCAGAAATACCTGTTGATGATTAAACTAAGTCCCAACATGGCTGCAAAACTTTATGAACCTTTGATGGAATTCCAAGAAAAACCTATGGAAGGCGTGAAACTTGAGGAAGCATATCAAGTCTTTGGACAATGGGATTTCGCAGTTCTATTTCAAGCAGACACCAACGCGAAAGCCTTACATTTTGTCGGAGACAAAATCCGCTTAATAGAGGGCGTTATTGAAACTTCCACCATACCACTGGCGCCGATAAAGGATTATCGTAAATAATACTCTTTTTCTTACTTTTTGAAGCGACTCGTTCCTTTATCAATTCCTAAAAGCAAACTATCTGACATAGAAGTGGTTTGTTTTGGGTTTAAAATTTAGTGCCCACACACATTAGGATAGTTTTTTTTCAAAACCAGCTTTTTGACCGTATTACTCGACAAACATTGCAAACACTTAATATCGATTCACCTTCACAGACGGTATCGATCTCAGTTGAACCGCAAGAAGGACATTTATTATTAGCTTTCATTTTTCAATCACTCCCAAAATTTGCTTGCGCCGTTCTTTTTGGCGTTTCTTTTGGTTTTTCATCTAGTTCTCTCGGTGCTTGTAAAACATGCTTTTGTATTCCAGTTTTTGCGTGTCTTCGTTAATTCTTTGAGTTCAAAGAAAATAAGCTTTATGAATCACAAATATGAATCGCGTGCATTCTCTAATTAAATGTACGTCTTAATTTAATTAACACACACCTTATCTTACCTACCATACCATAGAAAAAACGAAATATTATTTTTTTAAAGCCAACCAGATTAGGTTCTACTTAACACCCTAAACTTCAAGAAAAGGTATAGTGCGTGTGAGATTAAAATTTAGTCTCTCCCCGCATGCCTGAAGCAAAAAAAGCACCCGCCTAAAACTTTTTTGCGCGAGTAATTAAAGGGGCTCAAAACAAGAATTTGCTTTGAAATTCAAAAACGTTATTAGTTTTATTGAGTATTCTTTACAGCTTGGGGAGTTATTATGGGCGATCAGGACGATTGTCCAGAATGCAAAAAATATGAACGAAAAGAAGCCTTGAGCATTTTTAGGGAATTATGGTCTATAGGAAATTCCCCTTTACACCGAATGTATTCTTCTTGGGACGAGCTTGAAAGAAACATTGAAGTAAAATCAGATACAGCAACTCCCATGAAGAAACATAAGATTCGGTCATGCCCCTACTGTGGTATTAGGCAAGCCATAAGCAAGCCGTTAGACGGAGTTTTTCCGTATCTGAATTGTGAATCATGTAAACGTCCTTTTTTCGTTCAGAATAATTTGTTTGTCAGGAAACTCACAGAAGAAGAGGAAATGGAAATTCCTGAAGCATGGATTAGGATAGTTGAAGATCTCGCCAAAAAGAAGGTTGCAGTAATCTTAAGATTCGAATAGCCCAAAGGATGGGTGCGGCTTGAAGCTATCAGAAGGAAAAGTGTACACGCTCGTGCACTTGTTTCTTAAAATACTAATTGCTATGAGCATTAGCGTATACTCGATTTCGATACTGTCTATCTCCAATCCCTTTCTTCCTACTTCTTCAAAAGCCTGTTTTTAATTCTTTCTTCATGCTCCGATTAAGAAGCTAATTAACGGTCTCTTGTCGAGTTTAACTTGAAGATTTTTCCCAGATATCTAAAGTTCAAAACCCTTATCTATACTTTGCATACCTACTCATATTAAAAAAGGAAGATTTACGAGTAACAACGCCTAAACCTAACTCCCATGTCTTCCATAAGTTCATCTCCATAAACAGAAAGCAACTGTAAAATCGTGTAAATATGAAAACCTTAATAACTAAAAAATACCTTATCAAGAAACTACTCCAACGTCGAAGTGAAGATAATTTGAAAAAGATAATAACTATGGTAATTATTGCAGCTTTAGTTTTAGCTGCGTTTAGTATGTTGTCTACGCAAAGTGTGAAAGCGGACACATCTGAAGCCAGGGTTGTTTCTCACAGTTGGTATGTTGCTCCATCGACTACTGTCATAGCATCAACAGCTGGCGATTTGATTGTCGTCGGTGAAGTAGAGAATGTGGGTTCAAACACCATAGGAAACGTAACTGTAAAAGGCACTGCTCTCAGTTCAACCGGACAAGAGCTGGCCACAACTACCACCCAAGCATTCGTGTACTACCTGCTTCCTGATCAGAAGGCTCCTTTCTACCTGGACTTTACTGCCTCGACCAATACCACCCAAGACCTAAGCTGGATCCCTGACGTTAGCACCGTCACCGTTACAGTTACTTCCGTTACTGACACAACTGGCACACAATATTCAGGTTTGAAAATTCCAGCCGTTGGAGGCAGCTTTCCTTACATCCCCGGAAATGGCTCGTACTATGTTATTGGAACCATTGTGAACAATGGCACCCAAACAGCTCAATATCCCTGGGTTGTTGCAACATTTTATAACAGTTCCGGAACAGTTATAGCTTTGAACTTCACACACGAACTAACTACCTCGCTTGCCCCCGGCGGCGATTTAAGGTTTTTTGCATCACCCGCAGATGATACATCTCAATTAACAAGTGAAATAACAAATTACACATTAACGGTTGACTCCTTAACCACGTCAAATTCCATATCATCTACTTCTTCTCCCACCGCCTCACCCATAACATCAAAGACACAATTCCCAACATTGCCCGTAGTAGCTGCAGTAGTAGTGATCGTTGTGGTTGTCATCGTCGCTTTAATGTTACTAAGAAAACGCCAAAAACTACCTACCCCACCCCCACCGCCACCCCCACCGCCAATGCCCTAACAGTTTCCAAACCATTCCTTTTTCTTTTCATATCATATTCCTGTCTTCATGAAGCTCAGTAATTAGGCGAACACATACGCCAGAAACATAATCTGCCAATGTTGTTATTTCAGGTACGAGCCCCATGCTAAGCGGCTCTGCAGCAACTATGAGAGAATTCAATAATGGACAGGTTGCAGTTAGCGCGTCACGCTAAAGGTTTCTGGACGAAATTTAGAAAAAGAGAATGAATGTTAATTTCATGACTACCATTGTGAATCAGTAGTCAAGAACCTTTTCAGTTCCTTCGTAGGTGTTATTTTAAATAAAGAAAAGGGGGAATTTGGTTTTTCCTTTGTGTGGTTTATGGGTCGTTTCCTGAGCATCAATAGAGCTAGTACTATTGCTACTGCGACTATCAAAACGAATATGCCAGCGATTGCAGGAACAAAGTACAGGTCAGCGACAAATGCTGGAGTAGCGGTAGGTGTTGCAGTTGTTGTTGACGGTGCTGACATCACATCAAAAGAGTTTTCTGAAGATGAGGGCCAGTAACCTTTGGTGCCAGCAAAAGTTGCGGTTACAGTATATTTGCCTGGAACTTGTGGAGTGTACACAGAGCTGAATTGGCCGGTTGCATCAGTTTTTGCGGTGCCGATGGAAGCATAACTTTAATATAATCTACTGGGCTTTTTTGCTTGCAATTTATTCGTTTTCTTCTTCTTGTGCTTCTTCCTCGGGTTTAGCGGTTTCTGCTTTTTGTGCATCACTTGAGAGTAACATGTTGATTAGTGCTTTTTGGTCTACTTCTGCCCTTGTTCTCCAATCCAGATACACTTGTCCATTATCATCTTGTCCTAAGTAGCCGTATCGAATGTACCTCTCAATGTTTAAGCCAACTTTCCAGTTTGGCATTTTCTCGCTGAGCAGTTTTTCCAGGTCTTTCCTTGCTGTTTGCCCTTGCTTGCTAATTATATAAGAGATTGTTATCGCTAAGCCCGCTAAATCGTCAATTCGCCAACCCATTAACTTATCCTTTGTAGCCAAGTCGCCGCGCAGAGCAACATAGAATCTTGCTTTATCAAGCTCCTCTAAGGTTGGCTTTTCTGGAGTTTTCTCTTCTTCAAAAATCGTTTTTACCTGTAAATCCAGCGGTTTTAGGTAATCGTCAAGTAAATCAAGCACTTTAGGGTAATCTGAACCTAAAGCTTTACGCAGTTCCCAACCTTTAACGCCTGGTTTCTGGTGGCGCTTGTAGAAAAGCATCTGCGTTGCCTTCTTGATTTTGCTACCGTAAACACCTTTTCTCTTGCTCAATCCAATTCGCCTCTTTTCCATTTCTTCCAATCTTCACATGAGACAGCGATGGGAACTGATATTGACTGCTGCGTTAAAATTTCGGTTTTCGGTTTATCGAAGGGTTTTATGAAAACTAGTTCCTCTAACCTGTCAATCTCCAATGTTGCGTAACCGTAAGTAACCAAAAAACTAGTTAAGAAAGCTCTTTGAACTGTTTCTTCGTAGGTGTCCACGCCAATAAAATCCCAATAATGGATTTTGCCGTCCAGTCCTTTCTTGACAACGCAGTCTTTGAGTTCTTGCCAGTAACAATTTAGTTCCTCAGAAAATTCCCTGTCACCTAGGATTCCCTGCTTAATTAGTTCGTCTCTGCTTGCAAAACCCATTGAAACTTCAGTGGCTTCCAGGTTTCTCCATCTTTCACTTATAGGCGCCAACGCTTCCCAGTAGAGCAATCCTTGTGCTAAAGTGTTGAGGCTGATTTGCTCAAACTCGATTAATGGATTCCAAGCTTTAAGAAAAACGTTAACCATTTCTTGCTTGCCAATTTGCAGGATTTTTTCTTCCAGCAAAAACGGGTCAGTATAAAGCGATGTTGACCGTTGCTTAACCCATTCACTCTGCAATTTAATAACTGAGGCTAAGTGGTGAAGCGCTTCAGCGTCTAGTTTTAACTCGTCAGGATGTTCCCAATGCGGAAAATACTCTCTAACTATTTTAATTATTTCGTCAATATTTAGCGTGAAGGGGTCTACTGTGTGGTTTTCGATGGCGATGCACATTTCAACTATGCGCTCGAGCCTTTCTTTGCCTAGCGCCTTGTGATGCTTTGTTGACTCCATCACGCCGCGACCTCACGCACGACTGATTTTCCTTCAATATTCTGAACAGTAATGACGTTAGCATCTTGCTGGGCAAAGGTAATTTGGCTTGGAGTAATTACCACGTATTGAGCGTTCGCGTCTTTAATAATGGAAAGAAGGATTTTCGCAATCATTTCACGGTTTTTAGGATCCATGTGAATGTCATATTCGTCTACTGCTCGGAATGGTGAGCGCACATGTTGCTGCAAGGCTAAGAGAAAACTCATGGTTGCCGTGGTTCGCTCGCCACCACTTTGCGTGTAAGCATCTAGCGCCACCGGTTTTCCACCTTTAAAGCCAACGAGGATTTCTAACCCGGCGGTTTCAATGTCCTGTGTACTGGATAGTTGCACTTCTCCTGTTGCCATGGTTTGGCTCATGATTTTTTGGTATTCCAAGTTGACGCGGTCAAGGAGGTTCTGCATAACGGTTCGCCATGATTGCATTCTGGTTTTGACTTCTTCAAGGGTTTTCTCGCGGTTTTCGGCTACGAGTTGCGCTTTTTCTTTTAGCTCTAAGTAAAGTTTCGAGTAGGATTCATACTGGCGCTCTATGTCCTCTGATACGTCAGCGAGAGCTGCTAGATGCCCTTCTGTTAAACTGATTTCATCTTGGATTTCAGAGGCGCTTTTTAGGACTGCTATTCGTTCACCTGACTGCTGAGCCCTAAGAATTGTTGCTTTTAGGTTTTCTTCAGCTTCTTTTAATGATTTTTCTATGTCTTTTAGGTTGACAATTGCGTTTGCACGCTTAAACTCAAGCAGGGCAAGTTTTACTCGATTCTCTAACACTTCGCCTGTAACCTTATGAGCTGACTCTTCCAGATTGAGCATTTTTGCTTGGTTTTCTCTAACTTGCTCGCTAGCCTTGATGATTTGTTGCTGCGAGTTTTTGAGCATTTCTTTGAGGTTTTCGCTTCTGAGCAGCTTAAGTTGGCTTTTGCTGCTCTGAATTGCTTGCTGCAGCGTTTGTGTTTCTTCAAGTAACAGTTCAATTATTGATTGTGCGGATTGGTTTTGGGCGATTTGGTGTTCAAGACTTAATCGTTCATCAAAAGCTGTCCTTGTTTCTTTTTTTAGTGCTTCCTGCTGGTTCTGCTGACTGTTTAGCTGGTTGGTTATTGCTTGTTGTTGCTCTTCGATTTTACTTAGTGCGTCTTGGTTTTTGTTTAGGTTTGATTGTAAGCTTTTAACTATGCTTTCCCGTCTTTCAACTTCTGCCCAAGTTAATTCTCTGTCTAAAAATCTGCGTTTTATCTGGAGTTGTTTTTTCTCTTGGTATTTATCGTATTGTTCACGCCAATAATTTAGCGTTTGCTGGGCTGACTCTAAGAGTTTGCTTACGGATTCTTCTTGCGTGAGAATTCGCATAAGCTTTGTTTTTGCTTGTAGAACGTTTTCGCGAAACGGTTCTAAGCCGACTGCTTCTTCAACCATGCGCAGTTTTTCTGTGTTGCTTAGCACGGTGAATTGTTCAACCATATTCTGATGCATGATGATGAGCATGTTGTCGGGGTCAACGCCAAACCTGCCGAGTAACCGTTCAACATCCTGTTTGCCGACGGCTCGGTTTTCAAGTTCAAACCCGTATTTGCCGTCACGGCGCAAAACGCGGGTTAAGAACAGTTGGTCTTTCTGATATTTTGGCACTGGACGCTTGTTTCCCTGTTTGCTGTTATCTAAAATAAGCGTTACCCGCGCCTGGTCTTGTCCCCATCTGATTAAATCACTTAGCTTTCTTGACCGTTCCGTATATGACTGTCCTAAACCGACAGATATTGCCAGCAAAAGCGAGGATTTGCCTGCGCCGTTGGGTCCACCAATCACGTTTACGCCCTGTTTAAACGGTACCCTAGCGTACTCGTAACTCATGAAATTTTCAAGTATAACCTCTTGGATTAGCATTAAACTTTCTTAGCCTCTGCCTGGAGCGTTCGTATCTATTGAAAAGCGTATTATTAAAACAATTTTCTAAATAATGCGGAAATCTCTCGCATAAATCCACCTTTTTTATTTTTGGCTTTTTTGAGAGCGAGTTAGTCATATATAAGTGGCAGCGAAGAAAAAATGATGTTCGCCCTGCTCTCAGTTCTGCCATTGCTGTTGCCAATATCTCCTTCTCGATCTCCAGAACAGCATTCGAACTACAAACAATACGAGGACAATCACTAACAGAAGGACAAGAAACTCCCCCGAGAAGTATTCGCTCCCCTTGTAGGCCAAAAAGTAAAACAGTACAAACGCGAGTATTATGCCAAGCGGCAACATAAGCAAAATCCCAACAATGCGAAACCAACTCGGCGGCCCCCCTCGATTCCAGCCACCGCCTCCACCGCTTCCAGAACCCATTTTGGCTCGTTGCTCTTCAATTCGTTTAAGCCGTTCTTCATTCAGATAGTACTTGCCGTTTGTTTCTACAAAAATGCCTGATTGCCCCAGTCTTCGATGCATTGCTTGCTCAAAACGCGGCGGCAAATCTAACTCTTGGATGGTCATGGCTTTTTCTGGGCTAGTCGCCCCTTTTTGGCGGAACTTCTCAATTATTTCCTTCAGACGTCGGCGCGTTTGTTCTCTGTCTCTAAACATCTGTTTTCCTCATATGCGTTATGTTTCGGTTTTTTCTGCGACTTCAAATCCCTGCATGATTTTTTCCGCAAGTTCTCTCATGGCGTCGGCTTTAACCATGACGACGCCGCGGCGGTTTCTGCCAGCCATGACAAAAAGAAGGTCTCCTGGCTTGATGTCACGTTCCTTGCGGGCTTCAGCAGGAATAACTACTTGTCCTCTGTCCCCTACTTTTACGGTTCCGTAGAGGTGTGTATCTCGTTTTCTTTCAACCATACTTACATACTTTTCCTACATTTCTCACTAATATGAAGTTTATTTAAGATTTTTCCCAAATGCAACGGCTGACTAACCAAACAGAAATGCGCATGTTCAATCATACCCGATTTCTATCTCAAGTCTCTCTTAGAAAGCCAAGGAAGGTCTCCCCCGACTCTTTCAACGGTTGTGCCATCACAAGAACTCTGCAAAAAACCATATGAAGACATTTGGGTGTTTTCTTATCTTTAATGAGGTTTTAGTTAATGAGAGTCTGTATTTGTTAAAGTTTGTATCTTTCAAGATCAGCAGAACCGCATTTTGGGGTAACAAAATAAAATATTTCGCCACATCTGTTGCAATGAAACTCTTGATTCTTGTTTTTTTCTACCGCTGGAGAACTACATTTAGGACAGCGTATTTCAACATTCGGCGTTTTTCTTCCTCTCTGGTTTAGGTTGGAACCGTTTTGTTATTAAGGATTACGACAAATCATGGGAATAGGTTAAAGGCAAGGTTTGAGTGTTATTTTGGGTGTTACTGAGCTCGGTCTTTTTTTGTGTATCCTTCGTTTTGCTTGTTATTTCTTCGAATAGCACATAGTTTTCTTCCATTAATTCCGAGAGGAAGTATGCAGTAGAGTAGTGGTCTCCAGCAGAGATGATTAATTTGTTTTTCTCTAGAATTGCGACGTGATGTCTAATTGTTTTGTAGTTTACTTTGAGAAGTGTGGCGAGTTGGTTTGAGTTTTGCGGAGTTTTTTTTAGGATCTTGATTATTTGGGCTCGGGTTTTGCCGCCTTTTGTACCTGTGATTAGCCATCCCAATAATTGCTTTATTGATCGATTGTTGTTTATCATGTAAGGTGCCTGCGATTTTTTTCTTGTTTATCTATTGCACACTGCTACTATTTAAGGTAGTAGCTACTGTTAAAGCTAATATCGCATTTTTATCCATTTTTCATTTGCTGCGGGTTGAGTAGCTTGCGCTCTAAAGAAGAAACGATTGAGTACTGGTCACAACAGCAATGTTTATATCGGTAAGCTACTACCAAAGATAGTAGCACAAACACTTGCAAGGAGACAAAACCAACGGAAATCCCAAACCTAAAGCCCAAAAAAACCAAACTTGCCATTTTCATAGTCACTATACTCATTGTAGCCACCTTAACAGCTGGAGTAGCTGGATACTACATAGGTCACCCAGGCACATCCAGCAACACCAATCAAAACCAAACCCCAACCGCCTCATCTACCTCAACCACTTCAACCCCTTCAACCGCTCAAACCGACGCAACTTTACCCGACAATGCTTCACTTTCACAGATATACCAGCGGGTGGCACCATCAGTGGTAGTCATCGAAGACTTCCAAACACAAAACGAGTTTGGAATATCTTACTATTCACAAGTTCAAGGCTCAGGATTCACCTATGAACTCCACGGTCAAGACGTCATAATCACGAACTTCCACGTAGTTGACGGCGGGATAAACATTACAGTTACCTTCCAAGATGGAAATACCTACACTGCCAAAGTGCTAGGCTCAGACCCCTACTCAGACCTAGCAGTACTTTCAACTAACGCACCACAAAGCGAACTAGTCCCACTAACAGTCACCAACTCATCAAGTCTACAAGTCGGAGACCAAGTCATAGCAATCGGCAGTCCATACGGATTGTCAGGTTCGATGACCACAGGAATAATCAGCGCCTTAGGCAGAACAATCACCGAAGATGACACAAACGGATACGACATAGCTGACATCATTCAAACAAGCGCCCTTATAAACCCAGGCAACTCGGGCGGACCCCTACTCAACTACCAAGGTCAAGTCGTAGGCATAACAACAGCCGTACTTGATAACTCGCAAGGCTTAGGCTTCGCCATACCCTCAGACACAATATTGCGGGAAGTCACAGACTTAACTGATACTGGATCCTACACTCAGCACCCGTACTTAGGCATAAGCGGAGCAGACATGACTTATGACATCGCGAAACAAATGGGAGTAAATGTCACATACGGGGTCCTAATCCAACAAGTAACAAGTGGCGGACCTGCAGCTAACGTCGGTCTCAAAGCAGGCACTACACAGGCCACAGTAGACGGAAGCCCCATAACTCTGGGCGGCGACATCATTACAGCCATTAACGGCGCAAGAATTAGAAACTCGGACGACCTATCAACATACCTAGAAGAGTACACGTTACCAGGACAAACCATTAGTCTAACAATTGTACGAAACAACCAAACCATGACCATACAAGTAGTACTAGGCGCAAGGCCTGCTCCTCCCAGCTCAGGAACCTCCTCTTAGAGATGGCAAGTTTCTCACCTTTCTTTTTTTCTGAACTAAAAACCTCGGAAAAAAATATTTAAACTTTGTTTCGAAAGATTAAAAAGCTACTACTGATGATAGTAATGTGGTCTCAGGCATGATTGAAGAGAAAAAACTAGGATTCTCACAATACAACATAGAAGGCAAAGCATTAGAAGCCTTTCTAGGTCCACTGGAGTCTAACATAATGGAGGCAATATGGAGTTCAAAAAAAACACCTATAACAGTTAGAGAAATCTACGCAGCCCTAAATAAGACCAAGAAAATAGCTTACACAACCGTCATGTCTACCATGGATAGACTTTTCGAGAAAGACTTACTAGATAGAAAAATAGAAAAAGGAAGAGGCGGACTCTACTATGTCTACTGGCCTAAACTTGAAAAACAAATTTTTCAAAAATCGGCCGTCCGCGAGGTTCTCGCAAGTTTGATTGGAAATTTCGGGGAAGCTGTCACTAGTTGCCTAATCGAAGAAACCAACATGGAAGAAGGAGAACGCAAAGCACTACGAGAACAACTCGACAAAATAAAAAGGAATAAAAAATAATAAGGTATCTCTGAAGAGGCGACTCAAATGAACTTTGAAGACGTTCTCGTTCAGGTTTTTCAACCCTACTTTTACTATTCCGTTATTCTTTTGGTCGTATCGTTTGTTTGCATAAAAATAGTTACCAAATATTGCCCATTCATAGGCAGCAGAACCAAAAGTCTGATTTATTTAATTCCCATTGTTGCACCTTTCTTTGTCATGCTTTCATTTCCACCTAAAATTGTGACACAAGCGGTCTCTTCCCATTTAATCGGATCCTTCAGAATCCCTGTCCCTCAAGGACCCATGCTTCTCAGCCCCTTTCATCTAATGCAACCGTCTTTACCTCAAACAATGGTCACGATAGTGGCATTTTCAACGAGTCAGATTCTTTCAATAACAGGAATTATCTGCTTAATCGGCTTAGCGTTAGGAGGCATCTACGCTGTCACAACTATTGTGGCGGGTGATTGGATTGCTGGCAGGCTCCTACACGTAATCAACCTTGGATCAAACGAGTATGAATGGCTTCAGACAGAAATAGCAAACATCTCCAAAAAACTGTCTATTCCAACCCCAAAAGTGGCAATTGTTGAAGATTTGCGACCCAACGCTTTCACGATGGGATATGGCCGCAAAACAACACTTGTTTTCACTATAGGCGTCCTAAACATTCTTGACAAAGACGAAATATTGGCGGTGGCTTCTCATGAGCTTGCTCACATCAAAAACCACGATTTCTTTTTTAAGACCTTATCTAACGCGTTAACTGCTGTGTCATTCTTCAACCCTCTGGCATACTTTGCATTGTTCAATAGTCAACGAGAAAGAGAAATGATGGCAGACGAAAACGGAGCAAAACTCATACAAAAACCCGGCAGCTTAGCAAACGCATTAACAAAAATTACTGCGGCACTACAAAATCTACCAGGAGAAGGCAGATTAATCAGAATAACCTCAAACCTTTTAGTAACATCACCAATCATTCATAGACCCCAGATACTTTCGGGGCATCCAAAAATAGATCTACGGCTAAGAAACATAAACCAGCTAACCACGATAAAACCAAAACGGCTTAAACCTAACAAACTAATTGTTGCAATTTTGCTTACATGCGTAATAATCGTAGCTGGTGTCACAACCACTTGCGCCTTAGTCAATCTTCAATCTGGTTATGCAACTCCTAAACTAATACTAACCAGCTTAGCTTACGTTAAAGGCGTTAGCACTGATTCGATTGGCTCCCACGTAATATTAATTAGCTCTAACCAGACTTTTAACTCATTGTTCGGTCAAATTTCCAGTTTGCAAAACCCAAACCCGCAAATTATTTCACCACACAATCCAGCCGAACTAAAAGAACTACCCAACTTTAACCCAAACCAAGCAGGATACATCACGCCTCAAACGTCACTAATCATTCCTGGAACTAACCAGCCCAACCAAATAGCCGTTATCTATGCATTAACAAACCAGAATGGCACAACCCTAATCATAAAATATTAGCAAACCCTTCCAAAGTCTCAGCGCTTACTTACCAGAAGGAACACTCTTTTTTAGAACTAGTTTTCATAGCTAAAAAGATACCCCTTCTCCCCTCATTTTGCTACTCAAACGTTCTAACAAAATTGGACACTTGTTATGGAAGCGAAGACTCTCATTCTCAACATCGGACATGGCATCAACCAGCTCGCACAATGATACCCTTACATTTTACCTGAATCCACTATTGTTGTTTTGTGTAAAAGTCTGATAAAGCGATTTTCTCTATCGCGGGGATTAAGCCGAGATTTCCCGGACAACAACAACGATAAATCGTCCATGCAGTGTTTTTACCAAGCTATTATGTACCTTTACGGACATTAGGGAGTTGTCCTTTCGCACGTGAACCATTTCATGACTAATCAGTACTTTCTCAACAATATTTCTTAGAAGCGATTCGATTGAAGGCACATCTTGAGGCTGCAAAAGTGAACGAATATTCATATTGAGGAATTCGTCAAGGCTATAGCCGTATGCTTTTGATGCTGCCTCATTTGCATATGCAAAGTCACCTTTAGTATTTACGAGAAATATGGCTTCCCTTGCGTTGTCTAGAATCATTGCTCTTAGTTTAAACCCTTCCTCCATTTTTTGGTGTTCGTGAATTTCTCGGGTAAGTTCTTCGTTTACCTTTGCACATTCAGCAGTGCGCTGTGCCACTACCTCCTCGAGCCTGAATCGATATTTGTTTATTTCCGCTTCTACCTCCTTGTTTTTAGTGATATCCACCGATAAAATCAAGACTCCTCCCGGTACAGGCTCCATGTGAAGTTCAAACCAGCCTTTAATTCCGTCTGGGAAAGTAAATTCATTATCCATTTGGTGTGGAACACGATTTGTCATGCAGTTTCGAAGGTGACTAAACATTTCTGTTCTGTCAATGCCTGGATAAACCTGCATCATCGGGTAACCTAACAATTCTTCTTTAGCTTTGCGCCCCTGTTTAGCTGCCGCCTCATTTACGTATACATAACGCCAATCATAATCGATAATTTGGCAGCCCTCAATCATGCAATCTAGTGAAATCTTCAGTTGGTTCTCTACTTCTTTTAATGCTTTTTCTTTTCGTCTCTGCTCAGTGACCTCTTCTCCTGAGCTAAGTATTCCAATAATGTTGCCTTTTCCGTTGCTGACGAGTACGTTGTGAAAATTAAATATGCGCTCTCCTCCTTGTTTGGCAATAACAGGATGCTCAGAATGTACATGGCAAAGAGTCCCACTTAGCATATCGTGAAAAAAACGTCTAGCATCTTCTCTTTTTGCTTTTGGAAGAAAGCTATCAAACCAGTTCTTACCCTTAATTTCATTTCTTGAATATCCAAGAATTTCGCATGCCTTTTTGTTTACGTCGGTAACGATTTCATCACTGCCGATAGCAATCATAAAGGCATCTGCGTCGTCAAAAAACAATTGGGCTAAATTATTTTGTGTTTCCAACTTCTTTTCCCTCAACCGGATTATTTTTTGATACTTGCTGTCCGGCGGCTGGCAAGTACATTTCTTGGGTGTACTCTTTCATCATTCGGCAAGCGCTGAAAGCTGGGGTGATTGTTTGTATTGCTTCTTTGACGATTTTTATCCATTGGTGCGGTGTGCCCTTGCGGTCTAGGTCATAGTACAGAGGCGAGACTTCGTTTTCGAGTAGGTTATAGAGTGATTCGGCGTCTCTTTTGTCTTCTTCCTCTGGGCTGCTTGCTTGAGAATCGCCGATTGCCCACCCATTTTTGCCGTTGTATGCTTCATCCCACCATCCGTCGCGAACGCTAAGGTTGATTGCACCGTTCATTGAAGCTTTCATTCCGCTGGTTCCACAGGCTTCCTGAAGTCGTCTAGGCGTATTGAGCCAAACATCGACACCTCGAATGAGTTCTCGTGCTACATCGAGGTCATAGTCTTCAACAAAGGCAATGCGCCCTTGAAATCCTCTGTCCAAAACTGTACGGTATACTTGTTTGAGAAGCTGTTTTGACTGGTAGTCGGCCGGATGCGATTTGCCTGCAAAAATTATTTGCACAGGTCTCTCCGGATTTGTTATTATGCGTTTTAGCCTTTCG
Organism: Bathyarchaeia archaeon; assembly: GCA_049522695.1. Taxonomy (GTDB): domain Archaea; phylum Thermoproteota; class Bathyarchaeia; order Bathyarchaeales; family Bathycorpusculaceae; genus Bathycorpusculum. The sequence goes on along the minus strand of JBEKNP010000021.1, from coordinate 20,343 downwards.
ATGTCGGACAGAACTAAGGAAGGCCGTTTGTATTCGGTAAATCGGCGGGCAAAAGCAATGGTTAAAGCGTATGGATCCAGCAATGAACCCATGGCAATCACTTGTTGAGTGGTGGCTGCGCCTTGCGTCCAGCGTTGTTGTGCTCTGTCTTGTATGGTGTTTATCAATCGGGTTTTTAATGTTTGACGCGCCTGCCACAATGCTTCATCAGGTATATCATCTATGCATTTCCAATATTCTTCGTCATCTTGTCTTTGAAGCCATTCAGAGCCAAGGTGCTTTTCACAAAGCTCTCTGATTTCTGGCGCTTGCCAGCTGGGTAAATGCACACCGTTGGTTATGGATACAATGGGTACCTGTTCTTCCTTCTTATCTGGCCAAAGAACCTGCCACATTCTCCGGGTTACTTTACCGTGCAGTCTGGATACTGCGTTGGATTGACCAGATAGACGAAGCGCAAAGGCTGAAAGGTTGAATTTTTCAGGACCAAAGCCTTCATACTGTCCCAGCTTCAGGAAAGTTTCCCTGTCGATTCCAAGGGACTCCCAAAAGTTACGTGAGTAGCGGTCCATTAATTGAAAGCTGAAAACATGATGACCAGCTGCAACTGGCGTGTGAGTAGTGAAAACTGTACATCTGCGTACGTTTTCGATGGCTGCATCTAAAGAGGCACCATTTGCTCGCTCTAATCGGAGCCGTTCAAGCATCATGAAAGCCGTATGATCTTCGTTGGCATGCCACACAACTGGCTCTATATGAAGTTCGCGCAGTGCGCGCACTCCGCCTACACCTAGAACGATTAGTTGGCGTAGCCGTTCTTCTTGGTCGGCTGTGTACAGGCGCGCTGACAACATTCTATCTTCAGGACGGTTTTCGTCAACATCAGTATCCATTAAGTAAAGGTTAACGCGACCAACACGTACTTGCCACACCTTAACATACAGTTGCCGGTCGGCGAGTTGAATCGGAATAAGAGGACCGCATCTGTAAGGCCAAGCGCAAGGAGAGATAGGTGCGTCATTGAAGTTCAGTTGTATATACTCTTCTTGTTGGTCACCTTCGGAAGATATGTGCTGGCGAAAGTAGCCCTGAGGATACATGAATCCGACTGCGACTAGTGGTAGTCCGCGATCCGAGCATTCTTTGCATATGTCTCCTGCTAAGACGCCTAAGCCGCCTGCGTATATAGGTAGAGACTTTTGGATAGCGTACTCGGCTGAGAAATACGCGACTTGGCCATTTGGTTTGCTTGGGTTTGTTTTGCCACACCAGTCGTGACCTCTTGACATTTCTTCGTCAAACTTTGACATTACGGTGTCGTAGAGTTCCAGAAAAGCTGGGTCTCTTCCTGCTGCTTCTAGCTTTTTTATGCTGATGCTACGCAGTTGCGTAACTGGGTTATGTTCACTAGTTCGCCAAACAGCATAATCTAAAGAACGAAAAATCTGGCGTCCTTCCTCATGCCAACTCCACCACAGGTTATTGGCAAGCTCGAATAATCTGCCGATTCTTGGAGGAAGCTTGGGCGATTCATTTTCTTGATTATTTGCTGCACACATAAAGTTGGATAACCTCGGACTTATTTGCACATTTTTTGCTAGCATCACAAAAGGACAATTTAGACAACGGTTACAACGCAAGATGCGCCTATTTAATATTTAAAGCGCCAGCTTATATACGTGCTGTAAATAATTGAGCTTTAATATTAATTTTGATGATTCGTACTTATTTGCTGCAAACGCATTGCTTATGCCAAAACAACTTTTGCTTATTCTCTTGGCTGGGTCATCCAAGTTATCCTTTATTCTTAATTTGACGAAATTGAAAGAAAACAAAAAAGAAAAATTTGGTTTTTGAGATGCAAATTACACTCGTACTGCTGCGCGCATTAGTAGGATGTAGTCGGCGTTATCTGTTTGCAGTTTAGCTCCTATTCTGGCTACGTATAGGTGTCCACCCATCCAGAAGTATCGTCCTTCAAGTTTCAATGTTACTGCTTGAGCGTCGGGGCTTGTGCCCTGAGCCTGCAGCATGAAGATGTGTCTTCCAGTTCGTACAGCGCCGTTTCCACTTGCAATTATGTATGATACACCGTTTACAACTACTGTTCCGCCTGTAACATCAAAGTCCTTGATGACACCACTGGTGGATGTTGGTTGCAGCGTCAAAGTGAAGTTTGCTTGATATTTCACGGTTTGGCTGTTAATTTCTTGGTAAGCAAAGCCTTTGGCTTTCAGAGTCTTAACATTTGTGGATGCGTTGTTTGAGACAGTTTGAGCACTTACAAAAGGTACTGCAATCACCAATAAGATTGCAACAGCTGCCATCGCCGCTATTACCAATTTATTTTTATTTTTTAAAGTTCCCAATTTTTTTACCTCCAACTTGTTTCGATATTAACAGCTTAGTTGGAGTGTTTAAAAAGGAAGCCGCACTTTTGATGTGCACCATAAATGTATACTAAGGCTTAGTTTCATCTAGCTTTTCAGATAACATTTCTTCTTCCATATGCAGAAGCAGCCCTATTCGACGTTCCCACTTGCTTAAGAAACGGTACTGAGAGTACATTGCGTAAATGCTATAGCCTAGTAAGATGCCTGCAAGAATTAAAAGAATAAAATCTATAAATCCCAACCCAAAATGTCTAGTTCTCAAAAGTAACCAGACAACAAGAATGAATAAGATTCCTGAAGATGCAAGACCGATTAAGGTGCCGTTACGAAATTTGGTCCATTCTTTATCTAACTCGGACAGAAAGTCATGTAAAGACTTAACTGGGTAAGCCTTCTCCTCACTATTCTCTTTGGTCAATTTTTCTTCCCTTCCTTAATCATTGGTTTTTCAGTTTTTATATCTGATGCACCAAAGATGAACTTTTGTAGCTTAAAGTATTGACGGCAGCGACTTGCGCAGTTCAATGTAGAGTTTTCTTCCTTCATCTGTTAACGTGCTGTAACCATCCGGGGTTTCCTTTACAAGCTTTCTCTCTTCAAGAAAAGCTAAATGTTTTAGGAAATCGTCGTAGGAGACGTTTGTTGATTTCCGCCAAATCACGGTCCTTAGTTGAGGTTTTGAATTGAAAAATAAGTATTCGAGTATTTCAAATCGAATCTGAACTGCACTTTTTCTGATCTTAGCCATCCCTTAGATACACCAGTAAATAGATACTAATTATTTAGTGAACACTGATATAATAATGGCACTTTGGCGCTAATTATACAGGCAAATAAACTCTAAATTGTTTGGGGTCTGTCAACTTTAATTCTTCATCTTTCCCTATCAGACTGGGACGGCGACATCATCCCCCAACGAATCAACACCGTCCCAGTGCTTTAGGGTTTTGGTGAAAAGGAAAGATGAAAAATGAACAAACAACAAATAGAAAAAATGTTAAAAGAAATCCAAACAAACCAAGACCCCCAAGACATAGGAAAACTAAACATTCCAAACATCATGATTTGGATGAAAAAAAACGCCTACGAACCATGCAGATAAAAGCAAGAACAATCTCGATTATTCCACCAACAACAAGATAGTTTCGAGTTTTATTGTTTGCACCCTGTTCTTGAACTTGCAAATCCATAGATTTCAGTTAATGGTTTTTGCTTAAAAGATTTTTGACCATTAAAAAAGTTGCTTAGAACCGATTAATCAAAAAGCTGATTTCTCGACATTATTTAGGTAAATAAACATTAATCAAGTCTCAATTAGCAAAAGGGGCAAAGTGCGGAGGGTTAGGTTTACATTCACGTTTAAATTTAACGCATGCAACCCTTGCCTTAGATGAGAATTTGGCGCTGAAATGTGATCCTATCCTTATTCACCGGTAAAAATACTTTGGAAAGAGTTCATAAGATGCGTTAGTCAGAGTGTCTTGTTCTCCCAAAGTCTTCCCTCAAATCAAAAATAAGACTTATAACAACTTTAGACCAATAAAGGGACAAGTCAGCAAGCCATCTGGCATTTGTTACTAATCTTTCGCGCCTATGACGTTTGCGAAGTTGGGAAGTAGCGACTTCAATATCTCTTGCCTGCTGAAACCAGCACCTTTCAGAATACTTGTCATCTCGGTCTGAGAGACAGGGTATTCCTTCGGGTGTTCTTCGCCGTAATTCTTGGTCATCCCCTCCAATGCCTTCTGCCAACTTTTGTCAAACTTGCTCGCAATTCTTGGCCTCTCTGCCCTTAGCTTGCTTATCTCCTTCTCATACCGCTCATCCGGTTCGAACCAGTCACCAATCACCAGCTTCCCGCCTTGCGCCAGCTTGGCATAGAGGTTTGAAATCACCCTTTTCTTGTTCTCGATGTGGTGGAAGGCCAGCGCGGATACGACGAAATCAAACTTTCCGGTTCTCAGCTCCTCGATGGAGCCGACTCTGAAACGTATGTTCGTGATACCCATACTACGGCACCTGGTCTTCGCCTTGTTGATCATTCCATTGGAAACGTCAACACCCAGGATTCGCGACCTAGGGTATTTCATGGCAAGCCTGACGGCGAGATTGCCCGTTCCCATTCCGACATCCAAGATGTCACAGTCTTCTTTGTCGATTTGCTTGATGATGTTTTTGATAATCCAACGGTAAAACAGATACCTATACCTGTCCTGCAGTTCGTATTCCCGCGAGAACTTGTCGAAGAAAGCAGCTGTTTTCATTTCATTGTTTCCTTTCAAATTGACCTTGAGTATTGATGGCCCTTTCGTTCATAGGGTTTTTGCGCCCTTTCGGCATTATTGGAATTTGATGGGGTCTCCCTTTAGCCAGGAGTTTAATTCTGCTTCTTCTTTGCTGCCTTTTTCGCTAGCGGTTGAGTAGTAATTGCTGAAGGCTTCAATGAAGGGAAAATATGGAACTCCGGCTTTGAAGAGACACCAGCCAGAAAGCTTAGTAATGTTTTCTTCCTTTACAGAGTTTAAGAATTCTGTTACCAGTCGGGTTTTTCCGATTCCTGCTTCCGCAGAAATAAAAATGGTTCTTCCTCTTCCTTCCATAGCTGTTTGGAGGTCTCGGCTTAGCTCTTCGAGTTCCCTCTCTCTTCCCACCAGAACAGGCTCGGCTAAAACCCAAGATTCCAATCTGTCTTACCTATAGAAATGCCTTAACAGGAGCTTTTATTCTTTATTTCTTTGTCTTATATACAGTGAAATGACGGAAAAATCTTTTCGTTCCTTCAGACTTTCGAATCATTTTTATATTGATAGCGTGCGCTGTACCGATTGCATTTGCACCATTTCCTAACTTCCCGTTCTATGTTTTTGTCCTCTTTTTTTGATAGTAAATTCTTGCTTCATAGTAAAACTGCTAATAAGCAAAGAAACAAAACCAATCCCCTCTTAGACCAGCAATTACCATATCAGAATTAGTAAAGTTACAAAGCGCGCGCACAAGTGGTCATTAATTCTTTTTTGGCTTAATTTCGCAAATGGAATCTTTTTCAGGCGTTTAGTATGTGAACGTTGCGATGCTGTTGACTAGCTCTGGTCTGCCAATCCTGTGTGCTGTGATTAGCGCGTGCAGAGCTTTCATGCAAAACAAACAAATAATAACCGATTAATGAGTTATTATACTTGACCAAATTGAGAGAACCAAAAGAAATAATGAAAGACTTGAAAACTATTCATGATGAAATGGAGAAATGGATTCGCCGTTTAGATAGAGAATCTGCAAGAGCAGAGTGGGATAAATTGGTAAAAAAAGAGGTCGAGTTAGATCGAGAATTTGACAAAGCTTTAGAAGAAAAATATAAAATGAAATGACATGGATAAACTTTAATGCAACCAAATCTTATGAATCTAAAAGCGTTTTTAGGGCGAACGATTTTTCACTTATCATAGCAGTAGATAGAAAACCTTGCAGCACAAGTCGTATTCTCGCATTCAAGAACTTGCATAAGTATGTCAGTTATCTCTTTGTCTTCCTTTGGTTTGTCTATGCGCGCGCTCCCACAGTAGACTTGTTGATCTACTCATTTATTTTTTGGAAGGATTAATTGTTGCTTGCATTTCAGCTTTTGTGGCGAGCGCGGCAAGGGCGTTCCAGGTATCTGCTTTCAGTTAAAGCGTGTTTCTTTTATGTTTTGGCTCTAATGACACCAGCAATCTTATTCAGTTCGTCTAGCACATCCTGCTCGATTTTTTGATGCACTAGGTAAACAGCGATTGCATAGCCTGCTCCTATTTGCCTTGAAGGATTCTCCCTTATGTTAACGCCATAATCTGCAAGCACCTTGTCGATTTTGGCAAACATTCCTGGCTTGTCCATGTGATAAATAAACAGAGGGTAAAACTGTCTCTCTTCTAACTCGATGTTTTCCCCTACGTTGACAGCGTTAGAGAAATTCCCATACACCAGATAATCAATGACGACTTGTGCCATCTCTATTGAAGTTTTCTGCTGCGCCTCCATGGTTGATGCACCCAAATGTGGGGTCATAACAACATTATCTAATTCCCTCAATTTGCTTCTAAACTCGGCGCCTTCCTCTGCGGGCTCGTCCTCGTAAACGTCAACGCCAGCCCCAGCCAAGTTCCCAGCTTTCAGCGCTTTATACAACGCCTTTTCGTCCACGTTGCGGCCCCGAGCAGTATTAATCAAGTAAGCAGTAGGTTTCATCAAAAACAACTCATTTTTTCCAATCACAGTATCTTTTCCACTTGAATTCACGCTAACGTAATCAGCGTTGGAAAGGACCTCCTCTTTCGCCACATACCGTATCTTGGAACTCGAAACCACAACCGGATCACACCCTATCACGTTCATGTTAAACCCCGCAACAAGCTCGCTAAGCCTCTGCCCGATTCGTCCACACCCCAAAATTCCTAACGTCTTCTCCGAAAGCTCAACCCCCTCAAAACCCTTCTTTCGCCACACACCCCGCCTCAAAGAATCACACCCAGGTACCACATTTCTAGAAACAGCCAACATCAAAGTCAAAGCCAACTCCGCCGCCGCATTAGTATTACCGTACGGCGCAGACTTAACCACAACACCATTCTCAGTCGCAGCAACCACATCAATATTATCAGTACCCACACCAGCCCTACCAACAATCTTCAGCCGACCCCGAACGCCTGACTCGATAACCTCTCGCGTGACGGCAGTTGCACTCCGCACAACCAAAGCATCAAAATCCCCCACCTGTGTAACCAGAGCATTTGCATCCCTCCTCTTACAGTCCGCATCAATTCCAGCAGCCTCAAACAACTTCATAGCTTCCTTATCCAAACCATCATTCACCAATACTTTCAAACCAGATCACATCCTTCACTCAAACACGATCACAAGCATGATCCTTCATTTATACCAAATGAGCAGCCAATCAATTTTAATTTTTGCGCACGCCAGCTTGCTAATTCAATTTCTTTGTGTTAACGCGCTAGCGCGCGTCTAAAACATGCCCAGAAGGAAGCCCTGCTGATTAGGAGAGTTTGCAAAGTCATTGTAAATAATTGGATGTTTCGAACGCAATAGACACCTGCATTAAACAACTCCAGCAAACTCAACAATAGTCCACTATTTTCGGCATCACAACCAAATCCTCGCAAATATCTAGCGCCAAACGTCAGAATAGTTTAATGCTCATATTAGCTTTCTCGTTTTTTCTTTTTTTCCTCGACAACGGACAAGTTGTTTGGGTATCCGATAAGCAATAAAGATGCCATTTCGCCCAAAAACTTTCGCTATTTAGCGTTGATAGTGTATTAAGCCTTAAGCTTGGCTATATAGAATATGCGGGATAGCCCTAAAAGCTGAGTTGCTTTCTAAGAACCCGAAAAGACGGAGAATATGAAAATGTGCAACCTAACTATTGAAATTCATAACGAAGGAACAAACGTAAAACGAATTGCAGAAAAAGTTGATGTATCCAAAGAAAACGGTGATATGATTCGTTTACAACCTCTGGTCAGAATTGACCCATTCCAAGGGGTGTCTTGCAATTGTTTAAAACGATAATTCTAGATTGCCAAAACAATACCATCGTAATTTCTTGCGATGATTGCATTGCTTATAAGAACTGCGAAATGTCAAAGGAAAAAGAAAAGCAAAGCCAAGAAACGATTTTTAGAAAAAACAATTCTTTCTTCATGTCAACTATGTAGTGTAACTATAATAGTTTGCAGGGCACTTTTCGAAGTGATAACAAATGACCAAACCTGCCCAACCAGACGAACAATTAAACCTCAACATTAACAAAATAGTTAATGATGCCTTAGGAGTCTTCTTCAAAGATGCTGTCAAGATTGCCCTTACAAGCCCATCACAATCGGTTTTCTTTTTGCGTACGCTTGGCTGGCAAAACAAGGCATCTAAAATGAGAAAAAAACTCGAAGTTACAGGGCTTCATGTTCCACCAGTCCTTGTGATAAGTGTCACGAGCAAATGCAATTTACACTGTGAAGGCTCTCGACGACCTCTCTGACCGAAATGTGAAGGAACGATTTGAAGACGCTGCAAAATACTTTGATTTAGCTATTGAACTAAACAAAAACGACCCAGACTATCACTACAACAAGAATAAAAAGGATGTACGCATTCCTTCTTTTAACTTTACACCTGTGACTGCAAGCAATAGTTATTTTTTGGTTTTTGCAGAAAGCTTACGCATCGAACCCACATACAACCCGACGAAACCAAGCAAAGCCGTAACGACAGCAATAGCGACTGTGTCAACCGACGAAGGACCTGTATGCCAAATAGTGAAGTACATATAATAAATATAATAAACGAGCTCCACCAGAACAGTAAACAAAACAACTATTTTACCAATTGACATCATCCTTGACTCCTCTCTTATCTTCCCAGCAAAAACATAACCAACCACAACAGCAGCAATCAAAGGAGATACATAGGCAGGAACATGTAGTATAGGCGCTGAAACGAACATTATTGATAGGACAGCGTATAACAACCAGTAAATCATAAACGCAGACGCTGTAGCTATAACCACATTACTAAACTTCAACCAATCAACTCCAAAGTTAAGCCTTAAAAATCATAGTTGCTTGTTCTTAGCTTAAATCACTTGCGCGCGCTATAGACAAGCTTACCACCTTTGCACATAGGGCCTCTGTTTTTGCACAACAAACCACAACGAAGGAATTGTAATGAACTAAGGTGATAACTCGTTATGTGAATTCCTTTCTCTTAACTCAACGAATAATAAAGCCACGAGAGCAGGAAAGAATAATTCAAAAGCACGACTAAGCAGACCTGAAATATCAGAAATATAAACTTCAATAGAGGCGACCCACGAAAAACCTCCGCTGAAAATATAAAATGATATAACTGTTATCAAGTCACCTACTAATATTCCTATTAACAATCCAATAAACAAAGCCAATGTAATAGATTTAACAACATTAATTTTAATTTTCTTTCCCAAAAAATAAAACAATGCAAAAGCAGCAAAAACACTAACCAAAAAATAAACCAAACTAAATGCTTGATTTTCTGTATCCAATAAGGATGGAGAAGATATAATCGATGTGGACGATGTGGAAGACGTAATTATTATGAACAACCCAAGCAAAGAAAGCAAGGCAAGAACCATAGGTAACGCAAAGGCAACGGCAAAGATTATTAGAGATTTCTTCGATGCACACCGTCCCCAATAATTTGATTCAAGTTATATTTTTTAATTTTGTTTAAAAGATTTGCTTAACTTGCTTTGCGAATATTATTTTCTCCTAGACATACACAAGTCTAATACAATAGAAGAGGTAACCCTGAAAAAGCTTATAACTAGACAGCAACAATAAGAACTCAGGGATAAAAAATGATTGAAGAAACAAATAGAGAAAAATTACTAAGCCCTAAGGCTGGGACGGCGACATCATCCCCCAGAAAATACCTATCAACCCAGCATGAAATAAGCGCTTTGCTGTAAAATGACAAAATAAAAAAATGGAGTGTTTTGTTGGGTTTTTTGGGTTTTATACTGGCGTAGGTGTTGATTATGAGGGTGCCATTGTTGCTGCGGGTTGTTCTGGTTGTGGTTTTATTTGGAAGAAAGCGATTGCAATCAACAGTGCAGCGATCCACATTAGAATGACACCTATAAAAATTATTGTTAGAAATGCGCCTATGATTAGCAATAGAGCTCCGGTTGAGAATAGGCCCACACTTGCTTTTGCTGAAAGCGTTTTAAGTGATCGTCTGGCGAAGAAAGCTGCAACTATAGCGAAAATCCAAAGAACAACTAGTACTAAAAATAATGCTCCCAATGCAGATGTAATATCGCCCATGGGTATATTCGAAGTGGCTGGAGTCATACCGCGTAATGATGAAAGTGTTGACCAGCTGCCATTCCATGTTGGGTAAATATCCCGAATCAGTTTTGTAAGTGTGTTTGTGTCAAAAATTATGTAGAGAGCCGCCGCAGCTGCCGCTACTACACCCACTATGCCTGCAATGAGACTATAAATTGCGTTAGTGAATATGCCACTTTCTTTATAATAATTCGCTAAACTATGCAGTGCAACGAAAACGAGTATTACACCGATAAGGGTAAGAATGCCAAAAGTATAGGTGGTAACCAATGAGCCTACTAGTATTAGTATTGCGCCTATGCCGCCCAAATTTTTGCTTGACTCTAAATTCATCGTTTTTTCCTCTGTTTTCTGTCGTCTTTTTAAGAATAAAAGCTTTTTCATGCTTATCCATTAGCTACGTTAGTTGGCATGTTAAAGAATAAAAATCAATTTTTTGGGAATAAACGAAATTGGAGCTTAATTAGGTTTTTTTTCACTGTCAATTTGACCTTGCAGTATGCCGTAGTAGGTTTGCAGGTAGGCTTTGCCGCTTTCTGTTATAGCATAGACTTTGCGGGAACGCCCATCTTTTTGTTGTTTTTTGCTTTCAAGAAAACCTCTTTGTTCGAGAGTGTTTAGTGCGGGGTAGAGTGCGCCGTGTCTTAGTTTTATGTTGAAATCGGTTTCTACTTGTTTTTTTATTTTGTATCCCCATGTTGGTTGAGCTTGTACTATTCTTAATAGTTGCATGTCCAGTAGGCTTCTGATTATGTGTTGTACAATTTCTTTTTTGTATGTTTCAGACAATTGGGTTCTTTCCTGTTGGCTGTTGTATGAATTGGTTGATGTTTCGATTTATTTAGTTTATGTTAGTTTTGTGTTTGGTGATATTGCAGTGTTATGTTTTTGTATGCTTTGGTTATGTATGAAGCTTTATATTAGGGTTTATTAATATTGAATACTCAAGATATGTCTGAAAAGGGACATATTGTACATGCGTAGAACAGCAAAACTGTTCAACAAAAAAACAGGTGAGGAGAAAAAGAAAAAATGCTAAGACCAATCAACTCCCAAAAAGAGGTTTCAACTAAACTAACGAAAGGCTTGCTGGACCTAATAATATTACAATTCGTAAGCGCACAACCCATGCATGGATACCAAATAATAACTAGCATTCGCAAGAACTTCGGCGTATACTTCGGCCCAAGCACCATTTACCCATTGCTAAACACCCTTGAAAAGAAAGGCTTCGTAAAAAGCGAATGGAACATGAACACTGAAAGGCCAAGAAAAATTTACAGCCTAACAAGCAATGGACAAAACATGCTGAACTTCACCGAAGAGTCCCTAAACTTGATATGCCGAAAAATGACAGCCCAAACAAACACAGAAATAAGAATGGAACCATCAAACCAATCAGCAGTTTCCATGTTAGCTAAGAAAGGTGTAAGCACAGATACAACCCGTCTAACATTACAAATCCACTAAGAAAAGTAAACCGTTTAGGGCAAAAGTAGCTTTTTTCTTATTTTTGGTATTCAATCAAAAAATTACTTGCCAAACTTATATGCAAACGTGTTTTAAATATATCGACAGCTAATTCTATATTGGAAGACTCAATTGAAACAAATTAGTAACCTCGCAAACGATGAATTGAATAATCAAATCCTTGAGTTTTGCAGACATGTCGCTGGCTCCGCAAGGATCATCGCTATAGCTCACGTAGACAACTATTCAAACAAAACAAATAACGAGAAAACAGTAATTGAAGTAATGCTTCTAATCAAGAATTTTCAGCCGAGAATAATGAGGTACATGAAAACATTCAACGAACAAACTATTTTTGTTCTTGCGGTTGATCAATGGGTTTTCGAACGAGATATCGAAATAGGTTTTCTGGGAGAAGCCATTGCCAGTAAACTTATTTTTCCCCACTTTCCTCTGTACGGCGAGAACTATTTACAGGATAAAGAAGTAGCATTAAAGAAACGTTTGATTTTGGAATTACTTCAGAATTTGGCTTCAAGTTTTCCAGAGCTTACTCCTCGTATTCAAATTAAACCCCAATACTTCATGTATGAGGTGCTTTTGAATAGAATCAGGGTCTTTCCATTACTTGCCTATGACACCGCAGACCTAGTCAATGGACTTAAGTTAAATGAAGCAGAAAACCTTGCAAGTTACAATAAAGCTTTAAGGCAGCTCGAAGCTGAAGAAAAAATTTATTTCGCAAATGATTATGTGAAAATGTCAAGACGATTTATAATTGACTGCCAAGATCCAAGAATCAGACTGATTAACTTTTCAAAAAATGCTCCAAGGACAATCTTCTCATCATTATTCGGGACTTTTCCTCAATTAATAAATATTATTTCCCAAAGTACTGAGGCTTTTGTGAAGTCTCAAAAGATTAATTGGAAAAAAAAGCCGGAGCAACCCTACCTATTTACGGATCCTCAAAAATACGTTTTCTTTCAAACATCAGCCGGATTAGTTTCAATGGCGGATAAAATTGACATCAAGGGTTACGCTCAAAAAATGCTTTTGAAAGATCAAAGCGAAGACATTGAAGTTGAACCCATCGGCGGAATGCTAAACGACGTTTACTTAATTAATGTTCATGGAAATGGCACCGAAAGGAAGGTACTAGCTAAACGCTTTAAAGACTGGTCTGGATTCAAATGGTTCCCGTTAACGATATGGTCTCTTGGTGCAAGACCTTTCGCTATTACAGCCCAAGCTAGACTTGCGAAGGAGTGCGCGATAAGTGAGCTTTTGTATAGTGAAGGGTTCAATGTGCCAAAGATTTTGCATGTGAGTAATGCTGAGCGTTTAATTTTCATGGAGTACATTGAGGGAGAGAATCTAAGCCAAGCTATCAAACGCATAGCCATGGCAACAGAGCACCAAACATTTGAAGAGGAACTTGACAACCTATGCAAAGCGGGCGAAATACTTGCAAATGTTCATTCACGTGATATTGCTTTAGGCGACACCAAACCAGAAAACATGCTGGTTAAACGAGATGGCTCAATTTACATGATCGACTTCGAGCAAGCTACCCAAGGGGGCGACAAAGCTTGGGATGTAGCAGTATTCCTATATTACTCAGGACATTATCTTCAACCGCGTAATGGGACTGGTAAAGCTGAATCGATTGCAAAAGCTTTCATAAACGGCTACTTGAATGCTGGCGGAGACATCGACGTCATTAAAAAGGCTGGGACTTCCAAGTACACACGGATTTTTAGAATATTCACTATGTGGAACATTATTTCAACCATTTCAAACGTGTGCAAAAAAACAGAAGCACCAACGTGAAAGCGCATGGTAAAAGACTAGACGACGCTAACTTTCTATGCGGAGTAAACGAGATAGGCGGAAACAAAATCCTGCTTCAAGACCGAGACACCAGGGTTTTCTTTGATTTCGGCATGTCTTTTACCGCTAAAAAAAGTTTTATTCACCACCTTTCCTTTCGCCTAAAAACGAGAAAAGCCTTCAAGAACTCGGAATCTTGCCTCAGATTCAGGGAATATACAAGTTTGACCAAACTCCTCCTGAAACAAACGCTGTGTTCCTTTCTCATGGGCATTTGGATCATTCGGCCTATTTGTCATTCATTAAACGTGAAGTTCCCGTCTACTGCGGTGAAACAACCCAAACTATCCTGCGAACCTTGAGCGAAATTAAGCGTGTGATTTGGAATTCAACGTTGCAGACATCAACTTTAACGTTTTCAGAACAGACAAAAAATCAAAGTTGATAATTTAGTTGTTGAGCCGATTCGTGTTGACCATTCAATTCCAGGTGCCTACGGCTTTCTGATTCACACTCCAAACGGCACAGTTGTTTACACGGGTGACTTTCGAGACCACGGTGCCAAACCTGAGATGACGCATGAATTTGTGTCGAAAGCCCGGGAAGCTGAGCCTGTAGCAATTGTGACTGAAGCCACCAACATGACTGGCGCAACAGTTTCCAAACGAAGTGGAAGTTGAAGCGAAACTGGACAAAATAGCCTCACAAGTTGATGGCATCTTGCTTGCAGAGTCGGCTACTCTGATGTTGACCGCTTGAACACATTTTACCGAATGGCTAAGAAAAACAATCGGTGTCTTGCTGTTTCACTTAAACATGCATATCTGTTGGATGTACTTCACAACGACAAGCACTTGCAGGTACCAGCGCTCGATGATGATGGGATATTGATTTTTCGAAAGTCGAAGAAGCGCTATGACAAGTGGAAACCAAGTTGATTGAACGCTTTGACGGGGATGGCAAGATTTTCGATGTGTTCGAGGTTTCGAAGCAGCAATGCAAGGTTGTTTTAGCCGTTAGCTTTTATGATTTTGAAGAACTCAACTCTATCCAGCCTGTAGCCGGAAGCTGCTACGTCTTGTCAGCATCTGAACCGTTCAATGAGGAGATGGAGATTGATTATGAACGACTTGTTAATTGGCTGAGCCATTATGGCCTGCCGCAATACTACGTACATGTTTCTGGTCACATGCTGCCGTTGCAGCTCAAGGCAGCGCTGAGAAAGGTAAATGCCAAGAATGTTTTCCCAGTTCACACTGAGAACGCTGAGTTGTTCAAGAAGTTTATGGGCAATGTTGGCGGACAAGTGACGTTTGTAGAAAAATGTAAAGAATATCAGCTGTAGCATGCCAAGAGTATTTTCTTTTTTCAAAAAGAGTTTGGATTTGATTTCTTAGCTTTTGGTTAGGGGTTTGTTTGCTCTCACAGCCTACCCTGGTCTGCTTGATGCTTCTAATAGGCTCAAATATGATTCAACATAGTTCTGTATGGAAACAACGAGGTGTTTTTCATTTTTTTCAACATACTGACCAGCTTTTATAATGAGAAAAAAACATAAAAAAAAGAAGAACAGTTCGTATTTAGTTAAACATTTTTTGCTCGATATTTATGGGCATTAACACACCTTACGTGGGTTCAAGGGTTACCTCGAAGATTATCCCTGCAAGGCTTGGCTTTTCACCCTGCAACTGCGATAGCGTTAACTTTGGAATCAGTATGCGTCCTTGTTTATCCATTCTTGCGTAGAAAAATCGCCAGCCCCTCCATGCACCCTGGGCAGATACACCCACTTTTAAGACCTGGGAACACTCCATTTTAAACTGCTCTTGGATCAACTTTGGAATTTGCACTCTATTGCCTTTCTCAAGCGCCGTTTGAAAGCTACCTTTACTCGTTATGGGCATCAACTCACCTCCAACCGCGATTTGACTAACATAGACTACTACAGACTATTACAGACTATTAAAGACTATTAAAGACTATTAAAGACTATTAAAGACTATTACAGCCTCAACCTGCAAACAATTCTAACCCCAAAACAAAAAAGCAACCCAAAACAAACAGATCAAAAAATGCAAAATGAGTGTTGTTCTACTAAAGACAATCACAAACAACAAAACCTCGAAACAAAATATACACAAAAAACAAGAGCTAAATAACCCCAAAATAAAATAATACTGGTGATTTTGTGAGTGAATTTAGTTACTATAAAGGGTTATACAAGGTTAAGGTTTTAACTAAAAGTGAAGGCTACTGGATTGTTGAGGCGTTGGAAGATTTTGAGGATTGTTCTGAAGGCGAAGGAATTACTGTTAAAAAAGGTGAACAGCGCATTGTCCCCCCAGACACTTTGTTTAAACAAAAAACGTTACCGCCCATGGTTAAGGAACATGAATATGAACTCAACATGGAGAAGAAGCTTAAACGAATGATCGCTGAGGATGAAGCTGAAAAAGAATAAGGCAATCTCAAGTGTTATAGATAGATTCAAAGCTTAAATTACACAACCTGCATTTTCACTTCCCAAGAGGAAAATCAGTTGGCTAACCAAAAAATATGCGAAGGCGACTACGTGCTAATTTACCTGGACGCGCGCAGAACCTACATGATAAAAATGCAGGCAGGACAAACCTTCCACACGCACAAAGGCTACTTAAAGCTTGATGAGTTAATTGGCAAAGAATACGGCGAACCCATCAAAAGCAGCCTCGGCATTTATTTTACCACACTCAAGCCCGCCTTAACAGACTACATAATGAAATCTTCTCGCAACACACAAATCACATACCCAAAAGACGCAGCACTAATTGTCATGTTCAGCGGAATTGGACCTGGAAGCCGCGTTGTAGAATCAGGCACAGGAACAGGAGCATTAACCACAGCCCTCGCGCACTACGTTGGACCAACAGGCAAAGTTTACACTTACGAGTTGCGCAGCGAATTCCAAAAAAACGCCGCCAAAAACTTGCAACGCTCAAAACTCATTGATTACGTTGAAATGAAAAGCGGAGATGTTACCTTAGGCGTAGAAGAAAGAGACGTGGATGCCGTGATTTTAGATTTGGCAACTCCATGGCTCGTGGTACCGCACGCTTATGAAGCACTCAAGCCTTCAGGCATAATCGTTTCGTTTAGCCCAACCATCGACCAAGTTGTAAAAACAACAGAAGCCCTGCGAGAAAACGGCTTCGTATTCATAGAAACCGTTGAGTGCTTGATGCGGGCAATGCAGGTTGAACGGGGAAAAACCAGGCCACAAACGCTGATGACGGGGCACACAGGGTACATTACCCATGCAAGAAAAATCCTCAAACTCCAGCTGCAACCAACGCCAAAGCGAGCTCTAGAGCTCACTCCCGAACCAGTAGCAGAAGAGCCTCTGGAAACAGAGGAAAAACAAGAGGCAGCAGATCAAAGCTGCTAAAATCAACTTGATTTTTGCTTAGCTTTAGCCGCTGCTGGTTGAGCCATGCTTAATGTCCAGAAAGCCTGTTTCAATTGTTCGCCGCGTGTCCAACCATAGTAGAAGCCTGCGATTCTACCAAAATATGGAATAATTATATTATCTAAAGCCTTGTACATGATTGGGTTGGGAAAACGGTTTTCAAGAAAAGTTGGCTTCCAAATTCTAATGTTGTATTCCCAGCATTTAATGAAGAAATCCCAGCGTACTTGAGAGAGCGAATCCATTTCTGCACCTTTCTTATTCATCAACACACAGTTCTCTAAAGGAACAAAGAACAGGGGGACATAAAACGCATTATAATCTTTCAGTTTGTCCATCAACTCAAGCGTTTGCAGTACGTCTTCCTCTTTCTCGTCGGGAAGACCAACAATCAATGTTGCCAACGGATACCAATTGTTATCATTAAATATTCCAAATGCGCTTTCGACAACTTCTTGCCATTGTTCTGGCTTGAAAGGTAGCATTTTACCAGCCATATACTTCTTCATTAATCTTGAACTGCCAGTTTCAATTCCTGTTTCCGCAGTAATTATCGCTTTTTTACCGAAAGAATACCAGCTGCGCTCAATCAGTATTTCTGCAAGCTCTTTTACCATTTGTGGATTTTGAACCGCTGGAGCCAATGACATATGGGATGCTTGAATACTTTTAACGCCTGGATGCTTAGCAACGCTTTTTACTAATTTTACTACGGCTTCCTTATTTGGAACGAATTTTTGGTCTTTAGAACCATATAAGAATAGGTCTTCGGTGACTAATGTTACGTGGTCGCATCCTTCAGCCGTTGATAAAGCGGCTTCCTGCATTATTTTTTCCAAAGGAACATCCAGTTTATGTTGCATAGTAGGCGTGCAAAACTGGCAGTTTCGCCCACAGCCCTTTGAAATCTCCACGGCACCATGAATAGCTGCATGTTTAGCCAGGGGCATTATGGCATTATAATCCCAATTGCTAATCGATTCATCAGCTTTAACAATGCGCGGCAGAGCTTCGCCGTTTACTGCCTTCTTAAAAACGTCAACAATTGGTTCTGGTCTTCCGCCTAGAAGCACGCAATCTACACCGTAACTGTCAGATACCTTTTTGCGCTCCAGCTGCCAAGCACCAAATCCCCCAACAATAATTTTTGGCCTAAACTTTTTGATACTTGGGTTAGTCACGAGTTTTTGGAATTCCATAGCGTTCATAGGTTCTCCTCCGCCGATTATCGAGGAGTAAGTTTTGCTTACGTAACCCATGCCTGTTGGATCCATTGATGATATGCCTACAACTCTGGTTTCTGGCCCTATGAAGTCTTCGAGGTCATCAGGGTGAACCACAGCTACTTCTTTTTCTGTAAAGCCACTTTCTAGCAATATGGCTTCTACTTTTCTTAAACCATAAGGAGCAAATCTTGCTCGGCCATCAGGTTTGCGTTCAACAGGCGGATAAAGTGCTTTCTTAACTAATCCAGTTGGAAACAGGCCTTTGCCAAAGCCTGCAACAAAAGCAATAAAGGGGTTGTTAAAAAAATCGCTCATTTCTGTAGCTGATGCCGTAAGAACTATTTTTATGCCTGACCCTGAAGCCAATCTCTCTTCCTCATGAATAGAATAAGAGAATGGTCCATAGCCCTTTTAAGAATTACTGTCGGATGCACATTTTTATCTGCGGAGCTAGAAACAAATTTAGCTGCATCCATGTAACTCTGATTTCCAGCAAGTTAAAGTCTGGGAAAAATGTTTTTCTGGGGCTTTTTTTAATGTTTAAACTTAACGTTTGCATCATTGACATTGTTTTTGACTTTTCATGTTTATCTATCCATCGTGCGATGTGGAACTCCGTTAGACCTTTTTTGTTAGAATACAAACATTCACTATTCGTGCTTTTCGCGGCGCATGCTTTAAGGTTGACCCTGCTCTTTATTCAAAACCGCGGGCTCAAAAGTCCCCGTTAGGTTTTCACAGCCAAGGTTTACAAATGATCTCGCGCACTTTCACATCAAAGAAATCCTGAACGTTCGCTGGCTGAAGCACAAGAGCTGTGTCAGCTCCACTGCCGGATCTGCCTATGGAAATCACGTCCTCTTTAACACTTATGAGTCCTGAATCAGCTGCCATCAACGCAATTTCAACCGCTACCTTGGTTCCTTGACCAAAAACGCGCAATGTGTTCGCAACGATCTCGTCAGATTGGTAAGTGCTAAACTTCCTCCTGACTGCCCGACCTAAGCCCCCGAACGCGTGTGTGGTCGTCAAGATTTTGCCGCCAGCCTTGAGAATGCGTTCTCGATTCTCCAGCGTTAATTCCTGAACGTCCGGCCCACTAAAACCCGTGCTATGCGTTACCACTACAACATTATACCCTCTAAACATCTCCGCCGCCTTAACCCCAGTCTCTCCTTTGGTGGAAGCCACAACGACCGACCTAATTCCCCATTTCTCTGCCCGCTTTTTCGCAACATCCAAAACAGCAATATGGTCCTCTTTTTTTGCCCCTTTAAGTTTCTGCACTTTTTTAACCCGCAACATTACCTTTTCACCTAACCAAAAATGACATCCTTAACCAAAATTTAACGCTTACTGAAGCGATTCTTTGCATTAGCTCAAGCCATATCTTTGTGTTGAACAAAAATTTACCTAACCCTGATTTTCTCACTCACACAGCTTAACAAAACCCGTACAGAAATAACATGTTCCGCAAATTCTTATTTACGCCCAAGCATGTAGACAGCTATCTACATTTCTTCGAGTGTAAATCAACAAATCGCCAACAATTACAAATGCATGGTTAAGACGTAACAGAGCCGAGAACCACGGTTAAAATGCGGTATGCCGTCAGGAAGCGTTTTCTTAACCCTAAGTACTAAACAGTTCTCAAATACTGTAAAGTTATTTATTAATCAAAAAAAGAAAAAGGGGTGGTGTGGCGATTTCGCCAAACTCGGAACTATACTTTGTTTTTTCCTGTCCCACGCATTCTTAGCAACAGCACAGCTGCAATGATTACCACGATGATTACGACAACCACTATTGCATAGATGTACCCTTGAGGTATACCTGACGTAGATACAGGAGTCGAAGAAGGAGCGATTGTAGGTGTTGCTGTTGGTTTAGCAGTTGGTTTTGGTGAAGCCGTTGGCGAAGTTGTAGGTGCTGCCGTAGGTTTCGCAGTCGGGGCGGCTGTAGGTGCGGGTGTCACATTTGGAGCTGCGGTTGGAGCTGCGGTTGGAGCTGCGGTTGGAGCTGCGGTTGGAGCTGCGGTTGGAGCTGCGGTTGGAGCTGCGGTTGGAGCTGCGGTTGGAGCTGCGGTTGGAGCTGCGGTT
>JBEKNP010000020.1:0-40178 GCA_049522695.1 Bathyarchaeia archaeon | reverse complement strand
ATTCAAAGGCTTGATTAGGGAAAGAATCTGACGACCAGAAAGATGCTTCTCAGCATAAATGATGTAGGTTTCACCGAAAACTGTTTTGCCGCTGGGAAAAAGCCACGGCGTTTCATCGTGGTTAGCTTTCAGAAATTCCAAGTATTCCAGAATCAGCTTTGCATACTTGTCTTGCACGCTTACGCCTTTTGCGCGTCGCTCCTCTTTTATCCTGTGACCCTCTTTCGTCTGTTGCCATGCTCGCCAATCTTTGAGGAGAGCAGCGTAAGATTTATCGAGCAGAAAATTTCGCGGGAGCTTTCCCTTCTTGATTTGCTTTTCAAGCATTTTGACATGCTGGAAAAGCCCCTTCTTGTGCTTCTTTCTGAGGGTGAATGTGACTTGCAGAATTCCAGATTCAACCTTGAGGTCTTCGCGTTTGAGCGCTGATATTTCTGAGCGTCTTTTGCCGAATTTTTTGGCTAATGCGATGACAGCTTTCACTCGCAAACGGAAATAGTCGTCCTTAATCTCGTCGGCTTTCGCGAGCATCGCGTCTATCTCTTCGTTGGTCAGTATTGACCTGTCGCTGTATGTTTTGCTCGGATTTGTCATTTTCACGTTGCCTCCTTAATTATGCCAATAGGCGCGCTCACTTGCGAAGGCTGAGGCTGATATCTCTTTTTCAGAACAGCCAACTGCCGCGTTGTCGCTTTTCCAGAATGCCGAATCTTTCCCTGTTGGATGGCTTCCAGACGCTTAATTAGAACGTCAATAGCTCCCTTCTCAAAGATGCTGAAATGCTGCTCGCGGGCAAGTTTCAATTCTGCTTGTATATCTCTCAGTTTTCCAACTGCGTCCATTTGTCCCTGATTAATGAGCCTGTTGCGCTGCACTTGTTTTTCTATTTTCAGTTGCGAGATTCTCTCTTCTGCTTCGTTGATTAGTTTAATTTTGGTTTCTTTCAGCTCTTTCAATCCTTCAAGTAACAAAGCAACTTCCCACTTTGTCATTCTCAAACGAAGCTGGAATCTGTCAAAGTATAACCGAGACATAGCGGAATTGGAAACGCCCTCAAACGCCCTCGCTTCGTTGCCCAAATGTGTAACCCTCCTCTGGAAGCAAAAACTTGTAGATAGTGCGCGCTTCTATGCTGGCTTTCAAGGAAGTCACTCTCCCGGGTTAACTCTCTGCTAACTTAATTAAAAAATCTTTGGGCTAATGTAGAATTCAATACGTAAATATGCATGAAGTTATGAATACAATTCAACTACGCATTAAACAAGCATTCAGTTTAACAGTTTAACAGCCTACAGGAAAATAATTTATTGGGTGAAGGCAGAGGCTTATTTTATTTCTTTCAAAAAAGAAGGGAAATAGTATATGGGAGATGAATCCACTTATGCAAGTGTTTATGAATCCACTCAGTATCTTTCCATTTGGTAGAGGCCGAGGTCGATGTTTAAGGGTTTTTCAGGTTCATGGGTCGCTTCTAAGTCATAGAGGCACCGTGTAGCTTTCTCCAGTCTGCTTGTTCTTTTAACAGGCATTTTATTCTTAACCATCCTTGTGTTCATTTTGTTTTTTGGTTTACGGACTATGTGTGAGCCGCCAATTACCATTGAGTTGTCGATGATTTTTGGAGCAACTTCAACCTTCGTATCCTCGATAGTGAATGGAGCCTTTAGTGCTTCATCTTGTATATGTTTAGTCAACGCCTTTGCGCCTCCAAACTTCGGCACTGATTAAGTCTCGAATTGCGACCCTGATGGCTTCGGCACGGTTAGGGTAGAATCGCTCGTCCACCAGCTGGTCCAAAGCTTTTATATACGTTTCAGGCAAATATAGAGTGATCAATTTCATTTAGTTATCTCTCCCAATTAGTGAGTAATAAAACAAGCAATGGGTTGTTGGCTATAGTTCTATATATCATGCCTTAAATATGCTTATAACATGTTCGTTCCTATGCTTATAAGCTTTTTATGAGGTATGTTGCAAGTTTCTGTTAATTTTCGTTAAGAAACCTTTATGTTTTTATTTCTTGTTGAAGCTTCTTACGTGCCGGTGGTACATAGTCTTTGCAGATTTTCGTCAGAAGCTTTGGCTGTTCGGCGAATACCGCTGATAGCGAGGTTTTAGCAGGTTGCCTAGCACAAGCCGGCTTTCAACTGGCGGCATCGGAAGCCGAAGCTGACGTGCTAATCTACAATACCTGCGCTGTAAAGGGTCCAACGGAAAACCGCATCATTAACGCTTTGAAGCGTGCCCCAAAGAACAAGAAGCTTGTTGTTGCGGGTTGTTTGCCCATGATTAGTTTTGAGCGATTAATGCGCGAAGCTCGTTTTGACGGCGTTGTGGGTCCTGCGGTCGGCAAAGGAATTGTGGATGTAGTTACGCGTGTTTTGGATGGCGAGAAAGTTGTAGAATTGGCAAGTTCGAATGCTAAGCCGAAGCTTGATCTTCCAAGAGTCAAGTCCAATCCCGTTGTAAGCGTTGTCCCAGTGAATTATGGTTGTTTAGGTTCCTGTGCGTATTGTTGTGTTGTTTTTGCGCGTGGTCACCTGCGAAGCTACAGCATAAAAGAAGTTACTGAGCGTGTGCAAAGCGATTTTGCCGCTGGTGCCAGAGAGGTTTGGGTAACTTCTCAGGACACAGCTTGTTATGGAAGAGATTTAGGCAGCAACCTTGCGGAGCTGCTGGAAGCGCTGGGCGGTTTAGCTGGTGAGTTTAAGGTTCGGGTTGGCATGATGACGCCAAACATGGTCACCGACATGCAGTCTAAGCTGATTGGCGCTTTTAGAAGTGATAAGATTTTCAAGTTTTTTCATTTGCCAGTACAAAGCGGCGATGACGAGACGTTGAAGCGTATGCGAAGATTTTACACCGCTGAGCAATTCAAAGGCATTGTGGAGGCATTTAGGGCAGAGTTTCCAGACTTAACGCTTGCCACCGACGTCATTGTGGGTTTTCCAGGCGAAACAACCGAGGCTTTTGAGAAGACGCTTAAACTCTTAGAGGAAGTTAAGCCTGACGTGGTTAATGTTTCAAAATTTTTCGCTAGACCCAAAACTTCAGCAGCACAAATCCACGATGGTTTGGTTGAGCGAGAGGAAATTAAGCGAAGAAGCACTGTTGCGGCTCAGGTGGATAAGCGGATTTCTTTTGAGCGGAATCAGCGTTGGGTAGGCTGGGTTGACGAAGTGCTTATTGATGAGACGGGCAAAGTGAAAGGTTCTTGGGTGGGACGCAACTTCAGTTACAAACCAATCGTTATAAAAAGCAACGATAACTTACTGGGAAATACGGTGAGGGTTAAGGTTGTTGAGGCTTCTGCAACTTATCTTAAAGGAACAATAGTGAAAAGACAGCTGTGATTTTTGTTATAGCCCCCTACCCGTTTCTCTCTGTCTCTCTCCCGCGAATTTACCGACTACTAAACTTTCGTTCCCTTCCAATTCTTGCTGTTTCTCCCTGTTTTTTTGACTGGAACGCTTAAATAATTTCGGCTACTGTATTTGTTCGTGCTTAAAAATGATCAATACTCAATCAAGTATTTACTTTTTTAACACTTTACCACGCAAGAAAGAAGTTTTTAAGCCGTTGGAAGATGGCAAAGTGAAAATGTACACGTGCGGTCCCACGGTTTATGATTACGCTCATATTGGGAATTTCCGTGCTTTTTTGTTTGAGGATTTGCTGAAACGTTGGCTTGTGCACCGAGGCTTCAAAGTTAACCACGTCATGAACCTAACGGACATTGATGATAAAACCATCAAAGACAGCCAAAAGCAGCATGTGCCTCTTAAGCAGTACACTGATTTTTATGTGAAAGCGTTCTTTGAAGACATCAAAAACTTAAACATCCAACCTGCGGATGTTTACCCGAGAGCTACCGAGCATATTCCTGAGATGATTGCTTTAATCAAAACTTTGATGGGTAAAGGTTACGCTTACCGCGGCGAAGACGGCTCAATCTACTACGCCATAAGCAAGTTCCCAGACTACGGTAAACTCTCAAAAATCAAACCTGCTGATCTCAAAGCGGGCGCGAGAGTAAGTCAAGACGAATACGCCAAAGAAGAGGCACAAGACTTTGCCCTATGGAAAGCCTGGACGCCAGAAGACGGGGACGTGTTTTGGGAGACGGAGCTCGGCAAAGGCAGGCCAGGCTGGCATATCGAATGCAGCGCAATGTCCATGAAGTATCTTGGCGAAACCTTTGACATTCACTGCGGAGGAGTGGACAACATGTTTCCGCATCACGAGAACGAGATTGCGCAGAGCGAGGCTGCGACGGGCAAGAAGTTTGTGAATTACTGGTTACATAATGAGCATTTGCTTGTTGAAGGCAAAAAAATGGCGAAGCGCTTTGGCAATTTCTACACGCTCCGCGACCTGGTCTCTAAGGGTTATGATCCGATTGCGATAAGGTACTTGCTTATGTCTACGCATTATCGGCAGCAGTTCAACTTTACTTTTGAAGGTTTAGAATCCGCGAAAGGCGCTGTAGATAGGCTAAGGAACTTTGTTAGGCGTTTGCATGAAACAGAGGGTAAGGACAGCAAGGGAAAAGTTGCTGTTTTAACTGCAAAGGTTGAGGCATGTTTTGGCGGTTCATTGGATGATGATTTGGACATTGGGATAGCGTTGGCATCTTTGTTTGATTTTGTGCGAGAAATCAACAATCTGCTAGATGCAGGCATGGTAAGCAAGTTGGAAGCGGCAGATGTTGGCGGTTTGATGATGCGGATAGATGAGGTTTTAGGTGTTATTGGCAAAGTGGAAGTGGAAGAAGCCTTGCCAGCGGACATTGACGCTTTAGTGCAGAAGCGGGAGGAAGCCCGAAAAGCCAAGAATTGGAAAGAAGCTGATGCTATAAGAGCGCAGCTTAAATCAATGGGCATCGTGCTTGAAGATACAGCGCAAGGCGTAAGGTGGCATAAAGAGAAAACTTAAGCGATTTTGCCCTCAAAATTCCACGCTTTAGTGGCGTACTTTTCTTTGCAAAGATTATTTGCAAGCTCCACCTCGTAAGGCGTTAACTCGCCAGGCTCAAGCTGAATCTTCAACATCGCCCTAAAACCTTGAGCCAGCGCATTAGCAACCGTATCAGGCATAACAATGTGGCCTAACTCTTTTTGGATGCTGGTAATTTTACGCTTGGCAATGTCTGTAGCTTGGGTGCAACTCGCGTTTTTTAATTTTAGAAGCGTAAACATTTTTGGCAAATCAACACTCCGCAACACCGTACCGTGCTGGAGCACAACGCCTCGGGTGATGGTTTGGCTACTTCCCGAGATTTTTTTGCCATTAACCGTCAGGTTCGGGCAGTTTTTGGCATCGCCACCGCTGAAGTCGGCTGTTATCCCCAAAAGCCTAAGCGCATCCTTTATTGCCTCGTAAATCTTGGCGTAGACGGTTGTGATGTCTGCGGTGCCTACGTCTGTTGTTTTGGCAGTTACGCTGTAGGTTACTTCGCCCTTATAATCATGGTAAACGGTGCCGCCGCCGCTAACCCGCCGAACCACATCCACACCCAGCTGAATACAAGCATCCAAGTGAACCTCAGCGTCAGGATTCTGGTTCTTGCCAATGCTAACTGTGGATGGGCGCCAACGATAAAACCGCAACGTATTCGGAACATGCCCAGCGATTCGGGCTGTCAAGATTGCCTCGTCAATTGCCATGTTCACGAATGCATTGTCGGTTTGAAGCGGCAGTAAACGCCAAGTATCCATACAGTTTCAATCCTTTGCCAATGGAAAATTGGAGTGGTACTTAAAACTCTTATGCAGTAGCGAGATAATTTGTAACTTGGATTTTCGTTAAGCTAACAAGAGGGCAGAAACAATTTGGCTATAGTAATAGCCGGAGAGAAGGATGGGTATACTATATGCTTGGTTTGTCCAGTCCAAAAAGAGGATACGACCACTTTTCAAACAAGCCCTTGTCCGCTACTTAATTTCAAAGAAAAGATAAAACCTTAAAACGTAATCTCGCATTCTAAAGGGCAAGAGGGCAAAATAATGAAGATTATCTCTGGTCCAGCGTCGAAGGAGCTTGCTGAAGCGATTTCAGCGCTAACTGGCTTTGGGAATGTTCCTGTTGCTTTCAAGGTTTTTCCTGATGGGGAATCATATGTGCGTTTAGAAGGTAGCGTTCAAGGCGAAACCGTAGCTATTGTGCAGACAACATGCCCGCCAGCGCAGGATGGGAGGCTTTTTCAGTTAGCGTTCATGGCTGATGCGGCAAAGCGAGGTGGTGCCGTTAAAGTGACAGCTGTTATGCCGTACTTGGCTTATGCACGTCAGGACAAAATGTTTCTAGCAGGCGAAGGCATAAGCGTTGAAACTGTGGCGCGGATGCTGAAGGCAGCGGCAATCGACGAATTATTGACCGTTAACATTCACTCGGAGGAGGCGCTTAAGCAGTTTCCGTTTCCAGCTAAAACAGTGAGCGCCATACCCCTTTTGGCACAGCATTTCGTCGACAAGGGCTTCAGGGGCGCGTTTGCATTGTCGCCTGATAAGGGTGCGATGTATATTGCGAAGCAGGCGCAGGAAGTTTTAGGCGGCGATGCTGGGCATTTGGATAAACAGCGCGACCGCTACAGTGGACAAACCAAGCAGACCGCTGAAGGCTTAAACGTTAAAGGCCAAACCGTAATCATTTTTGACGACATAATTAGCACTGGCGGCACCATCGTGGGAGCAGCAAAAATTCTCCGCGAACAGGGCGCTAAACATGTTTTCTGCGCTTGCGTGCACGGCTTACTCATTGGCGACGCTAAAAAACGTATCCTTGACGCGGGCGTGGAGGAAATCGTAGGAACCGACAGCGTACCGGGCAGTGTGAGCAAGGTTTCGTTGGCGCCGCTGATAAGCCAAGAACTCAGGGCGCAAAAATAATTGGCTAAACTGTTTTTCCTTTTGTCAGGCGAAAGCGAGTCGCTGCCTGTTGCGGAAGTCAAAGCGATACTGGAAGCCGAAGGCTACCGATATGCGGACACTGAAGTTCTCGACCAAACCCTACGATTAGAAGCCGAGCTTAGCTGTGTTCAAACGGTGCATGTTAGAGCTGCGTTCACAAGACTATGCGCCTTGGAGCTCTTCAAATCAGACGCCACCGAAAATGACATCGCTGAAGCCACAAGCAACACAGACTTCAAATCTGTCCTAAAACCCGGCGAAAGCTTCTCGGTGCGGATAAACCGTATAAAAAACTACGCTGACCAAACCATCAACACAATGAGGCTAGAGGGAAAACTGGGCAAAATAATACTTCAACACACACAAGACGCAAAAGTTAACCTCAAAAACCCAGATAAAGCCTTCATAGGCATAGTCACCAACGAAACTCTCGTCTTCGGCTTAAAGCTTACTGAAATTCAGACCAAAACATTCTCTGAGCGCAGGCCACGCAGAAAACCCTTCTTCCACCCGTCCGCAATGCCATCGAAGCTTGCCCGTTGCATGGTGAATTTGGCGCATGCGAAAGCGGAAGACTTAGTGCTGGACCCGTTTTGTGGCACAGGCACTTCGCTTATTGAAGCCACCTACATCGGTTGCCATGCGTTGGGTGTTGATGCTCAAAAGCGAATGGTTTTGGGTTGCAAAAAAAACCTGAAGCACTTCAATATCTCGCCCGAAGGTTTAATTTGGGCTGACGCTCGCCAGTTGCCCTTCAACAGGGTTGATTGTGTGGTGACTGACCCTCCATATGGCCGCTCGTCGAGCACGCTTCGGTCGACGACTAAGCAGTTGGTGCAAGAAGTTTTGGTTTCAGCGCATGGCTTGCTGGGGGTGGGACAACGGATTTGTATAGCTCTTCCCATAAAGGTGAACCAATCTGGACAAGTAGATCATATGGCCAAGGATTTAGAAGAGTTTGTGATGAATCTCGGATTCAAAGTCATTGAATCGCATAAAGTCTTTATTCATCGCAGTTTAACAAGGGAAATAATGGTTTATGAAAAAAAGTAGGCTTCTGCCAGAAAACTGCTTTTACGTTTTCAAAAATATCATTAATTCTGTTCTCGGGTTATTCCCTTCTATTGACTTTGTTAGACGGGCTACGTAACCATTATGTTCCAAGATTTTTTTATCAGTTAATTCCTTTAAAGCAATTTCCACTAAAAGCGAGGCTGATTTCATTCCGAGAACAAAAAATGTTTCGCTTTTTTTCTGAATTTGAGTGTTACAAAAGTCTACTATCATTTCGGGGTTGCTTGTTTTTCGGACAAGCATTGATGTATCGGTCCAATTTTCGATAAGTTCTTCAAACTTTTCTATAAGATAATTGGATGGAAAACCCTCCATCTTAAGTCCGTGAAGATATTCAACAATTGTTGAGAAAAATGGTGTCCCCGGTAGGTCGATAAGTTTCATTAGCTTTAAGCTATTTGGTCTATTAGAAATTTGAATCTTAATGCTCTTCACTCTTTGTCTGTTCTCAAGTGTATCGTTTCGGTGGTAATAGTCGATTAAGAGTCCGGTACGTATTATGTCAATATATCGGTAATGAGGAACAAGAATTTGAACTTCTCTAAATGTAGGATTCTTGGCAAAATTTAGAAGCTGATTTGCTTCTGCTTTATCTGGAACAAAAGCATATTTGCCTTCATTCATTTTATCTTGTATGATCTTTTTTACCTTAGCGTAACCAGGAAAATCAGTTACGCCATGCTTTACAAGATAATCTAATGCTTCTTTTAGTGTTAGACCAATAATAACTGCTGCTATATCCTCAGCAGGTTGGCTCAGCAGCTTCAACCTTCATACGTATAAACTTTGATATGGATGTAGGTGTTCCGTCGATAACGCCTAAAGAGCCTGGAATCAGAGTTGAATTATCTACTTTTAGAAACTCTAATGGAGCTTCCTCTGAGGGAATTTTAGAACCTGTTTGATCTAGAATGTACCCTTCAGAATCTACATTATAATCGAATGCTCTAAGAAGGAGAGTTCTCTCTTCTTTGGTAAGTTCCTCAAATATAATTTTTTTCGGCATTTTTATTCGCCTATTGCCATTTTCCATAGCCTTAATTCATTTAAACCTTTTGACAGCCAAAATTCAGTTTATAGAAGCCGTCTATTGTATACGTAATAATCCCGGAAGATAAATTAATTTCGGTTATGCTCCACATACCCAGTTCACCATACACCATCTTGCCGCTACCCCTAATGCTCTATTAACCTTATTAGATTTTATGAATAGAGAAAGTATATTACTATTTACTTTAAAAGATTTGTGGGAACTTTGTTCTATGGAAACTTGTTCTACACCTGACCAGTATTTTTTAGGATTGAAACGTTGGAATCGCATAAAGTCTTTGTGCGTCGAACTCTAACCCCGGAGATAATGGTTTATGAAAAGACCGATAAATTAAGCTATTTCTATTCAGAAACCGCTTTTTCCAGTTCGTTAAGATCAGCTATTATCTTGTTTGTAAGGTTATTACATCTTTCAGGGTTTCTTTTTTGAAACCTCTTAAGACGGTAACGATAACGCATTAAACCATTTTGCTCTTTCCTTTTAGTCGTGTTGCCGTCAATAAGCAAACTTGGCAGTTTACGCTTAATCCTGTCAGCATTCACCAAGAACTCAAGCCTCACTTTCATGTTGGCTCTCTTTTATGACTTCCATCATTTTCGGCAGAAAATCGATAAACTGCTCTTTTTCCGCATAAATCGACTTTTCAACTGCCTCGATCAATTTGTTGATTAAGATTCTATAGGATCGAGTAACAGCCTGTAACTTATATTCGGTGACCTCATGCGTAAACGTGCTCCATGCTTCGCTTTTATCAGAATCATAGAGAAAAATAAGATTGCCCTTAATTTCGCCTTGAACGCTTTTTGAGTTATCGGGCTTCCATACAACAACCAGGTTTATGCCTAATTGATTGAGGCAATCCTGCATCTGTTTCTGAACGATGGCAAAATGTGTTTTAGTCTTTTTTATGTTGACGCAGGCAGGAGCGATAGCTGATGTGCTCATGTGTTGTGCCCTCTTTCTTTTTTAGATCCTTGAAAAACGCATTCTTTAGGGAGACAAATCCCCAGTTGCTGTAAAGATTCACATTTGTAAGGCCTATACGCTCTTGCCGCTATATCTTGGCTGTAAAATAGGCTTTTTGCATAATCATAATCCGTCTGGTTCTTGAAAAGTTGCGCTGTTTCCTCCGGCGAATGACCATTGTTTAGAAATTCAGTTGCTATAGCAATCCGGATAGAATGCCCATTCGAACCTGAAAGATCATGACTTAAGGCTGCAGTAAGACAGGGTCTTATTTTCTTGTTATCTTGAGAATTAAATGATATTTTTTGCTTATCCCAGCGGTTTTTCTTCTCCGATTCTTGTTGTTTTTGCTCGTCAGTTTTTCTTAGGCAGAAATCAACAAATTGTTTAGATAGCCCATTTTCTTTGTAAGGTAATAAGGTTGAAAGTTGAATAGCTTTACGTTTTAAATCTATTGGAATACATTTGTAGCCACTTTTTTCATGGATTGAGAATGGAATGCGTGAAACACGTTTCACATCACCATACGGATTTAGATCAAGAGTTTTGTATTGTGTGCCCTTCAGGAGGGCTTCTTGGAGTTTTTCGTAAACCAATTTTAATTCGTTTTTTTTATCGCATGTAAATTTGAGAGTTTTTTTTAGCCAAATGTATAGGTTGTAGCCTTTGTTACCTGAAAAGCAAAGCAGTGAATCAGCGTTATAGAAGCGTTTTATTTTTGAAGAAAAGTCTGACGCTTCGCTCCAGGCCAGTTCAATATTATCTTTACAATCAAAGTCAAAGTATAACTTCTCAAGAACTGCTGGGTCATCCCGCCTTTGAAATGGTAAAACAGAAGCCCAGCATGGGAAAATATCCTTTTGCATAAGCTGGATGTATCTCAAAAAGTCGGAATATTCTGTTAAGAAGACGCGGTTACCAACAAGTTTTCCCTTTTCGTCATAGCGATAGCTTTCAAAGACTTCACGTCCCAACTCTCCCGGACAAAAAAACCATTCTCGCCAAAACTGTTCATTCTCGGTCAAGAAGCTCAATCTCCTCCCGTCTTCGATCTTGAAAGGTAAGTTTTGTGACGTTCTGGATAACGTGAAGGTGTTTTCCTTCTTGGATTAAGACTTTTAAGCTTCGACCATTAACTTGGTAACCTGACAATATCCCTGCCGCTTGCTGGACTCTATTTTCTGCTATAGCTTTGCGTCCTAGCCAGTTTTTTAGGGCCTTATCCAAACAGTTTGGGCAAAAACCATGACTAATCATGTTGTCTGTTCTCCTGCCAAAGGCTGTTTGCAAATTCAAATCTCAACTTTCGGAAACAATTTTCACAACGACACAGAACGTCGCCTTTTAATGGACCAATATTGATTCTTACTTTGTACTCTACTGCATAAGCACCACAATCGCATTTCTCAGAGGGTTTTATTCGCTCAAAGCAAAAGTCTGGTTCCCTCTGAATTTCTTGCCTTATTGGAATTTGGTTTGTTTGCCAATTATCTAAAGCCTTTTTTGCTGAATCTTCCTTAGAACTGCCTGGATTGGGGTTGGAAACTGCTTTTTCCATGGATGAAACTTGATTATCCTTGATGCTTACTACTTCATTCTTTATTTCTGACTTTGATTGCCTACTTTCATTAGAAAAAGTTTCCGATATTGTATTAACCCATTCTTGAGCTTCTTTACGCATTTCATCAATCAAATTATCGGCTGATTTGATTTTTTCCAATAATCCAGACGTTTTTGCTTCAATATCATCGATGTTATATAGTAAAGCGTAAGTTACCGGTTTCTTTCCATCGCTGGCGACATATCCTCCAACGGCAAGCTGGTTAAGAAAGTCACGTACAGTCCTCTCATTTCTCCTTATTTTAACCGCTATTTTGTCTCTTATTGCTTTGCTTATTTCGGCGCCTTTCTTGTCAAATTGATCATCTCCAACTTCACTTTCTTCCGTTGCTATTTGTTTGAGGGCGGCAAAAACCGAGTTAGCTCGACTATCAATTTTAGCCAGCATTCCGGCAATGGGTTGCAATGCAAGGGTTAATGCTTCAATTGCAACCTCGGGAGTTAAAGTGTAAATTTCGTCTCTTACTTTTTCCAAACGTTTACGGTTTAGCATAGCGTACAATTTACAAAAAGTCAATAGTTTACCTATATCGCCTCTGACTCTAAGCACGTTGAAACTAAGAGTACTTACAATGGCTTTTGGAAAGGGAATTATGACATCTATAGGCTTGAACTGCTGAATAAAGCGGCTGAAAACTTGAGTTGAAAACTCTTCGTCAGTTAGTTTCCTTTTGCCAAGAAGCTTCTCGTCCTTCTGATGCTGATTCTCCGCAACCCATTGGGCGATTCGTTTTGTTTGTTCCTCTGATTCATCGACTCCAAAGAGCCATGCACGTCTTTCAAACTGGGGATCAAGTGCCAACCTAATAGTGGAACTGATGGTAGTTATCGGGGGAATATTGTGCTGCTCAGTTGTGAAGTGCCCTGTCTCTTCGTCCCGAACTGTTACCTCAACTGTGTATCCGTTGTCATCGCTTGAAAGGAATTTTAGGGTTGAAACACCCTGTGTTTCTTCATCCATAATGCCTAATTCTTTAAGGCTGAGGATTTCGAAGCCTTGCAAATCAGTATAATCCAGTGCGTGAGAGCTAAAGCGGCCAATATCTTTGATTTTATAGCCCTTAGTAGTGGCCCTCATGAGTGTTGATTTGCCAGCGCCTTCTGTTGCCTTGAAAAGTATGATCTGTTTAAGTTCACTTTTGCATTTGCCAGAAAGATTGAGAACACAGACAGCCTTTTTGGTGTTATCTTCTCCGACAATCATATTATTCAAGTGAGGAGAAAGAGCTTCTAGCTGGTTAGGTGCTTCCAAGATTTTCTGTAGTTCGGAGATTATCCTGGCTTCCGTGTCAGTATCGAATTTTTGTTCTATTTTAGTCTCAGTCCTTACTGTATCGTTTTCTTTCTTCGGGGTAGCGTTTTCTTGCTCAAGCTCTAAAGCAGCAAAGGTTGCTGCAACTGCTTCGTAGGGCGCTTTGGTTATTTTCTGCACGCTTTTCTTGGCTGTATCGCTGAAACTGTAAATAGTATCAAGAGGGCTGGTGCTATCATCATTTATTAGCAGATAAGAGCCGTTCTTCATTTTGTGCAAGCTAAAACCATAGCTCTTGATCGTATTTTGTATTTGGCACTTAGCACATTTGCCTATGTCATCTAGAGCTGAAGCGCCGCAATTCTCGCAAAGGATTAATTGTTCATGTTCTGAGCATGATGATTCTTTTCTGGTTTCAGGCATTAGATTCCCCCTTTTTCATTGTTTGATGCTTTGAAACAAGCTTATTTTGGCAAGATCGGCTCGATTATTATTTTTCCATTTACTTCCATCTTGACTGCTTCTATCTTACCATATTCGTTTTCCAAGAAGTCGAGCCACGATTTAGGTAAAGACACCGCTTTGCTTCCTCCAACTTGAATTATCTTTCTAATTATAGGCACATGCTTCATCTTCTAAGTTTCTTCGAATATCTTTTTAATGCAATTAGGTTAATAGTGGTTCAGTAGGGAATCACTTTGGACGAGTCAGCAAATATTACTCAAAAAATCTTGTTGAGCATACTTATGGGAAACCAAAATGTAGGTGAAATTCGACTCGACACTGGCCTTTCACCTAAAACCCTTTCAAAATATTTGAAACTTTTACCTAAACAAGGACTTATTAACGTAGCAAGAAATCGCAAGAGAGGGCAGTCTAAGCCTTGTCTGATAACTGACTCTGGAATAAAATGGTTAGTGAATATTCCTTTAAATGATAACTTGCAAGTTCTTCTGAAAATTGCAGATCAAATGAAAAATCCCGCTAATAGAGAAAGCTTCAAGAACACTCAAGCCAAAAAAGATTCTCAAAATACCAAAATTGTACAAAATTATTTTATCGAGAGGTTTTTGAAGGGCGATAAATCTCCGCTTGAATACCCAGACGGGATGGATTTAACTGATTCCGATCAATTGTTCAGAGAAGCCCTTAAGAAAATACTTGCATTACATATTTATCTGATTTCCAATCCTTATCAAACGCCGGAGGAAATTGAAAACTCGCTAAAAAAAGATTTTGTTCTTTTTTCTCCTAACATGAGTTTTGCCTTCAGTTGGCACCGTGGAGCCTTGCCAGAACTTGAATATGAACTTCAGAAGGCAGACAATTTCCTCAGATGTGAATCAGAGAAGCTACAAGCGCCTTCAAAAGATGAAGGAAGAAGTAAAGTAACCCATTTGCTTGGGTTGGACTTTGTAAGTGAAGGATATTTTGAAGAATATTCAAAGGCAACCAGTGATAGCGATCGCGAAAAAATATTGGCAAAGATTGAAGACCAAGCAGGTTGGAGTGTGGGTAAATATATAGGCGAATTATTCGTTGGAAAGGAAGCAGAAATTGCAAAATATGTAGATGTAACTCAAAGGCCCTTCTTAATGAAGTTCATTTCTTCATTTGACAAAAGCAAGATGGAGTAAAATTCTATTTCCTAATTTCCTCTTGTTTGG
Source organism: Bathyarchaeia archaeon (assembly GCA_049522695.1). Lineage (GTDB taxonomy): Archaea > Thermoproteota > Bathyarchaeia > Bathyarchaeales > Bathycorpusculaceae > Bathycorpusculum. The sequence goes on along the minus strand of JBEKNP010000020.1, from coordinate 25,640 downwards.
ATTTGTGGAAAATTTTACCGAATAGAATCTTTGTTAATTAAATGGGCGATTATCAAATTTAAATGGTTTATTGGAACTTATCTGCCCATTTACTAATTGTTTTTCGAGTTACCCCAAAGATTGTTTCAAGTTGTCTTACGGTAGCTCCTTCTCCTTTATGCTTCGACAACCCTCTATCTTCGGTTACGCTGTTAGCTTTGGCGTAGATGGCGGCAGCAAACATTATGTTGATTCTTTTAGACGTTGTGTTAGGCAGAATGTACCTATAAACTTCATTTCGCGCCAAGTTTATTGTTGTCAAGCTTAGACCAATTTTATATAAATCCATAATTTTAGCTTCAATCAAACTGTTTAGCTCTCTGTTTTTGACATCTTGAATTGCAATTGCTTTCAGATATTTCTGAGCGCATTTTCTTGGGATTGCGCGATTTCTCTTATTGTCAAGTGGCTGGTTCCCAGTGGGTTCGATGTTTTCAGAATCATCCTTGAATCTGTCGCTTTTGTATGAATTGTCTATCCAGTAAGCGTAGACTTTCTTGCAGTCGGGGCATTTTACAACTTTTAAGTCGAAAGCATTATCGTCGTAGTCAATACCCGTATCATCATAACGGTAGTATATTTTGATGATTGGAATGTCACATTTTGGGCAGTTAACTGGAAATTTATCTTTAGGACTAAGCGTCTCGATTTTCATATCGACTGAATCATCTAAGCGTTCAAATGTTTCCTCGAAAACTTCATTGATTATTGTTTTCTTTTCCAGAGAGTCCACTTACCTTAATTGTTAATGTTTTAAAAGAAATAGAGTTTTGTCTAATTTTATAATAATTGTTTGAAATTTTAAAACGTGCAGAAGACAGTGAATACTAAGTCTTCTTCACTAGAAGGGTAAATTGCGTCCATGAAAATCTTCTAAATTTACCCCATGTTGTTTACACGGAAAACTCATTCCAAACTTATCGATTGTTTTAAAAAGACAGCGTCATCATAGGTAAAGATTAATTGCGTTTCAAGGGGGCTATAGTGTGCCTGTTAAATCTGAAAAAGAAGAAGTAAAACAGTATGTTCACGACGAACAAAAACGTGTCAACAACCCACCGGTAGGTTTGGTAACAGCCGAAACAGACCACTTGAATGGAAAGAAGACATATAGTTTTGACCCCCACATTGACCCTCAACTACAGTGGTCTGGAAAATTTGAAGGATTAAATTTTGATGTTGACACAGTTTCTCTACATGTTCACGAAAGAATCGATCCCCTAACGATAATTCGAGCAGTTAGAAAGAAAGAGGCTAAAGAACAACCCCTATTTTGGTTCGAAAACAAAGAAAATAATCTACCTATTCGTGAAGCCATAGAATTTTACAAACACTCGCAAGGGTGGTCAAACAGACTAATCGCAGGCGATTCCTTACTGGTAATGAACTCACTTCTGGAAAAAGAAGGCATGGCTGGCAAAGTCCAAATGATATACATTGATCCGCCATATGGAATAAAATATAGCTCCAATTTCCAACCTTTCGTTAATAAAAGTGATGTACGCGAAAAAGATGAAGACTTAACCCAAGAACCCGAAATGGTCAAAGCTTTTCGTGACACATGGGAACTAGGAATCCACTCATATTTATCATACTTACATAATCGAATTTTGTTGGCAAAAGAACTGTTAAGCGAAAGCGGCAGCATTTTTGTCCAAATTTCAGATGAAAATGTTCATTTAGTTCGTTGTTTGTTGGATGAGATTTTTGGATCAAAGAATTTCTGTTCGTTGATTACTTTTCGGAAAAAATTAATGCCTTTAGGTTCTGATGTGACGGAATCGGTTTCTGACTACATTATTTGGTATTGCAAAAATCGATCCAAAGTTAAAAGTCGACCCTTGTTTAAGGACAAAGATCCCGAGGGCGACTCAGCGTGGGCTTGGATAGAGTTACCGGACGGTAAAAGGCGGCGATTAACATCGGAAGAAATCAATAACCACCTGATTTTTCCGAAAGGAGCCAAGTTATTCCAGTCCGAGTCAATGCTTCCAGCACAGTACCGCCCTAATCAAGATTTTCAATTTGAGTATGAGGGAGTAACTTACCCTCCGCCCAAAAACAGTTGCTGGAAAACTGATCTGAAAGGAATGACTGAACTATCTAAGAGAAAGAGGTTTATACCAAGTGGTAATACGCTGCGTTATGTTCTTTTTTATGATGATTTTCCCGTTAGCAAAATCACCAACTTGTGGGGAGATACTTCTGGTGCAGCAGACAGACTATATGTCGTTCAAACTAACACCAAGGTAATTCAACGTTGTGTTTTAATGGCAACAGATCCAGGCGACCTTGTTTTCGATCCAACTTGCGGCAGTGGGACAACCGCATACATCGCTGAACAATGGGGACGTAGATGGATAACTTGCGATACTTCCAGGGTAGCAATAACACTAGCGAAGCAAAGGCTAATGACTGCCCTTTTCGACTATTATCTACTATCTCATCCTAAGGAGGGAGTTCAAGGAGGATTCAATTACATTAAAGTCCCTCATGTTACCTTGGGTTCTATCGCAGGCAACGAACTTTCTAAGGAAGAATTTCTTTATGATAAACCATTTATTGACAAATCAAAGAAAAGAGTTACTGGGCCTTTCACCATTGAAGCTGTTCCCTCTCAAAGGGTTAGAAGTTTTGAGGAAGTTGAGCGAGCATCTAACGAAGCGGATGTGAGTATTAGTCGTTCAGGTGAGACTCTTAGGCAAGACGACTGGATTTCCGAAATGCTTTCCGCTGGAATAAGAGGAAAAGCGGGCCAAGTGCTGCAGTTTGCAAGAATTGAACCAATGAGCGGCACACGTTGGATCCATGCAGAAGCAGAAACTAAAGATGGCAAGAAAGCGGTTATTTCATTTGGGCCAGAGTACGCTCCTCTCGAACAAAGGCAAGTTGAGCTGGCCATCGATGAAGCACAACAGTTAGTGCCAAAACCAAAACTCATCATTTTTGCCTCATTCCAGTTTGACCCTGAAGCCGCAAAAGATATTGATGAGCTTAGATGGCCGGGCGTTGATGTATTGAAAATACAAATGAATACTGACCTGCTTACTGCTGATTTAAAGAAGAAACGCGCCAGTAATGAATCCTTCTGGCTAATGGGTCAGCCGGATATTGAACTGAAGAAACAAGGCGACAAATTCGTCATTGTAGTAAATGGCTTCGATTATTATAATACCAAAACTGGAGAAATAGAGTCAGGCAACACTTCAAAAATAGCAATGTGGGAACTGGACACAGATTATGACGGAAGAAGCGTGTACCCAAAGCAGGTCTTTTTCCCCATGGCAGGACCAGATGAAGGCTGGAGCAAACTAGCCGGGAACCTTAAAGCCCAAATTGACGAAGAACTCATCGAAACCTACCGAGGAAACACTTCACTTCCGTTCAAACTTGGAAACAATCAACAAATCGCTGTCAAAATAATTGATGACAGAGGAATTGAGTCTCTAAAAGTCATAAAGGTAAGAGAATGACCAAGATAACTGATCACCTAATAATCTGTAGCCCTTATGACAAACCGACACAACATCTAAGCTACAACAGGGAAATCAGAAAATTCGAACTAGTTGAGGGACGAAGACGGGCAGGCTACATAGTGGCAACCGAAGATTCAAAGGCTTTCGACGACCCAGGACATTTTATCCAGCTGGAAGAAGTCAACAAGATTAGAGAAAGAGTTGATAAGTGGCGAGATTTGGGGTATGCCGGAATAACGACCGTAACCAAAGAACTCTTGGAGCACTGGAAAAATCCTGACAGGGAAGCCAAACTATTCTTTTGTCAAATAGAGGCTATTGAAACACTAATTTGGTTAACTGAAGCACCGGAAACCGAAAGACAAGGTATTAAGATTAAAGGTGATGGAAGCCAATTTCAAAGACTTTGCTCGAAAATGGCAACTGGTAGCGGAAAAACAATCGTAATGGCAATGTTGATTGCATGGCAAATTATAAACAAAGTAACTTATCCAAAAGACCCGCGATTCTCAAAAAACATCCTTGTGGTAGCTCCTGGGCTCACAGTAAAAAGCAGACTAAAAGTGCTTTATGTAACGGAAGATCAGAATTACTATCAAGCTTTTGACATTGTCCCATCAGACATGTTTGATAAACTTCGCCAAGGGCGCATCAAAGTTGTAAATTGGCACATGCTTGGATGGGAGTCAGAAGACCAAATTATTCGAAAACACACTGTTGACAAACGTGGATCAAAAAGCGATGAAGCTTACACCCGAGAAGTGCTCGGTGAAATGTCAAACGCCAAAAATATCATCGTAATAAATGACGAAGCGCACCACGCATGGCGGATTAACCCAGAAGCAAAAGGAAAATACACAAGAGAGAGGGATCTAAAGGACAGCGCAGAAGAGGCTACAGTATGGATCGGCGGCTTAGACCGTATCAACAAAACACGCGGAATCCTCAGATGCCACGATTTCTCTGCTACACCATTCTTGCCATCGGGTGAAAAAGCAAACGAAGAAAACCTCTTCAGTTGGATTATTAGTGACTTCGGGTTAAATGATGCTATTGAATCAGGACTCGTTAAAACCCCTCGTGTGGTGGTAAGAGATGACGGTAAGCTCACAAGAGAAATGAAATCAAGATTCTATCACATATACAACGACCCAGAAGTTAAAAATGATATAAATAGACAAGCCGAACCACAAGAACCATTACCCGACCTGATTTCCAATGCTTATTATTATTTAGGCTTAGATTGGCTTGAAACAGCCAAAAGATGGAAAGAAAACAAAGCAGAAACTCCTCCAGTCATGATAACGGTGGCCAACAGAACAGAAACAGCTGCACGTATCGAATACTCTTTCAATCACGGCAAAATCAGAGTTGATGAACTTAAAAATCCAGAAACGACATTGAGAATCGACTCAAAGGTTCTTAAAGAAGCAGAGAGCAGGGATGACGCTACTGCTGAAATAATTGACGAAAAAGGCGAGAAAAAACAAACAAAAAACGAGTTAGCAGAACTTTTAAGAAAGCAGGTCGACACCGTCGGCATAGTTGGACAGCCTGGAGAAAGAATCCAAGCAGTTATCTCGGTAGGTATGTTAAGCGAAGGCTGGGATGCAAAAACAGTTACCCATATAATGGGTTTAAGAGCATTCACAAGTCAGCTACTCTGCGAACAAGTAGTTGGTAGAGGATTAAGAAGAACATCTTACGAAATAGACCAAGAAACAGGACTTTTTGCGCCTGAGTATGTAAACATCTTTGGCATACCATTTACATTTCTACCACATGAAGGCAGTGAAGGCAACCCACCGCCACCGCCAAAACCAAAAACAAGGATCTACCCTGATAACGCTAAGAAAGAATATGAAATTACGTGGCCAAATGTCGTAAGAATAAACCACATTTATACTCCTAAACTTGCTCTTGAAATGTCCCAAGTGAAGAAAATAGAGTTAAGACCAGAAGAAACACCTCTCCGAGCAGATTTGGCACCGTTCCTTGATGGCAAGCCAGTCTCAACTTTTCTAAGTGAAATCAACCTCGCGGACGAAAAAGTTGAAAATTACCTCAAAGTTGTGAGAAGACAACGGTTAATCTTTGAAATATCGTGCGAAATCTATGACCAGATGAAGCCAAACTGGCAAGGAAACAAAGAATATCTGTTAATTCAACTCGTAAAAATTGTTGAGGACTTCATCGACTCGAATAAAATATTCATTTATAGTCTATCTTACAGAGACGACGACCTAAAACGAAGATTACTCATTTTGCTAAATATCAACAAAATTGTCCAACATCTCTTTAACGCCATCAAATTTGAAAACACCAAAGAAGTCATGCCAGTTTTCAACAAGGAAAAGCCAATAAAATCTACGGGAGACATGATGACATGGTTCACTAGCAGACCATGCGAGCATACAACAAAGAGCCACATAAGCCAAATCGTAGTTGACAGCACGTGGGAAATGACTGAATCATTCGAACTAGACCATAATCCAGACGTAATTGCCTGGGTAAAAAACGACCATCTTGGTTTCGTCATAAACTACGTTTACCGTGGCGTAATACATAGGTACTACCCAGACTTTCTCATAAAGCTCAAAAATGATACAACTCTAATTCTTGAGATCAAGGGCAAAGATGACCAACAGAATAAGACCAAGAGAGAATATCTTGGCGAGTGGGTAAACGCGGTAAATTCGGATGGAAGATTCGGTAAGTGGGTTTGGGCAGTTTCATTCAGAACATCAGATATAAAGGATATACTCAAAAAAAATTCAGAGGACATAAAACACTGAAACGAAGCAAGAGTGGATTGAATGGACTTTGGTGAACAACTACAAAATATCCTTGATGCAATAAATCGTTCAGGCTGGTCCGTCAAAGTTCAATCAAGAGATACCTCACATATGCCCGTTGATATACTTGCAGCAAATAATGAACAAACTGTAAACTTAAGGATCTACACATGGGCCATTGTTAAAAGCGGTCGAGAGGGCGAAAGAAAGATAAATTGGAGGTACTTACCTGAGACAGCTGCACAGCAACCCTCGGACGATTCTCTAAAAATTGCCCTTCGAAAAAAAGGTTATACTCTTCTTATTGGGCAGACTAGTGAATTAGGCGTTCTTCTTTTTGCGTTGTTTGATCCCTTTATACATCGTCAACATGGAGAAAGCTCACCCGTTCAGATCAAACTTGACACTTTAAAAAAGGCCAAATCTCTCGGATTTGCACAACAACATAAGAACACAGGGGATATAACTATTGTTTTTCCAGCAGAAGATCTGATGGGCGTATTGTTAGGTTTGTACGACGTAGTTTTCAAAAACAAAAACAAAAGTGTTCTTGCAAGTAAAATATCTGAAGTTACAGACTCTGAAGATCCTGTTAAACCGGAAGATATATTTCCAGATTTAACCCCGAGGCAAAGGATTGCGGCACTCAGAGCCCTCCGTAATCCAAGTTTCAGAAGACGAGTTCTCAAGGCTTACCATAATACCTGCGCAGTCTGCGGAACAAACCTTGATTTTGTTATTGCAGCGCATCTTATCAGCGTTGGACAAGGAGGAAGCGATGAAACAAGGAATGGAATTGCCCTATGCCCAAATCACCATGAGTCATTCGACATGGGACTTTTAGGTTTTAGCCAGAACTACGAAGTAGTTCTAAATAAGGCGCAAATGAAAATAATGGTCGGCAAAGGGCAAAAATCATCTCTTACTGCTTTCTTAAGTAACATTCAACCTTGCATTAGTTTGCCTAAAAGCAAAAGTCTGTGGCCTCCACCAGAATACTTGAAAAAAGCATTAGAGGAGAGAGGTATGACTGATTGCGCATCACTTTCAAGCTCGCCACTTGATAATTTGTGATCGCCATGAAACTCCGAAACTGGATGGGAATACAATGAGAGGATTAAAAGTCCAGAATGAATGGATACAAAAAATCTTGTCTGGAGAAAAGACTATGGAGGTTAGAATTGGGCGATACAAGGTTTTGGGTCAGAGAATAGCTTTAGGAAACTCGGGAAATGGGCTAGTTGAAGGATACGCCACTGTCCAAGAAATACTTGAGATTCCACTCGCAGAGGTCTCGAAGTATCAGAGGCACCATCTTGCAACTGACTGGTTATTAGCTCGTTATGGCGATAGGGAAACCCTCTATGGTTATTGTCTTATGGACGTTAAAAGAGAAAAAACGCCTTTCAATTACACCAAATCTGGAAGCATTTGGTTTGCGTTAAAGTAATTTCTTTTTTAATAATTGATTTTTTTCATTTGAGAGTTTCCATTGAATAAGATACGAAATTGAAGCTAAGCCTAATCTTGCATCTTCAGCTGTTATTTGATACTCAGAAGGATGATCAGCGTTATTTCTGAACACTTTCAACGAAAATAATTGATAGATAGCAGCTAAACCTGAAATATCGCCTGTTTTCCTTGTGGAATCAAGCAGTTTTCCCAATTTTTCTTCCCAACGGATTTTATTGGCTTCTGCTGACTTATCTATTTTTTCAGCATATAGTCTGTTTGTTATCTGTTCGGCAACTAAGCCAATACTTCTAAAGCACGCTGAATAATTACCTATCTCATAGTCTTCCAAAGCACAAGCCATTTCACCAAATGTCTCGTCGCCAACTCTGTTTTTTGCTTCTGAGAAAGACCGGCTAACATAAAATAATAGATGAGCAGCGTAGGATTTTGACCCACTTTCTAAAAATCTATGCGAAAATCCACCTTTACAAAGTTCGCAAACGATAATTTCAGAAGGGTTTTCTCCGATCAAAACCCTGTAATATTTGTCGTTTTCACTAATTTTTCTTCTCCCACAATAATTGCATAATTCTTCTGTCGTCGTCTCAATGAAATTAATGTTACCCGGCATTCGCTCACCTTTGAAAATAATAGTCCTTTTTAGCCTATAAGCCTAAAGGAAGTAAAAGCCATCAATTCAAAAGTAAAGGCTAGTCAAAAGTGCGATCGGAGAGTAGGTTAAAAGTTGATGAAAAATAAGTTTTTACATACTTTATTTGTTTTGTAATCGCTTTTCTTGGTAAAAAAGACAAAAGCATTTATCTAAAAAACTAAGGATTAGTAAGCGAGGCATTGGTTTGGAGCCTATGAATCCTAAAGATGTTGCAAAATTGTCGCCTGAAAGGGTGCGCATAGCCAGGATTTTCAAAACACACATTGAGAAGGCGATTGAAGAGTTAGGCGTCGGTTATAAGGTGACGCTTCAGGGAAGATTTGATAAAACGCCTATTCGATTGGAAATTGAAGTTACCTCGAAAGAAGAAATACCATAGGAAATCGGCAGTTTCTTAACATCTGGGCTTCTACTTTTTAGAAAATAACGCTCAAATTTTTGAATGCTTAGTGGTTGATTCATCCCCAATTCTTAGGCTGTTTTTGGCATTCTGTTATTTGTTTTTTATCATAATCTGAAATTTCTGGAAATAGCTCTTGAATAACGGATAAGACCATGACTGGAAAAATAGCTATGTTATCGACCATACACTTGTCGTAACAAGAAGGGATGCTATAATATATTGTACTTAGACTTTCTTCTAAATTACATTCATCTTCTATTTCGGATATTAAGGTCTTAGTAACCGAGCTATTACCATGTACATACTTGCATAGGTTTCTGTAAAGATTTTGAGTGTCTTCATCAGGAATTTCTCTCTTTAGAGTTTTGCTAATAGCTTTGAACTTGTCAGATGTGTTGGCAATCTTTTTTCGTCTTCGAGCCATTTTTCGCCTGTGCCTTTGTTCTGATGAATATAACAGCAGTCACCTAGACCTTCTAAGAAACTTCTTTTAAGAACTTCAGCATCGAAATAGTAACCTTTTAGAAGTAACCATTTTATTGATTGCATTGTCCCAAGCAATCTAATAAAAATTTCAGAGGTAGCTCGTCGGTCAAGGTCATCTCTCAAATCGACGCTGTCTTCTACATCAAACAAAATTTCATGACATAATGAGTAAGCAATTTCATAATGTTCTAATGCATCTTTTGAAAGCTCAAGAGCTTGTTTCTCATGCAATTTCTCTTGGTGAACTGTTTGCCGATAAAAAGCGGTTTTGCTCATGCCATCCATATACAAGCGATTGATTAATGAATTTTATTGTATAGAAATTCTACCCAAAAACAGAATCAACAAGCAAAAAAGATGAATGGTAGGTACGTAAATTGTATACGCAAAAAAGCCTTCATATTCACTGTCCCCTCTACTGTGCTCAATAGTCGTTTCAGCGAATCTTTTTTAAAGGATTTTGAGGATAAGCGCAAGTCCTTTGGTTTATTCAAAATGCAAATTATCGGATGGAATTGTATGCTTTCAATTAACAGTCCATGCAAAATTAAAGGCTGGATACTTGATGCCTACCCTTCAAACGAAGGTGAAATCACTGTTTGGATCATTAGCGAAACTGGCCTAAGAATACGCTTAGTAGATACTTTTCACCCCAAAATTTACGTTTCATCAAAACAAGACAGCATTGAACCGTTAATTGGTCGTCTCTACAACAACCCGGATGTGATAAAATGGGATTTTGCGTACAAGTATGCGCAGCCAACAGATTCAGAGAAATCTAAGGTTTTGGAGCTTGCATTAAGAGACTGCAGAAGAACCACGACCCTAACTAACAATATTCTCAGAATGGGCGATTTTATGCGCTATCAGGTTTCTAATTGCGACCTTAAAGGAGATCGAGCATACTTTTTCAGCCATGACATTTTTCCTCTTGCGCTTCTGGAAGTTAAGGTCGAAAAAACGGGTCTTCAATATACTTTGCTTGACTCGGTGGCCAGCACTGACTACGCTATTCCTCCTTTGCGAGTTATGAAATTAGAAATAGAAATTGCTAAGAAAAACAAAATCGCCGACTTCACTGACCCAATCGGAAAAATCCAACTAAGCCAGAACCAAAAAGAAATACAAATTGACTCTGGAGAAGAAGCGGAAAAGCTACTTCAACTTGAAAAAACAGTTAAGGAACTTGACCCAGATTTCGTGGTGACTTCTGGAGGGGATTCGCATCTTTTTCCTTATCTCACGGAGCGGGCAACAATTAACAATGTTATTGACAAGTTTACTTTAAGCCGAGATGGCACGCCCTTTTCCTCCAAAACGCCTTCGGGAAAGACATTCTTTTCTTATGGTCGCACCTTCTATCGGGCTGGTCCCATCCGGCTGTACGGTAGAATCCACATCGACGAAAGTAACACCTTTGTTTTGTCTGAGGCTGGATTTGACGGGTTAATCGAGATTGCGAGAACTTGCCGAATGCCACTGCATACTGCCGCTCGCAACTCTATAGGCTCAAGCATGTCCTCTCTCCAATTCTACCAAGCCATCAAGGATGACGTGCTTATTCCAAGAAACAAAAGCATACCTGAAGCCTTCAAATCCGCATATGATCTGCTTGTCGGCGACCGGGGAGGATTGGTTTATGAACCCAGAGTAGGCGCCCACGACTATGTCGGCGAAGTGGACTTTAGCAGTATGTACCCAAGCATCATGGCAAACAACAACATATCCGCCGAAACCGTCCTGTGTAAGTGCTGTCCAGACTCGCCAATTCGCATTCCAGAACTCAACTACAACATATGCACAAAACGCAAAGGCATTGTACCAAAAACTTTAAGGTTCGTTGTGGATAAGCGGCTCTTTTACAAGAAAATGAAAAAAGAATCGCCCGACCCACATCTCAGAGAGGTTTATGATAACCGGCAAATAGCTCTAAAATGGATCTTAGTAACTTGCTTTGGCTATCTCGGATACAAAAACGCTAAATTCGGCACCGTGGACGGCCATATTGGGGTCTGCGCGTTTGGCAGAGAAGCCCTTCTTAATGCCTCACATCTTGCCGAAGAACAAGGCTTTGAGGTTATCCACGGAATTGTTGATTCGCTTTGGCTCAAAAAGCCAACCGCAAGCCTAGAAGACTATGAAAACCTATGCAAAGCAATAACTGAGCAGTCAGGCATACCGATAAACTTTGAAGGGCGCTACAAATGGATTGTTTTTTTACCCTCTAAAACTCATCCGCGGGTAGGCGTTTTGAACCGCTATTACGGGGTAATGGAAGATGGCAAACTCAAAGTTCGAGGCTTAGAAGTTAGGAAAAGAGACACTCCACGATTTGTATTTGACGCCCAAACAGAAATGATCAACACTCTAGCTACGGCAAATAACACCACTGAACTACGAATTAAAATTCCTTCGGCTTTGGACGTTGTAAGAAGGTATCGACAAAAACTATTGGACGGCGATGTTTCAATTCAGGACTTGATTATATCCAAGCGTATGTCAAGAAACCCAGAGCGGTACCATCAACACGTCAGCCAGGTAATCGCTGCAGAGCAGTTAATCAAGGAAGGGGCAGAGGTCCATGCGGGAAACAGTGTAAGGTTCCTATTCACACACTCAAAACACAAGAAGCACGAACGAAGGGTTAAAGCAGCTCAATTAATCGAGAAGGGCATAGAACCTGACACCCAAAAATACCTCATGCTACTTTACTCGGCAGCGGCAAACCTGCTCAGCTTTGACGGCTACACAACAGAATATATCTGTAATGCACTCCAAAATGAAAATCAAACGTACATAGCTGAGTACTAAATACACAATAGAAAAAAAATCTTCATAATAAAAAAGCGAAAAATCAAAAATTCAAATATGGAAGCACCATTAAAAGATACTTATGGCAACTTACCGAGAGATTCAAGCCTATATTGAAAGAACGTACGGCTTTGTACCGATTCAAGCTTGGATTGCAGAAGTTAAAAAACTGCATCATATTCCTCTCGTAAGAAATCAATCCAAGCGTATGGAGCTAAAAGAGTTAACTCATGTCCTAAACAAAAAATTCCAGTTATTGAAGAAGCCTTAAAACATCTTGACATAATTTAACGTTCCACTCGATGAAAGGTACCGTGATAGAAAAATAATGAGAAACTTCCCAACTATTTAACCTTTTCTAAACAAAAGTTTAAACCATTTTATAAACTTTTAAATACGAGTATAAACAATAGTCTAAACAAGGGTTTGGAAAATGGCGCGGTCGGCGAAAATAAAAATCTATTTCACCAATGGGAAGCATATGATGTACTTAAGTAAAACTGTGGTTGAGGATAGTGCATTCCCGTTTAGCCTAGAAGATTTGCTTACGATAAGGATAGAAGGCGATAAATTGGTAATTGAAAAGATAAAAGAAAAAGAGCCAAAATAGTTTATCAAATTGTTTTCAAAAAGGCTTATACATTTCAGTAAACTTCTGCTTGTAAAAAATTCTAGAAAAAACTTAAATATCGCTCCGACGTTGTATAAATCAATTTAATGAAATAAGTTGTGAGTGCTAAGGACGGGAGTCGAACCCGCACTCAAGAGCGCCCCTTGGCAGGTTCGTCAACGCTCTTGCTCGTCCATCTCGAATCGCCTTAGCACGTCACTATGAAGGTGTAAGGACAACCTCGGAGAAAGCGGATAACGCAGCGTGAACAGCCCCGAAACGCTCGACACATTCATGAGATGTGGCGTAACCGTAACGGGCATGCAACCGCCTTCTCCGAAGTTGCCATTACTCTGATTTGTTTCTCGTTTATTCAACTGAACGCTTTTTCTAGTTTCGTTGGTGTTTTTGGTTTATCGGTGTTAGCTAGGTAAATCAATGCGTTTCCATGAGCGCCCTTGCTGGAGAACTGTATGTTCTTGAACTTGCCTTGTTTATGTTTGCGCACTAAGGCTGCTCGAACCGTGCTTGAACTAACTTCTCCTTCTTTCAACACTAAAGCCTTGCCCAGAGGTATTGAACCAAAGATTTCATCCCAAGGTGATGAAACACGTTGATGTGGTGGTGGCACTTCATCAACTGAAACATATTCTTTCTTTATCTTACTCCAATCAGTCATATTATTCGCCTTTGAAATAGTTGCTTAAATGATATTGTATCGGATAATATAAACATGCCTAGTCTTGTACCATTACCTAGACTGTTGGTAAAAGTTTGTCGCAAAGTGGCGTTATAACTTGCGTTTTTTATGTGTAAACATTTTGAAATAATGGAAAAATTGGAATTATGTCACTGTAACCCTCTAACGAAGATTTGCCTTATAGTGACACCATTAGGCTATAGGCTTTGTTCGTCCGAAGCTTTACTTAGTTTTGACGAAGTAAAGCTGTGTAAGTGTTTACGCTTGGAAGACTAAAATTGTTGAAAATGTTAGTTTCTTAGCTTCTGGAAGGGGCTGTCGTATTGTTGTTGGGCAAGATGAACATTACAATAAATTGAATTTGTTGACTTAGCAATTAACCTAAGGTTTAGTTAACCACGGTCCTGTGTATGTGAGAGTGAGTGAGAGAGTGAGTGTGTTGGTTGGTTTGTTGGTTGGTTGACTGGTGTATGCGGTGAAATGTATTACGGTAATACCATATTGCAATGTGTTAGACTTATGTGAGACCCTGTGAAACAGCAATGCCATCTTTGTACCGTAATAGGTCAAAATATGTCCTTGACTGCGATTAAGAATCGCACACTATAATTTTTGACCCATTATCTGGTACTTGGGCATTTCATAACACCTAGTGAAGTTGCCTCTATTTTTTTTCAGTAATAGTCATGGTTAAGGAAAAAGGCTTTTCATATTGGTCAAATAACTTAACAGTATTTCCTCAATAAAAATGATTATTAGTTTCGAATTAGCGAAATCGCAATCCATTATTTTTTCTTTGGTTACGATGCTAAAAGTTAGTGTAATCTTCCGCCGCACATTGGGCATTTAAGCGGAAGTTTCCACAGTTTGCATAGTTGATTTTGCAGTTCAAATTCCTAATAAAACGAATGTAGAAACAACTATCTTAAGCATTAGAGGGTTCGGCAAAGTGTATGTCTTTGGGGTTCTTTTTGTCAACTGATAACGCTGTTATGGGCACGATTTCGGCATAGGAATTAAGATTTCTGTCTCCACCATTCAACCGCTTAACTCGTGTAAGATGTGTAGTCTTGGGCGATGATTGGCAATCCTAAGTCGAAGTCTGCGTTGCTCTTTATTGAGCCAAAAGTTTTACTCTGAAAGTCAGGGTTTAGGCTTCTTGTCAATGTAGTGTAGACGTCGGTTGTGTCCACGCTTATGCTTGAGGTTAAATCATCGGTCAGACTTAGCTTAGTGACCGCGCCCGATTTATCGAATAGATGCGTGACTTTAGTGATGCGGAACCATTTATCAATTTTATAATGACTGCTTGTTGAGGGGTTAGTGTAGTTTGGGTTATATTCGGTTTGAATCCAGATTTCTTGACCAGCCATCCAGGTTGGATCAAGAAATAAAGCAATCTCTCCAGTAGTGCGGACTTTACGGTAACGCTGTAAGTCGTAAATAGATTCCAGTGTCAAGGGGCTAGTAGTATCTGAAGGCGATAAACTATCAGTCGTCGCGAAAGAATCTTTAATTGTGGTTTGCCTGCAACCGAAACCGTTAGGGTAAGTTATACCATTTACGGTAATGGGTCCTTGAATGCTTGCACTATCGTAAGCGCCTCGGATGACCGTGCCGTCGAAGCTGAAGCCGCGAACCATAAAATAAGATTGACCTAACAAAGCGTTTGCATTGCAGACGAAAGCAATGTATTTTACACGGCTAAGATCTGACCAATCCAAAGTAATCGTCGGAGTAGGACTGTTAACATAGGCGTCTGCTGTAATATTCCATTGCCCATAATCACGCATGTAAACCACGTTGGGAAGATTGAAAGTGTAGAATCCCCAGTTGTCTGTTCCAGCATTGGGTTGAATGGGTATTTCAAAGAAGCTGTCTTTTTTCGGGTTTCCCGTGCCATCGTCAACGTATAAACGGAAGTTGTAGTTACTTGTGGAGCCTCCCGTGACTAGCCAAAAACTGACAGATGGCACTGTATTTTTGCCTATTAGTTTAGTGAAATCTATGGTTGTTGGTAGGGGATAGATAAAGACACTTTTTCCGCTGCTGCTGTTGAAAGGCGTGAATTTGATGGATGGTTCAAGCGTTAACGGTGAAGCGTAAGTGGGCTCTAAGTTAATTGCCATCTGTGATGGAAAACCACCGCCTTGGCCTGCAGTTAATGAACCATAGGTTAGTATCCAACTGTTGAAGTTTAAGCCTCTGAAGAAATCATCGTTAGCTGGGTATTGATATTTTCCAGCCACTAAAACGTAATTGTAAACGGGCGGTGTCTGTGTGAATTGTTGAGTAATCATGTTTTGTTTAACTACAAACGGTGTGCTGTAGGGTTTGAGAGGCCACTTTGACGCTATAGAATAGCTACCTGAATACGGGTTCGTTGATAACTGGGTATATGACCCCGCTAATAATGCCAAGGCTGAATTTAAAACTAAATATTGATTGCCTGAAACTATTGGCTGGTTCGGTTCGCTAGTTACGCTTACATACATTTCACCGCTTGAATCTATCTGATCAAATAAGGCCCCGTTTGATAGGCACATTAGTTCAAGGAAATTCTGAGAATTAGCGATAGTTGTTGCAAATAACGCTGAATTTACGGTAGCCATTGCCATAGCCATTTCTGCCGTGTAGGCCGTAAATTCAACCGTGCCGCCGGGATAATAGACCTGCCCGTTATACTGTCCAATAGTTTCGCTTTCACTTTGAGTTAAAACGTTTTGAGCTTGAGATGCGAAACTGCCGACAGTGTTAGCTGAAAATCCGCTCCAATTATAGACAGCCATTGAAGCTAAAGCTTGAGTATAGCTTATGTAGCTTTCAAATGTGAATGGAATTAGGGTTTCTGTGTTGACTGGGAGAGATGTAACATAGGAGACTGGGCTACTGCTATAGGCAGTGGCAACTAGACTGTAGAAGATGTTGTTTGCCATTGTTTTAACGCTGTAACTGTTGCTGCATTCAAAGCTGGAGCCGTAAACAGTTAGTGCTGCTTGCATGGCCATTAAGCATTCGGCGCTGTCAGCGACCAATGCGACGGTGTCCGTGGTTCCTTCATAAATCATGTTGGCAAGCAAATTATCGCCATAGGCTACTTGATGTGCATATTGTAGATTGCGAAGGAAAGTCATTCCTAAAGCTACTGGGGTTTCGTATCGGGTGCTGCTGTTGAGATAATCATAGGTTGCCATTGCATTGCATAGTAAGGCGCAATCGCTGTCAACTTTTAAGTTCCATTCATTTCCGACGCCTTCTATACCGTCGTTCCCGACAGGCGGATACAGACTACCGTAAAGAGGGCTATATTCGTCATACCAACTGCCATCAGAGTTTTGTAGTGAAACGTAGAAATCTAAGATTTTTTTAACTAAAGTCATGTTACCTGATGACTTCATTAAGGCTAGGCAAACATATCCAGCTTCATAGCAAATTATAGTTCCGCTAGTGCCCCCAGAACTGCTAACGGAAGCGAGTACAGCACCCGCCGACGTAATGCAACTTTCCAAATAAGAGTATGAGGGAATGAAAGGTTGAGTGACGTTGTAGATACTGTTGGTTCCATTGTAGATGTCGCCGTAAACGTTGTGATTGGTCACGGGCGCCATTAAGATGCTATATGAGCCGTCGCCGTTTACCGTTTGATTCATAGTCCAATGATAACCAACACCATTTTGAAGAAACTGAAGCGCCGACCCATATTTCACAATATCCTGTAAGGCCGATAGACAATCTTCATAAGGAAATTTAATGTAGCTGATCAGGTTTGCCAAATTATTGTAATTATCCATAACGACGTAATTGGTGTTTATGGCTGGGTACCCTGAAGACGCTAAATTAGAGTTAGGATTTGGAATATTGGGGTTGTCTAAAACATTATTAACGAAATTGGGGATTAAGCCAAAATTGCCCTGTTCGCCCGTTATTAATTCATGTACGGTCCATCCAGCGACATCGTTAAACTGATATTTCAAGTACATATAAGCAACTGAAACACCCCCTTCCAAGCTACCAGTGTAGCCGGTTATTTGCAGTTTCACGCGGAAATTAGCGTTCCAATAAGGCACCTCTGAAGGTTTAATAACTAAAACATAGTCAGCGCCAACCGGCGGATTCGGGTATTCAATCGAAGGAATATAGGTGCCTAGGGGATGAGATGAGGTTATGCTGTAGCAATCCCAATAAGTACTTGTCAATGAATCAAAAGCTACCTGCGCTGTCACAACGAAACTGCCGTTTACAAATTGGTTCCATGTCGGATTGCTCCCCGTTTGAGTCGTCCAATAAGGCGTAATAGTAACCGAAGATGCGCACGGCGTAGAATTGCCATCGAGTAAATTATCAGTTAACCCAGCTACAATGTGAAGCTCAAGTAAACTTAGGGGTCCGCCATTGTAGTCGGGGCTTAAAGCAAAAGTCCAGGCACCTATTGCGCCAACGTTGTTGCTGCTATTTCCGACGTTACCGCTTAAGGCACAGCTAATATAGCTCGGTGAAGTGCCCACGCCTAAAACTTCCGTTAACCCCGAGTATTTACCAATGTAAGGGATAGAACCAACTAAACCGTTAGGGCTGTTTACGCTTGACCAATTATCAAGTGTGCCATCGAAAGCGTAGGCGCCCGCCCATGAGACAACCGGATAAATAGTGCCGACTTCTTCAGCTATACGCATTTGCTTAAGTGGGTAACCATGATCGTAAGCGACTGCTTTGCAGATTTGCCCTTGTTGAATGCTTAGAATGGGGCTTAATTCTTGAATAGTTCCATCAAAAACGGTCACGAAATTAGGCGCCAAACAGGGTTGGCTACTTTTGGCAAGCTGCACAATTACTTCACTATTTGTATTCAATGAAGCCAAGAATGATTTTGACTCGGTATCAGCGGCTGTAAACGTAACTGTTGAGATCGCATTTTCTTTCAGTTCCACGTTAGTTGTGATTGTCGTATAGCTAATGTCTACGCCTGCAACGGTGATTTTTCTTTGTGGCCAAGGCATCTTAGACGCCTCCGCTCTGTGTTGTGTTAGAAATTGCAATTCCTAACCCGATTGCGTTTGCTCCGGCGTAGGCCCAGCCGAAAGGACCGAGCGTTCCCATTTCTGCTTCTTGCAAAGCCATTATAACCATGCGCAGCCTGAGAAGCACCTGAATGAACTCTTGGACTTTCCGAGTGCCCGCTTCAATATTCTTGTTACCTGTTAGCTTTTCTGTTGCAATCATTATTTCGTTTAAAGTATGAACTTGTTGCCTCATGCTTAATGATGCAGTTTCGCTTGTTGTTTTTAAGTCCTCTATTTGCTTGGTAACCTCGGTGATTTCCTGCCGCATCTCTGGAACACTCATTCCAATATCACTTGACATTTCAATAATGACCTCCACTATCTCCAAAAGTTGCAGATCGATAACTACCAGTTTTCACGTTGGAAAAACCCATTTCTCCCATAGCTTCAGCATGCATATTCAAAACTTCGCTAAGCTGGTTTAGCTCCTTGATTTTTGACCAATCACAATGAGCCTGCACTTCTAATTGACAGCAGCAATGGATTCCCGTACCACCATGCGTTAAAGGCTGGTTAGCATTTAGATCCCAGATATTCCCGTAAAACATATCCCAAAGTGTACTTTGAAAAACATCTTGGTTTTCCCATATTCTACCGTTTAAAGCGCTACATTGTTTGCATGCGGTACCAAGTGCATGCCAGATAAAAGTGTAGGTTATGCAGTCGCTTATGTCAGTGCTCATTTCATCGTAACCTCAAGTTGTTGATTGAATTTGCCCCCTACCCACTGAAGAGAAACGGTTATGCGGTTTCTGCTAAGACTACTGCGCATTGCATTGTTCAATCGTGTGTTACCGTTTCCTGTGCTGGCGTGTCCAAGCCGCATTACTTTCCAGTTTTGCATGTTTCCACGTATTATCTGAGGATTGCTTGTCAAAATGTAAAAGGGAATTTTCGTTTGAGACGCATAGAGTTCTGCTATGAAGTTTAGGAGTCTTTTTCCAACACCTAGCCCCTGATAATCCGGAAGAACAACCAATCTTGACACTCGGTAAAATCTTGTTTTCATATGAATATGGACAACTGCAATAAACGCTATCGGCTTGTCCTGATAGACTGCAGTATAGCAACGAGCAGTTGAAGGCAGGGAACCGCTCAGATAGTGATAGTTCCGAAACATCTTCCAAAGGTGAGGGCCGCACCGATAAATTTGGAGGTTAACGGGCGGCCGAGTTCTTTTTTTCGGTCAAATTCCATTGTGTCTGTGCAAAAGACCCAGTCCGGATCCAACCAGTCAACTACGTCGTAGTGGCACGTCACAGCTATGAACTTCTTTTTAGACCTCCGAACAGCCTTGCTAATAGCATAAGCGCTAACTTTGGCAATCTCTCGATCAACTACACTTGTGAACTCATCAAACACAATTTGAAGCTGGTTAAGACAAAGCGCTCGTGCAATGTCAACACGCATCTTCTCTCCTTGACTCAGGCAATCGTAGCTTTTGAGCCAGTCAGGCGGAGAAGCAAAACCCACGCTGCATAATGCCTTAGTTATTTCGCCGGTTTCAAGCTCTTCAGGAAAATCATCAAGCACACACTTATGCGAATACTCAAACCCTCTGATGTATGCTTCAGGAAATAGTTGCTTAGCAATGCTTGTTTTGCCTGAGCCGCTACGTCCAACGATTACGCCAACCTGCCAATCTCCATCTTCAATCGGTAAAGAACCCTGAAAGCGTTTCTCTAACTTTGCATCTGAAAGTGTAAAACTTCCAACTACGCTTTGTGCTCTGAAACTGTCTGCTTGATCCCACTTTTTTACAATGTCAAAATGCGTAGCTTATACCCCTCCAGTTTCAACTTTTCAAAGATATTTTTCTGGTCAGATTCATCTTTGCACTCGACGATTATCTCGTAGGTTCCAGGAATGGAAAAAGAAATGTCACTATCATCCACCTCTACGGGGAGCTTCTCGCCTACGGATTCGAGGAGCGCCTTCAAATCTTCTTTTTCGCCTTGCTCAACTATGCGCAAGTATTCGGCACTGTCCAATTCTTTGTCGTGTTTACCTTTTAGCTTGTTCAGTACCTGCCTGAGCAATCGGCGGTCAACATCTTTAACGGGTAAGCGGATAACGCTGCACTCAGTCATACCAAGCTCTTTCATAGCCATAATGCGCTGCGCCCCATCAGCCACCAGAAGCTCACTATTAGTGACGACCGGAACAATGTCCCCCCATCTTTTAATTGAAGCCTTCAATCGGTCAAGTTGCAAAAGGCTCATGCGGTTGGGATTGTCCTGGTCAAACTTTAGGTCGCTAATTTTCACGCGCTCCGACATAGGAATCGGAATTTCTTTTTCATCTTCTAACGGTTCTCTAAGTACGCTCATATTTTCGGACTCTCCGTTATCTGTAACGGCGAAATTTGGTTATTTGGGGACATTTTCTTAAACCAGTCGCACTGTTCCGCGCAAGTCGGGCATTTCTCTTTAAGGTAACGTGCGTTTCTCTCCACGGCTGCTTTTTCCTCTTTTTCTTCTTGCTGTTCTTCTAACTCGTCTTGTCTAGCTTGTTCTGGTGTACGGTTGGCGATAAACTGTTGAATCTCCTCTGTTGTTTTGAAAACATGATGTTGTTCACAGTAGCGTTGAAAACTCTCAGGAGTAAACAAGTCATGGTTCCATGCCGCATAAACGGGGGCTAAACGCCTTTCTTGCTCGCCTTCACAAAGTTCCCAATAGCCAGGCAGATTGAAGACTTCTTCTTCGGCATCGTATTGCTCTTTAAACTTGCGGGTTTCTTCTATTAGCCAATAAAACCGTGTGTAGAAAACCCAGTTAGCCATAGGATCTTCTAGCGTTACAAACGCATCAGTGAAAACTTGAAAAATATCCAATATTCTGGCCATAAAACGGCGGTTGGCTGCTTCTACAAGTGCCTGGTCGTTTGTTGATAACGGGTTATAAGTGGTGTCTCCCCGTTCTTCGGCTGCCTGCAATTCATTGGCATGGTATTGCAAGATTTGGGTTGCGCGTCTGTGTAATTCGTTTTCTGCTTCATTTAAGTCTGTGTCTCCGTTGTCCCATGTTATTCTTGTTGTGCCTTCTTCGGGCAGTTCAGGTAACACGTTTTTTTCTAATTGATGCAGTTTCCTGTTTAAAATGTTCATTTCTTCTTATCCTCTGGTTTCGGTATCAGTATGCTGTTCCTGAGCTTCTCCTCTAACGTTAACACCCGAAGCTCCAGCTCCTCATCCTTTAACAAGGGACCGTAGGCTGAGACTGCAGAGACTAAAACTCTCGCCCAACCTTGCTTAGCTCGGTCACTGTTGCCGCCTGTATGAATTTTTTGGTGGGACAGGCTTAATACGCCGTCTAATACGCGAAATAACGTGTTTCTGCGTTCTTTTGCTGAGCGGTTTGATGATGGTTTCTTCATGGTTTCAGTCATTGGTTTTGTGCTCCTTTTTGTTGGCTTGGGCTCTTTGCTTACGCTTCATCAATCGCCAAAATTCATTATTTCAGGCGAATGCCTTCAGAGTGTCTATGAAAGTAGGTTTTAAGCAAGTTAGCTTAAAAATACCGCATACTAATCATAAGAAAAATTATGAAAAGAGAAAAAACTAAAATTTAGATTTTCATTAAGAATTTATTATCATTTAAGGATTCAACTAATTTATAGCCGTCATCAAGTTTCTTGAGTAATTCAGTATCGCCTTTTACGATAATATTTTTTGGCTTGTTTACGTCTATGCCCTGCGCTTCTTCCCCTAGCTTACGAAATTCAGCTATAGCCTCGTCTGGGTCTTTGGCTCTTGCTAATACCTCTTCTAGTTTCTTGAGTCGGTCTGGTTCGTAGCCTTGAAGTTTTGCGAAGTCTAGCATTATTTTGTTTCTAAGTTTCTTCTCGTCTAATGCTTGAGCGCCTTCATGTAGGAACTCAAGGTCTGGAAGTGCCTCTTTGTACTTAACTCGTAACTGTTCAATCAATGGTTTAGAATATGGTGCTTCTTCTCCGCTAACTTTTCTTCCTTTTATTTTTTTAATCCAGTTGTTAGGGCATCCCGCGTTTTCAAGGGCTGTTTGAGTTATTCTTCTGCCGTCATGTATGGTAAAATCAATATCGGCTCTTTCCTCAAGAATTGCGGATTTCTTAGCAATAAGACGGTAACTTAAAGGCTCCCCAATATTTCGTTTCACTGATAAGAAAACGTGATCTTCTTCTTTCCATGCGTAGTTAAATGTTTTTGAGAACCAATCTCTGTAATCAATCAGAATAGCTTTGGTCTCAGGGGTTGTAAATGTTTCTTGTCTTACTCCGCGATATTTGCCTTTTCCGTGACCTTTAAGCAGTTCAGGCGGTATGGATATATGAGGAATTTCTTGTTTCTGCCAATCCTCTTCAAAATGATCCCATCTTAGATTAGACATGGTTTCAAGGGCTATGGCTGTGCATGTGCCAATCATCACAAGTGCTTGATCTCTAGGGTTACGGCATGCCTTGAACAATTTTAAACGTGTTTTCTTTGTAGGTAAACTATGGGTTTCGCTTGGAGCGTAAGGCATTGATCTGCCGGCTTGAGCTTGGAGCTGTCGATAATTAGTTCTAAAGAAGCCTCTTACACATTGGGCAACATGCCATTTACGTTTCTCTGGAAAATTGACTTTTGCGTTAGCAAGGCTGTCAAGCAGCTTTTCTGCCTGTAAACTGTTATAGTCACTTTTTAAGGCCAAGAGTTGGTTAGGGTCCAAGTTTGACCAGGCACAGAAATGATAAAGCGATAGAGCTACGTTTCCCTGTCTATTGTTTAGCTTTCCGAGATAATTCATAACGCAATCGTAATTTTTAGCCCATCCATCCACAATCGTTCTCTCGGTAAAACCATACTTTAAAATACGTTTGTTTTCCCTATTGTTTTCCGTGACGCTCATGTGTCTCAAGCTCAAAAATAAGTATAGTTGTTTACCCTATATAAGATTAACTATTTGTATTGCTTCACCTAAAACATTAAACATTAAAGCGTTAGGCATAGCATTGGGCTATAGGCATGTGGAGTCCCATTTCGCCTACGTGCATAGAACGCTAACAAGGGAAATCGTAGTGTTCGAGAAGGTGCAAAAACAGTGAGTATTCGCGTGGTGTTTTTGGGAACAAGCGGCAGCGTACCAACCTTAAAGCGTAGCTTGCCATCTGTCGTTGTCCAATGCCAAAAGGAGTTGTGGATGTTTGACTGCGGAGAAAACACGCAACGGCAAATGATGCAGGCAAAAATCAGCTTCCACAAAAAACTAAAAGTCTTCCTTACCCACCTGCATGGGGACCATGTGCTGGGTTTGCCAGGGGTTTTGCAGACAATGGCACTGATGGACCGCAAAGAGCCAGTCGTTGTTTACGGGCCGCCAGGAATTAAGGATTTTCTTGTTTGCACCAAAGAAACCCTCAATTTCGGCTTAACGTTCACGGTTGAAATCAACGAGATTCTAAGCGAAGGCACAATTCTAGACGAAGAAGGCTACACCTTAACAGCCGCCAGATCAAACCATGCCGTAGACAGTTACGCTTACGCGTTAGTGGAAATGCCGCGCCCTGGAAAGTTTTACCCCAAAAAAGCCCAAGCACTCGGAGTTATCAAAGGTGAATTATGGTCCCAGCTTCAGAGCGGAGAAGAAGTCACGCTGCCAGACTGCAGAGTGGTTAAGCCAAAAGACGTTATGGGACCACCTCGAGCTGGACGAAAAATTGTTTACACAGGCGACACCCGACCGTTCGAAGCGTTTGCAAAGTTTGCGGCAGATGCAGACTTAGTTATTCATGAGAGCACCTTTGACGATTCATTGGCTGAGAAAGCAGCTGTGGATGGGCATTCAACGCCAAGCCAAGCGGCGCAGGAAGCGAAGGCAGCTAATGCGAAGCGGCTGGTTTTAACACATATTAGCGCACGGTACCCTGACGCAGGTTTGCTTTTAGAACAAGCAAAAAAGATTTTTCCGGACACATTATTGGCTGAGGATTTTATGGAGCTTGAGCTGCCGCTTAACGAGAGCTAAGCTAGAAGCTGCTTTAGTTTTTGGATGCTCTCTTGCACGTTAGTCATTGATTCAATGATTACTGATTTGTCGTAGCCCATTTTCTTTAGGGTTTGCTGGAACCATTTATAATCGATTTTGCCTTCACCGATGCCGAGGTGCTGGTCGTCTAAGCCATTGTTGTCGCTGGCGTGAATATGCACGATTTTGTCGGCCAACATGTTAAAGAATGGCTCAATCTGCCCTTCCAAGTGCGCGTGACCAACGTCCATAACGATGCCGATTGGCAAATTAGTTTCACGGTAGAATCGGACAAATTCTTCTGGTTTGCTCATGAAAAAATAATATTTTGCGGGCAAGTTTTCCAAGGCAATGTTAATGCCGTATTCTTCTGCTTTATCGTAGAGTTCTTGGATGCTTTCGTTGTTTTGTTTCCAGTCAGCACCGGGATAAAATTGTCCGATGCCTGTTTTCGCTCCAGGATGAAAAACCCAAAGCTTTGCGTCCAACATGTTAGTATAAACCATAGATTGTTTAAGTCGTTTCATCGAAGCATTCAGCATATTTTTAGACGGGGAGGCAATATTGATGTCAGCAAACGGCGCATGCACCGAATACTCTAAACTGTATGATTTAGCCGCTTCTTTTAGCGTCACGACTCGTTTTTTATCAAGCTCATGCGTACCATCATCCAAAATCTCAATGTAACGCGTACCTATGGTGCCTAAACGCTTAACCATCCTGTTGAATGGTTCACCTAGGCAATAGAGCATTGAAACGCCAACTTTAGCTTTGGGCATAAAGTTACCTCATTTGTTAACAGATCAGGTTGCTGGTTAAGAGTTTAAAACACACTTAATAACCTAATTGAGACAAACGGAAAAAGCTAATAATTTAAACGTTCTCCTCTTTAGATAAACCTAACGTTTGCATTGAGCCCTCAATTTCCCCCTATAACCAGCTGAAGCAGAAGCAGCTCACAAAGAATAGACACCACTTTTATGCACTTTATGCGACTTTTTCAGACTTTATGCGACTTTTTCAGACTTTTTTTGACTTTTTTTGACTCAACCTGCAAACATTTCAAGCCCTAAACTAAGAAAGCAACCCAAACCAAGCTGTTCAAAAATCAGCAGCAAACCCGTCAACAAAGCTAAAACAGCAAA
>JBEKNP010000019.1:0-42047 GCA_049522695.1 Bathyarchaeia archaeon | reverse complement strand
GTCTTGGCAAGCTTTCTGAAGGCTCCCCTAATGTCAGGAGATAGCCTCACAACATCACCAAACAAACAATTATGCATGCACTAAGAATAAGAGTGTAACGTTAGCAAGTTGACTTTACAGTTATAAAGGCAAATCTAAGAGTTCTTATGGTTCTCAAATTAGAAGGGCTAGAGCCGTTCAAGCCAGACGAAGTGACCACGCTAAAGCGATTGACCAAAGTTTGAAAGCTCCAAGAGCGAAGAATGTTGAACAGTGGTTAAGTGCGCCTAATCGTTTTGACTTGCCGACTGTTGACATGAACAAACCAACAAAGAAGTAAACACTCTTTTTCTTAGCAAGAAGTTGCCAAGAAGAATTATGCCGAAAAATATTTAATCTATAGAAGATTAAAGGGGGTTTGCGCGCGCCGTTTACCGGTAAATCAATCGATTAGTACTTAAATCATTAAAATAAAACTAGACTGTTGATATGAACTCTCTGGGAAGGGGCCAGACGCTGAACAATTTTTCTACGTTTGTCTCCATATTTGTAACACCAGGCATACCGACGATTTCTTCTTGAGTGGCTGTCAACTGTTCTATGTCTCTTACCATCAAACTTATCATATGACCAAAATTGCCGCTTGTTCTAAGTGTGTTATTGACATCTGGAAGCGCGTGCGCTAAAAAATTTGTATGATTTCTGCAATCTCAAAAGGGATTTTGCGAAAGTCTTTTAAGTAAATTGGTGATAAACAGGGTTCTATTGGTTGAAAGCCTTTACAGCTTTTGCTCAATAAAAAATAAAAATTAGAAGGAAAATAAAAATGCAAATTGCTAAAAACAGAATTGCAGCTATTGCGATTGCTATATTCTTAATGTTTTCAATGACAACCTCATTAACACTAATACCGAGCGCTAGAGCGGCATCAGCACCGACAATTACAACATACGCCTACATTGCTGTATTTCCTAACCCAGTAGGTGTCGGGCAAACCGCAACCATCGACATGTGGCTTAGCAGGGTACTGCCAGGAGCACAACCCGGCAATGACGTTAGATGGGCAAACTACAAACTTACCATTACAGCGCCTGACGGCACAAATACATCACAGACTTTTGGCACTGTCGAAGACCCAACAGCAAACCAAGACTATTCATTCACGCCTTCCACAGCCGGTACATACACTTTAACCTTCAATTTTCCAGGACAAACATACACATGGGCCCCCTTCATGTCCGCCTTTGGACCTATTGATGCAACAGGCAACGTTTATACAGGCAGCTCTGCGACGACAACGCTCACTGTACAACAAACGTCAATAGCAAACTATCCAACAACTCCGCTCCCAACCGCTTACTGGACTCGCCCAATATACGGCTTAAACCCTAACTGGTACACGATTTCATCAAACTGGCTAGGTGATAGTGCAGCAGGCTACTCAGGTGGACTGCTTGGGGGCGAATTTCCAGGTGATGCCATAGGTTCTTTGACTAGTCACGTCATGTGGACCACACCGCTGGACATGGGAGGAGTTGTAGGAGGAAACCTCTTCTCTGCAGAACAAGGAGCCACATATTTCGAGGGATCTGCATACCAAAACAGATACAATAATCCGATAATAGTTGACGGATACCTATACTACAAAGAACCAATATCGTTCTCGGGTCCAAGTAGTGGACCAACCGTCTGCGTTAACCTGCAAACAGGACAGCAAGTTTGGAGTAGCTCTACTATGCCTTCGCTATCATTCGCCTACATATACAACGTTGAAGACCCCAACCAGCACGGAGTTTACCCGCCAATTCTAGTCGCAACCATTGGAGCCGTCTTCCTTGGGCCAGCAGTACCTTTGACATGGGAGTGTTTTGATGCGTACACAGGAGACTTCATGTTCAACGTAACTAACGTTCCCGCAGGCACAGTTATGCGTGGTCCGGAAGGCGAATACTTGATAGTTAGCCTAGTAAACTTGGGCACCCCGACGCAACCAAACTACTATCTGCAAGAGTGGAACTCATCAAGACTGTGGGGACCTAATTACTCAGGTCCGTCAACATCGCCACCTGTAGTTCCGCCAATACTTAACGGAACATGGACAGGAGGCTATGTGATGACCGCGTTTGGACCCACTTATGAACCAAGCTTATTCGACTGGAACGTTTCGGTTCCTTCGCTTAACACACTAAAAGCAGCACCCACCATAGAGAACGCTTACTACGATAACATGCTGATCGGCGAAGCCGGTGCTATGCCAAATGCTGGCGACAGCGTGTTCGGTGCATTCTCAACGGCTCCCTACGAGTACTTCGGCATAAACCTGTCTTCTGGCGCAATCGGTACTGTAATGTGGACGAACACAGTTGCCGCACCAGCGGGCAACCTTACAGTCTCATACTCAGGAGCAGACCCAACAGCTAACGGCGGCAAAGGTGTCTTCACTGAATACTGGACGGAAACTATGCAGTTTGTCGGGTACAGTATGGCAACAGGAACGAAAATCTGGGGTCCAACAGTTCCACAAACAACATATGACTTCTACGCCACCGGATACGGCGGTCAAGGACCCACAATGGCTTATGGCAACATGTACGAAGGTGGATACGGCGGAATAGTATACTGCTACAGTTTGACTACTGGAAACATCTTGTGGACATACGGTAACGGCGGCGAAGGCAACACTACTAACGCTGGCCTTGCGTATGCTCGTCCATACCCAACCTGCATATCCGCTATTGGCAACGGAGTAGTATACACTATCACTAGCGAGCACACTACCACAAACCCGATTTACAAGGGTGCATTAGCACGCGCAATTAACGCCACAACTGGACAGGAAATCTGGACACTTTCAGACGACGATAACGGCGGACCCGGAACAGCTGCTATGGCGGACGGATATAACACGTTCTTCAACGGCTACGACAACCAGATTTACGTTGTGGGCAGAGGACCCAGCGCTACTACAGTGCAGGCGCCACAGACTGCTATCACAGAGGGCAACAAAGTAGTTATTCAGGGTACCGTGATGGATATTTCCGCTGGCACAAAGCAAACTGAGCAGGCAGCTGACTTTCCAAATGGAGTTCCAGTTGCATCTGACGCAAGCATGAGTGCTTGGATGAGTTACGTTTACCAGCAACAACCATGCCCAATCAATTTCACAGGCGTTACAGTAACGTTGACCGCTATTGATCCGAACAACAATTCCATCACCCTCGGCAAAGCTATAACCGATGGAACCGGCCATTTCATTTGCTCGTGGCAGACTCCACTAGTCCCAGGCAAATACATTGTCACCGCAACTTTCGCTGGCACCAACGGTTACTTTGGTTCAAATGCAGAAACCGGTATGATCGTACAAAACGCACCGGCAACATCAGCACCAACCGCTACACCTCAATCAAACCTAGCAACCACAGCAGACCTACTGACGTACATAGTTGTTGCAGTAATCGTTATAATCATCGCAATCGCCATAGTCGGCGCCTTAGTGCTGCTAAGAAGAAAGCCATAAAAACAAAACAATAAACCAAATCTCTATTTTCCCTTTTTTTAGTGGGTTCATAAACAATCCGAATCAAAGTTATAAAAGAAAAGGCAGAGAAGATGGAGCTGAGAAGGCTCTGGTTGAATCATGATGTTAGCAATTGTGATAACTTTTGTATTCTTTTCCTTTAAGTTCCAGAGCCTCAGCAAACCCTCTCTGTACAAAGAAGAAAGTAGGCCGTCCAATTTAGATTAGAATGTCGATATGTATTGTTGTGGCGTTGGCCATCTGTCCGGGATTTTCCTTGCGCTAGCTTCAATTTTTGTTATACCACAAATTCTGGCGATTTGATCTTGGATGGCGAATGCTTGCACCATGTCTCTTATCATAGCACTCAATTGTAGATCATAATCACCACTAGTTTTTGTAATAATAATTAGATCGGGTATTTTCGCAAGTGACTCAACTATTGGATCCGACAAGCCCCCGGGAGTGGTGACAGATATGTTGAAATCTAATATCGAGTTGTATCCAATTTTATTTGGATTTATTTGGATTGAAACCTTTATTGCGCCCTCTTCCCTGAGCTTATGATATCTTTTTACGACTGTGTCAGTTGATGCTCCTATTTCTTTTGCAATTTTAGTAAACGAGGCGCGACCGTCCAACGTAAGTTTTCCTACTATTTGTTTGTCCAACTCATCAATTATGATTCTATCCCCCAGTGTACGGATTGCTTTGTTTGAATTCCGTTGATGGCTTTCGCTGGTATCTTTCAGAGTGCCTGTAAGGTTCAAGTTTTCAGGAATGTTTCTAACGCCAGTCCAGATGTAAGTTTTTAATCCCATAGTAGGCAGTTTTCGCTTAATTACCTGCTTCACATAATCCAATTCATTTAGGTCCCTTAAAGTTGCAACTGCTCTAACATTGTAAACACTGTTATACTGCCGGTAAGTACGCACCTCAGTTATTTTCCCTATAAATTCCATAACCTGTTCCATTTGCTGAGCCTCAACACTTATGAGCAGAGTTGCAAGTGCGTCATAGCCGAAAAGACCAAAATTCATCTGAGTTGTTGCTCCCTTAATTATCCCTTTTTTTTCCATCGCCCTGTAACGTTTCCAAACTTTGTTTTCTGACACTCCACATTCTCTTGCCATTTTATAATAGCCTGTCCGCCCATCTTCTAGCAGATTTTTAAGTATTTTTGAGTCAAGCTCATTGATTTTAGGCACGCAAATTTCCCTTTTGTAAAGCTTGTGCTAATTTTTGAGATTTAAAATTTCTTGTTTTCTCTAAATATTTTAGGTAAAAATGCGAATTTATCTGTTTTTTGGAATTTGACGGCCAGATAACTTTGTTTAAAAAGTCGATATATATTGGCGCGGGGTTGGCCATTTTTTTCGTACTCTCACTATTTCCATATCAATTTTCAATATTCCCTGAATTTTTCCAAGCTCTTCTTGAATTGAAAGCAATTGCTCTACATCCTGTATCATTGCCCATATTTGTAAGTCGTAGTCTCCTGTTGTTTTCATGATGCTTATGATGTCAGGTATCTTGCTGATTTTCTCAATAATTAATAATGAATTTTCTTGCGAGGTGATAGTGAAAAAAAGGCATAAAGCTTGATAGCCAATTTTGATAGGGTTAATTTGAATTGTAACTTTTAATACACTGTTTTGCCTTAATTTTTCATATCTTCTTTTAGCACTATCGGCTGAGATTCCTATTTCTCTACCAAGTGTCTCCATGGACACCCGTCCGTTCTCAGAGAGTTTATCAGCCATTTTTTGGTCTATCTGATCGATAACCATGGTTTGAGGATTGCTTTTTTTCTGAGTTTCCGTCTGATAATTAATTGCTCCCAAGACATTTTTCTTGTTGCCAGAGGTTATTGACAAGTTCTCGTTCATTTCTTTTACATCTGTCCAGATTGCAGTTTTCATTTCTAAGACCGAAAAATGCCTTTTGATTTCGTCTTTGATCTCGTTCAATTGTTCAAGCGTTTTAAGGGTTGTAACAACATCTATGTTCCCCTTGACTCCCCTATTATAAAAGGAATAAACCCCTGGCATTTTTTGTAAGTAGCCGATAAGTTGATCTGCTTGTTGCGAGTCAACATTGATTAAGATGTGTGCTACTGCTTTGTAACCAAAACTCTTGTAATTAATGTGTATTGTCGCGCCAGTAATTATGCCAATTTCTTCCATCTTGTTATAATTTTCCTTGACAATTTCTTTTGTCAAACCTATTTTTTTCGCAATGTCACTATCACTTTTGCGACCATCCGCTAACAACTCTGTGAGAATTTTTGCCTGCACCACGGTAACTTGCTCGGTTAAGACTAATATCCCTCGTTGAGGTTCATGGTATTTTTCTTTATATTTAAATTCATCGCAGTACACATTTGCATTTTGCGGTTTATTGTTAGCGAATCTTGTTATGATTTTAGGACTTATGTTATCGCCTTTTATTTGTAAAAAAGGCAATTTTATTTGATATTTTTATAAATTTTGCAAAGTCTTAAATAATAAAAAAGGGATTGGTCATTCATCGAAAAGGAGAAAAAAACAAAATGTCAAATATAAAAAGGGCAATTTTCAAAAACAAAACAGGAGCTATTGCAATCGTAGCGCTATTAATATTTTCAATGTCAGCTTCAACGATGCTAATGCCGACCGCTAAAGCAGCAGCAGTTACTTTTCCAACTCACGCCTACATCAATGTTTCACCTAACCCCGTCGGCGTCGGGCAGCGAGAAGAAGTTATCATTTGGCTTAACATTTTACTTCCAGGAACGTTAACAAGCAATAACATTCGATTCTCAAATTACACACTCACTATTACGCCACCCAATGGCACGGTGATATCATATACATGGACTGTGGTTCCGGATCCAACGTCAGCGGCGGATTATTACTTCACTCCTACTCAAGCAGGCACGTACACACTTAACTTCACTTTCGCAGGGATGAAATACAACTTCCCACCAACCATGACAATGTTTGGGCCTAATTACGCATACATAGGCGATTATTACGCACCCAGCTCTGCGTCAACAACACTCACTGTTCAGCAATCACCGATTTCCAACTACCCAACAACTCCCCTTCCTACAATGTACTGGACACGACCAATATACGCCTACAACACTAACTGGTACACGGTTTCATCAAACTGGCTGGGTGACCTCGCACCAGGATACACAGGATTCACTGGCACATACAATGCTGGAGGCAACGGAGAACAATTAGCTGGAGCAGGAGACGTTGTAGGTTCACTCACCAGCCACGTAATGTGGACTAAGCCTTTGGATAGCGGCGGAGTTGTCGGAGGAAACCAAACGGCAATCGTGGGAGACACATACTTCGAAGGCTCTGCATACAATCAAAGATACACCAACCCGATAATAGTTGACGGCGTACTCGTCTACACTGAACCAGTATCATTCGCAGGCGTTCCCGGCAGTCTGAGCGGCAGCGCTTATGGACCAACCGTCGGCGTTAACTTGCAAACAGGACAGCAACTCTGGAGCGATCCAGGCATCCCTGCAATTTCGTTCGCCTACGTTTATGACGTTCAAGACCCCAACCAACACGGAGTTTATCCACCAATACTCTTCTCGGTTAGTAGTGGAGCTGGAGGAGAGACATGGAAGGCTTATGATGCATTCACGGGAGACTACATGTTCACAACAAAGGGCATTCCCACAGGCTCAACTTACACGACTATGCTCGGTCCTGAAGGTGAATATCTGATAATCAGCTTAGTAAACTACGGTAACACTACGAATCCAAACTGGTATCTGCAAGAATGGAACTCATCAAGACTGTGGGGCGCTAACTATAACGGCGCATCAACATCGCCACCCGTAATCCCGCCAGTAAGTAACGAAGGTGGTTATAATCTGACAGGCGGCTGGACAGGAGGATATGTCGGCCCCAGTTATGCCCCAACTTATGTTCCAAGCATGTATGACTATAACGTTTCAGTGCCATACCTAAACGCTTTACCATCTCCAATTACACTAGTCGGAGGTATCTACGGCAACATACTACTTTGCTACAGCGGCACTTTACCCTCAATAGGAAATGCCTTGTTCTTTGGTGGACTAAGCGACACTCCCTACACATACGTCGGAATTAACATCAACGAACAATCAGGACTCGGTGCAGAAGTGTGGCACAATCAAGTGACCCCTCCAGCAGATAACATCACTGTTCTAGAGGCTGGAATTGATCCAGTAAACCGTGTCTTCGTTGAAAACTACAGGGAAACTAACAATTTCGTAGGCTACAGTTTGGAAACAGGCGCGAAGCTTTGGGGTCCAACAGCACCTCAAGGAAACCTTGACTACTACGGCAGCCCAGCATCAGGCAGTTTAGCTAACGCATTTGGTTACGGAAAGATGTACAGCAGCGCATACACCGGAATCGTTTACTGCTACGACACCCTAACTGGCAACCTACTGTGGACATACGGTAACGGCGGCTCAGGCAACAGCACCAACTCTGGTCTTGAAACTCCATTCGCAAACTATCCGACCTTCGTTAACGCTATCGGCAGCGGAGCAGTGTACATTGTTACTACTGAACACACGCCTGAATCACCACTTTTCAAGGGCGGATTTTCACGAGCGATTAACGCTACAACAGGGAAACAAATCTGGACGATTTCAGACTACACCGGTGAATTCGAGACCTTCAGTTACGCTGCAGCAGACGGCTACAACACATGGTTCAATGGTTATGATGCGCAAATCTACACTGTAGGCAGAGGACCCACCGCCACCACTGTTACCGCACCTAACATTGGCGTAACAACTGCCACACCAATAACGATCACAGGTACAGTAATGGATATTTCCGCAGGCACAAAGCAAAATGAGCAGGCCGCTGACTTTCCAAATGGAGTTCCAGTCGCGTCTGATGCTAGCATGGCGGCGTGGATGGGTTACGTTTACCAGCAGCAACCAGAGCCACTCAACTTTACAGGCGTTCCAGTACAAATTGCGGTCTTAGACTCTAACGGAAACCACTATTCCGTTGGTACTGCCACAACTGATGAATATGGCACTTACAGTCTTACATGGACTCCTTCTATCTCAGGCAACTTCACTGTTTACGCTACTTTCGCTGGCACCAACGGCTACTGGCCATCATCTGCAGACACGCACTTATTTGCTAGTTCCAAGGCAGCACCCACTACAGCACCAACAGCTACACCGACATCTGTCGCTGACCTGTACTTTGTTCCCGCAATCGCAGGCTTGTTCGTTTTGATCATCGTAGTCGCTATAGTACTAGCTCTATTAATGCTTAGGAAACGAGCATAAAGTGAAGCATATGAACACAACTCTATTTTCCCCTTTTTTAGTCTTAAAAAAAACAAAGTATGGGCGAAAAAAACATGGGGGCTGAGAAGGCTCTGGTCAAATTCACAAAAAACAAAGCCTTTAGCAAGCTTTGGCATTTTTCTTTTCCTTAAGTGTTCCAGAGCCTCAGCAAACCCTAAATATTCTAAAAAACGTCACCAATTTCTCATTGTCTTTTTTAGAAAAGATGCTTAGCTTTTCCAAGCGGCGACGGGAGAGGGAATTCGAACCCCAATTCACCATAAATAAAGGAACAGTTTAGCTTCGAAACCTGCCAATGCGAGAGCGTTTTGATCTTTCTTTTTTGTCATTTTGTTGATTCTCAATCAGCATTCCGCTTCTCTTGTTTAGCTGGAAACAGCATCTTCATTGAGCTAACAAGGTTAGCATTAGAATTTTTCGAGATGCTGTTCAAACTGCTTTCTGTCCATTAAACATTGAGGGCAAACACAACTTAATGGCAGATCTTTGGTGGCGCATGACTCGTTATATTTGCAGTCTGAACATGGAAAGTCTTTTCCACAGCGCGTACAACTTTGGAGAAAAACTACTTCACTATTTAGAATGCCGGCGATTATATCCATAAGCTTTTCAATATTATTGCAGCTTTTAATGGAAAAGACGCCTTGTTCACGATTATAGTCTAAGCCTAAATGCATTAAGAGAATAAATTTTTCTTTCTCAATCCTCGGAAGCTTGAACGCCTTCTTATTTAAAACTGCCACCGTTTTCCGCTTCCTTCTTAATACTTGTTCATTTTCATTAGGAAATCAACTTCTTCAGGGGTGAACTTAAACCAAGAAGCTATAGGGCTTGATTTTTGGTTTTGTAGAATACTCTTGACGAATGGAACGAAATCATGTTTAGCTGTTTCATGGGAAACATGGCATTGAGCTCCAATTTTTCCGCATATACCGTCTAGCATTGTTCTTTTGCCTTTAGTCCAAAACAAAGTAATAATCCTGATAGGCGGCGAAATAAATTGAAAGGACTTGTATGATTCAGGAGCAACCGAGGCTGCTTCAGATAAAGCGTTGAAGAAGTACTTTAAGAGATGCCAGTGTTCAGTTCCAATTCTTCCTCGGAAAACATCGGCTTGCGAAACAAAATCGTAGGCGGCAGCAAGCTCCCCTGGGTTCGTGTACCGTCTCGGGAGGTTGTCGCTTACTGAAAGCAGAAAATCATCATAGTCAACGCTTGAGCGGCTAAGTAAACTTGATGCTTCCACAATTGATTTTGATGAGAAAAATCCTCTTAGCGTTTCGTCCATGCTGATGTCTTTATTTCTTGAACTCAACATCATGGTGTCTTGAAGGGTGAGGACGCGGTTTTCTTCGCTTATGCTTTGCAGGTCGTTTATGGCTGACCGTACGTCGCCTTTGCTGTTTTGAGCGATTTTCTCGAGCGCCTCAAACTCCGCTTTCACATGCTCTAGCAAGCAAATCTTCTGCAATAGTGCAATGATAAGCGGTATTCGAATTTGCTGGAAACGTATCAGTACGCAAACTTTCTTTAGTGGTCTTAGCTTGTCTATGTCAGGATCGTTTGCCGCCATTATAACTGGCACTCGGGATTCTTCAACGATTTTTATTATCGCGCTTACTCCGCCTCTGTCCTCGTTGCCTGCAATGCCGTCAACCTCATCTAGGAAAAGAAGGTTGCCTTTGCTTGCAGTTGAGAAAGTGTCTAAAGCAATAAAGGAAGTGGCTGGTTTAGCAATTTCATTAATCGCTTTTTCAGATCTTGTGTCACTTGCGTTCATTTCAATAACTATGAACCCAAACTCTTTTGCGGTGGCGTTGACCAGTGCTGTTTTCCCCACGCCAGGTGGTCCGTAAAGTAAAACTGCCTTTTTACTTCGCCGCTTACTTTTCAGCCACTCGATAAACGTAGCTTTCGCTTCTTCATTGCCGATTATGTCTTCTATCTTTTTTGGGCGGTACTTTTCAACCCATAAAAGATCATTTCTCAATAGGTTTCCCCTATAGCTTTACCGAATTTTGCGAATTGCGCAAGCAACGCGCTTAACTGGATATCGCTGTTGGCGCCTTGTGTTAAGCGGTAATCATACTCGCCGATGACGTTTGATAGGTCGGCTTTTTGTTCAGGCGTAAGATCTGACATTTTAAATATCTCGCGCTGCACCTGGCGTATTATTTCCGAGCCTGAAAAACCGTAAGACCCCATTATTTCATACATCGTTTTTCTTGCTTCAATAAAGTCGCCGAATAATGCTTTCCTAATCATTTTTTGAACTTGCATTGGGCTGGCTTCCCCGATGACTAGCAAGACTATCTTCTCGTCTATCAACCCGTCCTTGTACGCTGCAGCTGTCTGCAAAGCATTTATGGCGTGTCTAAGGTCGCCTTCTGAATAATCAACTATTCTTTCAGCTGCTTCAGGCAACAGGTTAACTTTTTCTTTTTTGGCTATACACTGAAGCTGGTCTTTCATCGCTTGCTTATCTAGCCTTGAAAACCGGAATATGGCGCAGCGGCTCTGTATTGGCTCAATTATCTTGCTCGATTGGTTACATATCAGAATGAACCTGGATGTGCGCGAGCTGGTTTCCATTATTCTTCTCAGCGCTGTCTGCGCAGGACCAGTCATCTGATCACACTCATCCAGAATAATTAGCGCAAACGGCACATTGCCAAAACCTGAACGGCTGTAACGTGAAAAATCCTTGACTCTTTCACGCACTGTATCTATGCCTCTTTCATCAGATGCATTAAGCTCAAGTGTGAAACTTTTCCAATTTGGACCAAAAAGCTCATGCGCAATACACAACGCAAGGGTCGTTTTCCCAGTGCCCGGTATCCCTGCGAACATCAAGTGAGGCATCGTTTTCGGGTTTCTCATGAAAGCTTTAAGGCTTTCAACGATGTCATGTAAGTCCACGACTTCGTTTAAGTTTTTTGGGCGATACTTTTCAACCCACATAAGCGCTTCTTCATTAACTGCCATTAAGGTAACCTTCAACACAAATATACAATAACGTGTTTTAATTTACTAAATTAACTTTTCCCTAGCCACTTAACTGTAATCTGGCAAAAATGCAGATCGGTTAGCCGATTTTGCTTCCCTCAACAATATCCTTCTCAGGCACAAGCACACTGATGTTTCCTTCACTATCCTCTGCCGCTAATATCATACATTGCGATTCAACGCCGGCTAACACGCGCCTTTGAAGATTCAGGAGGAAAACGCATTTTTTGCCCACCAATTCCTCAGGCGTATAATACTTAAGTAAACCTGCAACTGCCTGCCTTTTTTCCGAACCAAAATCAACAATTATTTTGATTAGTTTTTTTGAATTGGGAATTGGGGTTGTTTCAATTATTTTTCCTACGCGTAAGTCAAGTTTTTGGAATTCAGCAAATGATATTTCTTCAGCCAAATACTTCACGCTCTAGCCATAGTTTAATTTTCAGCGATATTTACTTTGCTTTCCAAAAGCTTGCTTCTTTCTTTAGTCGCTAACTTGTGAGCTTGCAGTAGCGGTTCGGGAATTCGGCTTCTAGCACAGTGCTTAACGATTTTGACGGCTGTTTCAAGAGACACCATGTGACCAATGCTCACATAGATAGGCTTGACACCTTGCTTTGTAGTCACGACGGCACCGATGACTTCGCCCTTATCAACCAAAAAGTTTTCCCCATCACTCTCCGCTGGCGTACCTATCAACCTGCTTTTTGCAGCGCCGATAGTCGGTTTTCCAATTGCAAGTCCAAGGTGGCTAGCAAATCCGCACCTATACGGATGCGCGATTCCCTGTGCGTCAACAAGAAAAACATCGGGCAGAAGCTTCAACTTATTTATCGCTGCCATCGCAGGAGGAATTTCTCTAAAAGACAGCAAAGTTGGAATATACGGTATCCTAACTTGGCAGATTGCAACTTGTTTTTCCAAAAGCTTCAGCGATTCATAATCTAAAACCGCTATCGCGCCGACGGCAATATTGCCAATGTATGAAACATCAACGCCTGCAATGGTTCTAATTTTTGGCGGTAACTTATCTTTCAAAATAATTTTCTGTGATAAACAAAGTTGTGTCTTGCGTGCTTTTTTTACTGAGAAACTCTTCATTAACTTGTGGGGTTTACTCAAATGTTAACCTTTTTAGTTTTACGTTTGGTAGTGCCACGTTTTGCTGGCTGAAATTTCTTTAAGTAATCTTCAAGGGATTTTCTGCGAATTTCAAGTGTCACATCGCCGCGTGTGGTTTCGATTATTCTTCTTGCAATGTCAGATTTATGCCTGAGTCCTGGAACAAGCATGTAAGCCTCGTCAAGAGCCAATAACTGGATGAACACTTGGTCCATGATTTCTAGGCATTCTTCGCCTTTTTTAACGTCGCCTTCACGTAAATTGTCAAGTGCTAAGCGCCTGTATTCACCTATGACGTCTGCTAAACCAAGCGCATAATCAACGGAAGGCACATTAATTTCAGCCGGCGTTACAAAACGCGATTCCTTAACTAGAATCAAAAATATGCGTGCTTCTGAATATTCCTGAAGCGCTGCACTAAACATGCCTCCGTAAATAATCTCAGGATACTCTTTAGATAAAACCTGAAGGCTCGAAATTTTCTCTTTAGCGTTCTTTATGAAATTTTCGGCCTCAGCATATTTTTTCTGGTGAATCAGAAGTATAGATTGTTTGGAAAGGCTTGTTGCTTTCCGAATGCTTTCGTGTGTTTCTTCGCGAATTTTGTTTTTTTGCATGAGCTCGTTTTTTACTTCTTGAAGAATAATCTCTAAAGAGGACAAACTAATCATCTATTAGAATGGATGCTGGGTTATTTATTTCAATTTCCTAAAAATTTTAAAAATTATATGGCTGTTGAGAGCTGGTCCATTTCTCAATTAGGACTTTCCCGTCCCACATAGTAAAGCTTACTTTGACGAATATTGAGTCGACTACTTTAAATGGAAACACACTATCTGCATCACTTATGGAATCCGCACTTGCAATATATTTCTATTGACCGTTAAAAGCAGCCTTTTGAGTTAGTGTCTCTTTGACTTTTCTTGACTTTTCTTAACTTTTCTTGACTTTTCTTAACTTTTCTTGACTTTATTTGACTTTTATTGACGTATTTTGACGTTTCTTGACTCAACCTGCAAATAATTCAAACCCTAAAGTAAAAAAACAACCCAAAACAAGCTTTTCAGAAAGGGCGTGCTAAAAGCACAATTACAACAACGTAGACTAAAAACCCAGCTAAAAACACGTCTAACACTAAATGCGGCTAGTTGGTTGTAAACTGAATGGGCTTCTGTAGCCTGCTTAATAGTACAACTCTGCTTTCTTGTGCTTCATTAATAACCTTGTACCCGGTCTTCTCAGCTAACTGCCCCGCAAAATCCTTAACTTCGCTGTGCAAAGGCATGTTCTCAAAGCCCAAGCGAAGAGTTGAAAAACCAATGTGCATGTACGCTTTTACTTCAATGTACGTGGGATTGGCTTTTTCAACAATTTTAGCGTATTCATCTATATGGTTCATGTTGTGCTCTTTTACAAGTGTCATGCGAATTACTGTGGGGCAATGGAAACTCTGCATTAAATCAAGCGTCTCGTTTAATTTTGTCCAAGCGCTGAGAAATTGAGGACGGCAAACCCGCGTGTATGCCTGCTCGTTTGGTGCGCATACCGAAATGTAGAGTTGGCTCGGTTCTTGGCTTAGTTTTGAAAGCTTAGCTGGCAAAGTGCCGTTGGAAACAAGAAAAGTGGTGAAACCTTTTTGATGAAATGCCTGAATCAACTCTCCGAGCGGCTCGTAAAGCGTCGGTTCACCTGTTAAACTTATCGCCACATGCTTAGGCGTTAGGGCTTCTTGAAATTTGCGCCAGTTTGTTTTTGGGTTTCCCTTGTATCCACTTAAAATTTTTTCTTGCGCGTTAAGACTTCCCTGAATAATTTCTTCTGGTGAGTCTACCCTTGGCATTTTCATCTCATCCCAAGTAACCTGCAAATCTCCGCTTTGAGCTCTCCAACAAAACAAGCACTGTTGAGTGCAATAGTAAAGGGAAGGCGACATTTGAATGCACCTATGCGATTTTATCCCGTAAAACTTCTGTTTATAACACGGTCTATCATTAACTATAGATTCATAAAGCCACTTACACCTTTTAACAGCTGAATGGCTGCCTACCAAATGATATTTTTGCTTCTTTAAAGCGCCTAAAAGCGTGGCTGCAGTGTTTTTTTCCAAGCTTTCACCGAAATTTGTTCATACTTTGAATCTTCTTTCCCTTAAAAACCCCGCTGCATAAAATGAATTTTTGGATTGAAATCAGATTTTTTCAAGGTGCTTTAGCCCGTTCAGGATTTCTATCCAACGATTAAATGGCAAAGTTTAAAATCAACTCTTAGTTAAATCATCAGTCATTACAGATGTGGATGGCTATCTATCGGGGAGCAGAGTGGTTTGAATAAAAAAATTGTTGCAGTTACCCTCTTAGTCTTAATGTCCTTAGCCTTTGCGCTTATACCTCTCACAATGATCTTTGGGCAAAGCCTAGGCGTAGGCATTATACTGGTAACTCCAAGCGGCTTAAGTGGAACTGTGGGTTCGGCTGTAAATGTTGAAGGAACCATTGACGTCAGCTACGGACCTTACCAGGTAACATTTGGAAATAATGTTGTTGCCAAGGGCACTGCTGAAGGATATTACGTTAATGCAAACTTCTCTGTGCCACAGACCCCAGCGGGCAGTTACCCAATAGTACTTTCAGACCTCACAGCCGACATAAACTCTTCGAACACTCCTGAATCATTTCAAGTTACAATTGGATACGTCATAAACGCAATCCCTTCACAAGCACAAGAAGGGCGCAGTGTAGTATTGAATGTCAGTGTCACTGGAGGGTCTCCGAGCACTGTCTACGCTGCAAATGTTACCGTTGTACTTCCAAGTCCTCTTAACACAGAATATTCAAAAATAGTGCCACTGGGAACCTCTAGCAACAAGGGAACTGCAAATGCGCAAATCACTTTTCCAAGCAGTAGCTTCCCATCAAATGGTACCACCGATTATGCCGGTTTCTACACTGTTTACTTTAACCAGACTGCCTCTTTGGCGCAAAATAAATTTACAATTAATATCCTTAATTCAATCACATATCATAGAGGGCAAACGGCAGCAATAGTGGCGGTAGATTACCAACCGAATGAGGCTGCAACACTTAGTATCACTAGCGTTGCAACCGGTGCAAGTCTCGAATCTGAGTCACTAACAGCTTCGGCTGATGGCACTATCAGTACGACATGGGTGGTTCCCTCCAATGCTGCAATTGGAGATTATACTGTAACAATAACCACTCAAGGCACTCAGAAAGCGATACTTGACTCAGAGATCTTTTCGATTCCTGGATACTCTATTCAAGTTGAAACAGTAAACTTAGCCAATGAGGCAGTTCCTTCCGTACAGGTTCAAGCCCTAGATAAATCCAGCAACAAAGTTTATAATAGTACCAGCGGGCTTTACGGGGTAGCCAACTTAAATCTTGAGTTAGGTCCTCAAGTTTTGACTGCATTTTGGAAAGGTGTTAACGTTGGAGAACTCTCAATAACTGTCACAGGAAATGGCACTTTCACCCTCCCCTGTCAATTAACTGATCTTACAATAAAAGTTCAAAACGAAAACGGGATTTCAATGCCGTTTGTGAATTTAAACATTACATATCAATATCAACCGACAAACGGATCTAAGCAAACTGGAAGCACTTCAGGCGAAACAGGCCCTTCAGGAACCTACACATTAAATTCAACACTAACTGGAATAAGCTATACTATACTTGCTTCACTATATAGTCAAGTTTTTAATTCTGGAAACGACACCTTTACCAATATTCCTGCACAGTCACTATCAGAAGTAGTGATAACATGTCCAAACGAAGCATTAACAATTAATGTAGTTGGTTATAATAAAGCTGCAATCCCTAGTGCCGGCATAGAACTCGATGAATTAACAAATGGCTTATTCTATACTGCTACAACAAACAGCTCAGGCTCAGTCACCAGCCAAGTCACTTTTGGAATGTACAGACTACAAATCTATAAAGACAACATTCTAATCAACGAAACAAACATCCAAGCCTTCGGCGCAAGCCAACAACAAATTATTTGCAATCTCTACGGTATTCAAGTATCAGTATCAGTTGTTGACTTCTTCGGTACGCCTATTTCAAACGCTAATGTCACATTAAATGGGCCGGGGACAGAGCGGCTCTCAGCTATGACTCAAGGCGACGGAACTGCCACTTTCAATAATGTTGTTGGTGGTGATATGCAGATAGTAGCGTTTGCTCAAGGAGCACAAAATAGTTATCAAGCTGTAACTCTATCCGTTGATAAGCCAACTTCAGTTCAGATAAAAATTGGGTATATCTTGCTCGGATCACTCATGATACCAGTAAGTTTACTCATAACCATAATCATAATATTAGTTGCCATAATTCTGCTCGCAACCTTTGAAATCTACAAGCGAAAAAAAGGTAAACAATCACATCTAAGCTAAATATCAATTTCATCCTTGATAAGAAAAAAGTTTATATGGCTTCCAAATAACATTAAGAAACTATAAAGACAAAACATCATAACATATTTTGATTTGACAATTGAGGTGTATCTATTGGCTCAATCAAAAGCTTGTTCTCCAACGTGCCCTTCTTTTAAGTGCAGCCAAAACTCTATCTTCTACCGACGAGACTCCATTTGGTGTAAACAGACCGAAGAAATGTGCAATGTCGTAAACTGCACCTATTCCATGTGCCTAAAAAGACGGTTGTTGCCACAAGGAGTATGCGGCGAAACCGTCAAACGCAAAACCGTTGAAAAAGACCTTGACGACGATTTCTTGGCTGAATCAATAAAACTTAGAGGGAAAGCTTTGCGCAAACTCGGAGATAAAGAAATCTATTAAAATAAACTAAAAACCAAAAATGAGTTACTCGTGCTAAAAATACGAGTATCCCCATTCTTATTTTGATTGAACACGTTTAACTACTGGAGGTTTAACTTTTTTCAGAATCCTATAGCCGCAGATGATGCATTTGGTCTCTCCGCCGCGCAGTTCTAATTCTTCGGATGGCACTCTTGCCCCGCATCTCATGCATTCATAAACAATTCCTGACTTTTCCATAAGAAACGTCTCTTCCTACAAAGAAAAGTATTTTGCTTTTAAACGTTTCCAATACCCTGCTACTAATGAGGATATAAACTTGAGAAAAAGGCTTCGAAAAAGACTTTCCGCCACCCTCTCTTCAGCAGAATTAAACCTAATTTACAACTCCTTTGACATAATAGGTGACATAGCAATCATTAAAGTGGCAAATGGCAATATCCTCAACGCTGAAAAAGTAGCAAACCAAATAATGACTACTCACAGAAACGTGAAAACAGTTTTTGCCCAAAGTAGTCCCATCTTGGGTGATTTTAGGGTTAGGGAACTAAGATTGTTGGCAGGTGAAGACAAAACAAGCACCAAACATAAAGAATCAGGTTGCGTGTTTGCGGTTGATGTTAAAAAATGTTATTTTTCACCCAGGCTTTCCCACGAGAGATTACGGATCGCAAGCCTAGTTAAGGGTGGCGAGACGGTTGTTAACATGTTTTCAGGCGTCGGCTGCTTTAGCTTAGTAATCGCTAAAACCGTGAGCAAAACTAAAGTGTTCTCGATTGATGTTAACCCGATTGCAGTTCAATACATGGAGGAGAACGTTAGAATCAATAGGGTTTACGGTAAAGTAATTCCTTTGCTTGGCGACTCAAAAGACATTATTAATGCTCAACTGCAACGGAAGGCTGACCGTGTTTTGATGCCTTTGCCTGAAAAAGCCCTCGAATATCTGCCCTGTGCAGTTTCAGCGCTCAACAAACATAGCGGTTGGATCCACTACTATGATTTTCAACATGCCGCGGGCAACGAAAAGCCACTTGAAAAAACCAAGTTGAAGGTAGCCCAAAAACTTGATAGCCTCGGCATACGTTACATTTTTGCTTTTTGTCGTGTGGTTCGAAGCACAGGTCCTAACTGGTACCAAACCGCTCTCGATATACAGGTTACTTCGTTGCCAAGCAAGTTTTAATAGCTCAATAGTTAACTATCTATTTCGTGAAGAAAAATGAAGCGAAAATTAATGGAAATCTTGGCTTGCCCCATAGACAAGTATCATCCCCTTGAACTTCATGTTTTCGAAGAAAAAGACGAAATAGTTGAAGGACTTATTGTTTGCCCTAAATGTCTACGCTGGTATCCAATAAGAGACGAGATTCCAGAAATGCTCCCTGATGAGCTGCGGAAAGAATCTGAAGACCTGCCTTTCTTGA
The DNA here is from genome assembly GCA_049522695.1 of Bathyarchaeia archaeon. Classification (GTDB taxonomy): domain Archaea; phylum Thermoproteota; class Bathyarchaeia; order Bathyarchaeales; family Bathycorpusculaceae; genus Bathycorpusculum. The sequence continues at coordinate 22,866 of JBEKNP010000019.1, read as the reverse complement.
AGAAATGGAAGGCAAAAATACCTGAAAAAATAGTGTCTGAAGGAAAACCCTTCAACGTTAAGTGAGTTTATTTTTCAAGTTTTATTGCTCTGTTTTTAGCTGAGGACTGCATTGCAGCTTGAGCGATTTCTAGGGCTTTTCTGCCGTCCTCACCTGTTATGAGTGGCTTTTTCTTTTCAAGCACGCATTCTGCAAAGTGTTGCAGCTCACATTTCAATGGTTCTTGGAATGGGTATCTTGGTTGCACCGTCTCTTTTTGCTGTTCAATCCATAGATCTTGAGTTATGTAATCTAGTCTCATTATAACGTCGCTTCCCGTGACCGTTAACGTTCGCGTCTTATACGGTGTCAACCAGTTGGATTCAATGAAAGCGCTTTCTCCACCCTTGAATGTGAGCATTATGTGAGCATAGTCTTCAAATTTTTGATGCCTCATGCTTCCCATTTTTGCGTAAACAATAATTGGGTCCTGTTTGGATATGAATCGCATAACATCTATGTCATGAATCGCTGTGTCTTTAACTACTCCGATATCGCCTATCCTTTCAGGCCACTGCGAAACACGTTTTGCGTTGGCGCAGACTAACTTGCCGATTTTTTTGTTCTCAACCGCTTCACGGATGCTCTGTAATCCAGGAATGAACCTCATCAAAAACCCTACAGTTAAGATAAGACCGTTTTGCTCTGCAGTTTCACAAAGTTTTTCCGCTTGCTTTGTGTTGGTGGCCATGGGCTTCTCAACTAGAACATGTTTTCCTGCTCTGAGTGCTCTGAGGGCTTCTTTCGCAAGGTGTGTTGACCATGTGCAAATGCTTACAGCTTCTATTTCTATGTTTTTCAGCATTTGCGTGCTGCTAGTGTATGCTTTCACGCCGTACTGGTTAGCCATGATTTTAGCTCTTTCAGCATTTACATCGCATATTGCAATAAGCTCAGTTGACGGCAATTCTTTGTAGACTCTTGCATGGTTTTTTCCCCAAGAGCCTGTGCCGATTACTGCCACTCCAACTTTCTTCATTTTTTATTCCTTTCCTCTTCCAAGTCCACAATATATGAAGCCATCTGTTTCTACTTTTTGAGGCTCAAAGGCACCCGCCAAATCTACTATTACTGAAGGTGTCTTCGTTAATGGTTTAAGTTTCCGTAGGTTTAAGTGTTTAAACTGCTCCTCTCCGGTGAGTATTACAATGCAGTCTGCGCCTTCCACTGCCTCATTTAAGCTAGTCTTTACAACTCCCGAATCTATTGCATCTCTTTTTAATGCGGGGTCATATAGGCTGGCTTTAGCGCCTTTCAACTCTAACATCTTAACAAAAACGACCGAAGCAGTACTTGGATTAACTGTACCTAAAACGGCAATCCTTGCTCTTCTCAACGTTTTGCCGCATCTCCGCAGAGCATCTTGCGTTAAATTAACCGCGTGTTTTACCATGTCTTCGTTTATTTGCCTAGCCAACGTTGGGAGCCTAAGCTTAACATTAAGGTTTTCCGCGCTTTCAAGCAGAAGATATGCTGCGTTTTTGTTTTCTTCCTCAACAGTTGTCGGCCAAAAACTCGGGTCATTAAACTCCATCAATTTTAAGACTTCAAAGTAGTCTATGTTTGCACTTTCACAGAAAACCGCCAACTCACTTGCTAACGCCGTGTTTGCCTCCTGTTTTGCCGCCTTAAAAAGGGTCGCTATTTCTGCTGTTTTCACGTCACTTATTTGTTTAACGTTTTTTGTTACAGTTTTTAGAACGTTCATAGCTGCATCTTGGCTGGACTTACCAATTGTAGCAACCTTTAACTCCAAGTTGGCTATCGGCTCAATAGGCTTGGCACCTAAGTTATGGATCGGAACGTAGGCTAAACCGAAATCTTGCCCAACCTTTAGCCCTGATGTGTTCTCCAATGTTTCCTTCATTATTCCTTCAGTAAAACCCAAACCCGCAACATCACCATAAATCACCAATGTGCCAGAATGGAGTGCTGATCCAACTTGCTTGCAAGCGTTTAATGCTTCTGAGTAATCAATTTTTTTCTTATCATCAACTTTTGCCGGTACTGTTATGATAATTATGTCGCTTCTAGAAACAGCTTTTTTCAGGTCGCTAGTCACGCTTAATTGTCCTGCGTTGATCAAGCGTTTTAGTTTACCTTCAATTTCTTGATTCGCGAAGGGTGTTTTTCCTTTGGCTAATTTTTTTATCACGCTTGGGTCGGGGTCTGAGCATGCAACTTTAAAACCGGCATCAGCAAAGGCGTTAGCGTAAAAAATTCCTTTTTGTCCGCATCCTATAACGCTAACCAGGTATTTTGAGCGTTTTTCTTTTGCATCAATTTCGTCTGGTTTTAAGTTTAGAACGTTGGACATTAGCTGGGTTTCTCCAAAGCGCCATAGGTTTGCTATATGGTTTCAAGGATTTTTTTAAGCCGTGAACTGTAGTCTTCAACTAGCTTTAATGCTTTTTCTTGGTTTTTCGCCTCAGCATATAACCTGAACACTGGTTCTGTCCCGCTTGGTCTAATCAGAATGGCGCTATTGTCGCTGAACCAAATTTTCACGCCATCAATTGTGCTGATGTTTTCGCTTTTTACTTGCTCGTACAATTTTTGAAGCAATATTTCTTTTTTCTCGTCTGGGCAATCGATTTTTCCTTTTTCGATAAAGTATTGTGGTTGCTCAGCCACAAGCTTAGAAAGTTTCTCTCCAGTTTCAGCCATTACATTAAGTATCAGAGCAGTCGTCATTGCACCATCCCGGACCGCTTGGTGTGGACCATAGAAAATTCCGCCGTTTTCTTCTCCTCCCAGTTTAGCGTTTAACTCCTTCATTTTTTGCGAAACCGTAACACTTCCAACTTTAGTCCAGATTAACTCTCCCTTGTAAGCTTCAACTGTATCTTTGATTAACGTAGAGGAGCTTACAGGTGTAATTATTTTTGCTCCTGGATTTTTGATTAGGAACTGTTTTATTATTACTGCAAAGGTTTTGTCTCCCCAGTAAATCACGCCACTCTCGTCTACGAAAATGGACCGGTCAGCATCGCCATCAAAAGCTACACCTAAATCTGCACCAATTGCTTTAACAGTTGAAGATAAATCCATGAGGCTCTCAGGTCTCGGTTCTGGTAATCGTCCTGGGAAAGTACCGTCAATGTTAGCGTTAATGGTGGTTACTTTGCAGCCAAGTTCCCTTAACAATTGCGGTGCTGTAAGTCCACCTACGCTGTTAGCTGCGTCTACAACAACGTGAAAGTGCTTTTCTGCTATCTTTTGAGGGTCAACGTGTTTTTTTATTGCTTGGACATATTCGTCGTTAATTCCAGGCAGTTCCTGCAATGTTCCCAGTTTGTCCCATTCTGCGAACACGATTTTGTTGTCAAAGTAAATGTTCTCTATTTCGACTTCTTGCTCATGTGAAGTTTCTATGCCATCGCTCCAAATGACTTTAATGCCGTTGTATTCAGGCGGATTATGTGAAGCAGTTATTATTACGCCACCGTCCATCTTATGGTTTTTAACAGCATATTGCAACGCGGGCGTTGGAGCCATCCCAGCGAAAAAAACATGGCATCCAGTAGCGGTTAAACCAGAAATCACTGCTTTAGTAAGCATGGGCCCGCTGGTTCTAGCATCATATCCAATAAGTAAATTTTTTCTTCCAAAAAAAGTTCCGATTGAGCAGCCAACTTTTATGGCCATTTCAGGCGTCAATTCCACGTTGACTAGGCCTCTGATACCGTTTGTTCCAAAAAGTTTTCTTTCGCTCATAAATTTTCATCTCATTGCTTACTTAAGAGTTGGTCTTGGGGTTTAAAATGTTTTCAGAGATTTCTTTTGCTGGACAGACAGTATGCACATCTGATAGGTGTAGGTTATCTTTGATTTTTGCGTGGTCACCGATTATACAGCCGTTGGTAATTTTAACATGCCTTCCAATTCGCGCTCCTTCGCCGATTAATGCTCCATTTATCGACACAAATTCGCCAATTTCAACATTAGGAAAAATTACAGAATTACTTATTTGCGCGTTTTTGCCGACCGTAACGTGTTTTCCCAAAATAGCGTATGGTCCGATAACTGACTTTTCCGCTATTAGGACGCCCTTGTCGAAGGCAACAGGGTTCCTTAATTCAAAGTTTTTTGCCCTTTCATGTTTAACGGTGTTGACTAAGGAATCAAGTATTATTTTATTTGTTTCTAGGTACTCTTCTGGTTTGCCTATATCCATCCATAAGCCATTAACAAAATGCCCGTAAAGTTTTCCTTCCTCAGCTAATTTGGGAAAAACTTCTCGCTCTATCGAAACTGCTCTTCCCGGGGGAATATCATCGAAGATTTGGGGGCTTAGAACGTAGACTCCTGCGTTAATGAGGTTGCTTGGCGCTTTATCTTTTGCTGGTTTCTCAATGAACCTCTTAATTAGGTTTCCATTTACTAATTCAGCCACGCCGTACATGCATGGGTCTTCTACCTTGCAGAGTGCAATTGTGGCTAAAGCGTTCGTTTTTATGTGTGCTTCAAGCAGTTCTCTATAACTTAAATCAGCAAAAATGTCACCATTCAAAACAATAAACGGTTCATCATGACCTAAGAGTTTTTCAGCTTTTTTTATTGGTCCTGCTGTCCCTAATGGCATTTTTGGCGGGTCAACTGAAAACTTTACTTTCAAACCATGTCTTGAAGGTCGTTGCTGCTTAATATAAAATTGTGTTAGCGCGTTAACGGCCAGTATGGCTTCATCAACGCCGTTTTTAGCCAGTCTTTCAAAAATCCATTCAAGCAATGGCTTGTTAACTATTGGAAAAAGAGTTTTAGGCCTAGAGCAACTTAGCGGTCGTAGCCTTGTTGCGAAGCCGCCTGCTAAAATCAAAGCCTTCAGGAGTGTCACCTTTATTGAGAAGTAATGTATTGACTCGTTTTTATAAACAAGTATGGAGCTGCTTTATTCCCACTCGATTGTTGCAGGCGGTTTATGGGTAATATCATAAACTACGCGGGTAACCTGCGGAATCTCATTTGTGATTCTGGTTGAAATTTTTTCAAGGACGGGAAAGGGGATTTGGGCAAAGTTTGCGGTCATGGCTTCTCGGCTTTCCGCAGCTCGAACCGCCACTACGTATCCGTACGCTCTTGAGTCTCCTTTCACGCCTGTTGCTTTTGTATCAGTTAACACGGCAAAGTATTGCCACAGTTTTTCTTCTAACTGGTTTTTCTCGATTTCTTGGCGGACGATAGCATCGGCTTTTTTGGCAACGGTCACTTTCTCTGGAGTTAATTCGCCTATTATTCGGACTGCCAAGCCTGGTCCTGGAAACGGTTGTCGGTTAACTAGTTCCTTTGGTAATTTGAGCATTTTGGCTATTTTGCGTACTTCGTCTTTGTATAGGTCACGGAGGGGTTCAACTATTTTCTTGAATTTTATGTTTGTTGGTAGTCCAGCAACATTGTGGTGAGATTTTATTACATCTGAGTTCTTTCGGATGCCTGATTCAATTCGGTCTGGATAGATGGTGCCTTGGAGCAGGTATTGTGCACCTGTCTTCTCTGCGATTTCCTCAAAAACCCGAATAAACTCTTTTCCAATTACCTTACGTTTCCTTTCAGGGTCAGCTACACCTTTGAGTTTTTGCATGAAGCGGTCCTGCGCGTTTGTCATAACGAAATTTATAGGGAATTTTTTGAATGTTTCACAGATGGCTTCAGGTTCCCCTTCTCGCATGAACCCATGATCGACGAAGACGGCTGTGAGTTTGTCGCCTAAAGCTTTGGCCGCTAGTGCGGTTGCAACGCTGGAGTCTATGCCTCCGCTTAAGCCTATAATGGCGTTGGCTGAGCCAACTTCGGTCTTTATCTCTTTGACCATTTTTTCGATGATGTCTTCGACTTTCCAGTTGGCTTCACACTTGCAGACTTTAAAAATGAAGTTGCGCAACATGGCTGCGCCGTTTTCCGTGTGAATAACTTCAGGATGCCACTGTAGACCGTAGATTGGTTTTTGCTTATGCCTAAAGGCGGCAACTGGGCAGTTTTCCGTGTGGGCTAACGTCTCAAAATCTGGTGGTAATGCAAAGACCGTGTCGCCGTGGCTCATCCAAACCTTTTCTTTATCACTTAAGCCTTCCATCACACCTACTGGCTTGTCGATGGCTACTTGTGCGATTCCATATTCTTTGCAGGCTGCTTGCTTAACTTTGCCATTGCTTAACTGGGCTAACAACTGATGTCCATAGCATAAACCTAGAATTGGCAAATTTACCTCTAAAATGTGGGGATTAAGTTTCGGTGCGTTTGGCTCGTAGACGCTTGAGGGTCCGCCGGAAAGAATTAAGCCTGTAACGTTGAATTTTTCGTTTAGAGCCTTAACCTCTTCAGGTGATATGTCGTGGGCAACAATTTCTGAGTAAACGCCATTTTCTCTGATTCTTCTGCCTATAAGATGGCAGTATTGCCCCCCAAAATCCAGTACCAATATCGTATCATATTTTACTTGCATTTTAGTAGCTCAATTATTGGGGTTTAAGCTGGTAATTTAAGATTGCTATTCGTTTCGCGTCAAAGTTAAGCAGTTTTTGAAGCTTGAAATGGTTTTCCTATAACTTTAGCATCCATTGATTGAAGGGAAAAACTAAACTTTTATTAATATAATTATATAATAATTAAAATAATGTTTCAAAAAATCGGGTTTAATTGAAAGAACGTGCAGGGGGGATATCTGTGGACTTAAATGAAACTGATTTAAAAATTCTTAAAGGTCTTTTAGAGGATGCAAGGTTTTCAAGCAGGCAAATAGCCAAGAACGTCGGCGTATCAGTTGGAACAGTTTTATCAAGAATTAAAAAGATGGAAGATGAGGGTCTCATCAAAGGCTATTCTGTTTTGTTAGATCACGAAAAACTTGGTTACCAATTGACAGTTGTAACTGAGATTACGGTTTCTAAAGGCAAGCTTGTGGAAACTGAAAATGAAATAGCTAAAATTCCCAATGTGTGCAGTGTCTATGACGTGACAGGCCTGACGGATGCTATTATTGTTGCTAAGTTTAAAAGTCGAGAGGACCTTGGGCATTTCACTAAGCGATTGTTATCTTTGCCGTTCATTGAGCGAACAAACACTCATGTAGTTTTGGCTACGGTGAAGGAAAACTTCCGTCTGCTTTAGTTCAAGTTTTTTCTGGGTGGTTTTCTTTTTTATAGTTTTGTTCTGGTGTAGCGATGGTTATTTGTGTTCTTGAGGCAACTGGTGAGGTTATCCAGACATTTCCTCCTATGACAACGTTATCGCCGATTATTGCGTCTGGTCCAAGAAGAGTGGCCCCTGAATAGATAACTACGTTGCTTCCTACTGTCGGGTGTCTCTTTCTTCCTTTGATAATGTTTCCTTTTTCATCTTTCGGAAAACTCAGCGCGCCTAGGGTTACGCCCTGGTAAAGCTTGACGTTGTCGCCTATTTCTGTGGTTTCACCGATGACTACTCCAGTGCCATGATCTATGAAGAAGTTCTTGCCAATTTTTGCGCCAGGATGAATATCTATACCCGTTAAGGAATGAACATGCTCACTCATTATCCTTGGAATCAATGGTATTCCACGCAGGTAGAGTTCGTGGGCTATCCTGTAAGTTGTTATCGCCAGCACGCACGGATAACTTAGGATTACTTCTTCTGTGCTTACGGCTGCCGGATCTCCAGCGTAGGCGGCTTGTATATCTCCGCTTAGCATTGATCTTATTTCAGGCAGCTTTTCGAGAAGTTCCTTAACTACGACGTCGGCTCTCCTTTGGCACACATCTTGTGGGCACCCGCTTATTTTTCGGCAAATGTACTTGAGACTTTTTTCAACTTCTCCGGTAAGTCGTGTGTTCACCGAGGTTAAGGTGGTGCCAAGATGGTATTTTATGTTGGCTTTCGTTATTGCTTCCTTACCCAAGTAGCCTGGGAAAAGAATTGTGAATAAATCTTCTAACACTTCGGTAACTATTTTTTTTGATGGAAGGTCGCGCCCTTCAAGATGGTCCATGCCGCCGAAGGTTTGGTAATTAGCCATCATTTGGTCAACTAGTTTTGGTAAGCCCTTTTCAACCCAGTCCTGCTCTACTTTATCATGGTTATTCATTAATGCATCCAGCATTCTATCCGAGCTCCAGCAATCAACTTCCAGATTTTTATCTGCGCATTCCTGGCATTCTTTAGGGCGGGACTGGTCAACTTTTGCTGTCAATTTCGTTGCCTTCCCCTCATTATGAGAAAAGGAGGAATATAAGAGAAGCGTCTTGTGGATTTAGTTTAGATCGTTGGGGCTGTGCTTGTTGGTGGTTCTTGGAATAATGCTGTGCTAAGGTAGCGTTCGCCTGTGTCTGGGAGAATAACGACTATTAGTTTGCCAATGTTTTCTGACCGTTTAGCTATTTCTAAGGCTGCGAAGGTTGCTGCACCTGAGGATATGCCTACGAGTAATCCTTCTTTTAGTACAAGTTGCCGTGCGGTTTGTATAGCGTCATCGTCCTTTACTTGGAATATTTCATCCACTAAATCCAGTCTTAGTACGTCTGGCTTGAAGCCGGCGCCTATTCCTTGGATTTTATGTGGTCCTTTCTGACCGCCGCTAAGAATTGGTGAAGCTGCTGGTTCAACTGCCACGGCTTTAAACTCGGGTTTAAGAGGTTTGATGTATTGTGCTACGCCGGTTATCGTTCCGCCTGTTCCGACTCCTGAGACCACGATGTCAACTTTACCCTCTGTATCATTCCAGATTTCTGGTCCAGTGGTTTCTCTGTGAACCTTTGGGTTGGCTAAGTTTTTGAATTGCTGTGGAATGAAACTATTTGGTGTTTTTGCAGCTATTTCCTCGGCTTTTTTGATTGCACCGCTCATGCCTTCCGATCCGGGTGTGAGAACGAGTTGTGCGCCGTAGGCTTTGAGTAGGTTGCGGCGTTCGATGCTCATGGTTTCTGGCATGGTGAGTATTAGTTTGTAGTTTTTGACTGCTGCTACCATGGCTAAGCCGATGCCTGTGTTGCCGCTTGTAGGCTCGATTATGGTGGTGTCTGGTTTGATTAAGCCTTGTTTTTCTGCTTCAACTATCATGCTTAGGCATATGCGGTCTTTGACGCTTCCTCCTGGGTTTCTTGATTCAAGTTTGGCTACCACAGTGGCGTTTGTGCCTTGGGTTAGCCGGTTTAGTTTTATTATTGGCGTTTTGCCTATGGTTTCAAGAACGTTGCTGTATATTTTTGTCACAATTAATTCGCCTGTATTATAACACTGTTATATTTATCGGGGAAATAAATCTATCCCCTACCCAGAAACTATTCAGAACTTTCACAGTTATAAACAAATCCAACACTTTAACACTTCAGTTCGCAAAGTAAAGTCTTTAAATGTCATGACTAATTCTATATTTCGCACCAGAGCCTCAAACAGCAAAAAGCATGATCGCGGAGGTCGCCCAGCATGGTCAAAGGCGTAGGACTGAGGCTCCTATCCCGCAGGGGTTCGTGGGTTCAAATCCCACCCTCCGCACTTTGCCCCTTTTGCGAATTAGAGCTTGATTGTTGGCCATTTTAGCAAATAAATCTCAGAAACACTTAAAAATTAATCACATGGGTTGTTGTTTCCCAGAAAACGGGTTATCCTTTAATTCACACACGCCAGAGCAGGGTCGTTCAACAGTAGCTTATCAGCGCTGGCGCCACAGGAAAGTGGATATCTATCTCTAAAATCCCTAAACCTCTTAAGCAAACCCATATTTACTGGCTATTTGTGAGAAGTGCAGTCAAATTGATTTTCTAGTCCGTTCTCCTTTTGCAATTCGCATTTGAAACCTTATATTGGCATTATGACGATAGAAGCTTGTTGAATAAGAACAGGCGCGTAACATTTGGATAATGATTCAGCGCAGTTTTATGATTCGTTTGCGTCAAAATATGATGTTATGCTTTCAAGCGAGAGGTACCAGAGGATTATTCCTTTTTTCAAGAAGATTTTTGATGAAAACAAAGTGAAATCTATTCTTGACTGCGCCTGTGGAACTGGTAAGCACGCGATCGCTTTTTCACAGTTCGGCTTCCGTGTTGAAGGTTGCGATTTAAGTTCTGAAATGGTACAGTGCGCAAAGTTAACTGCAGTTGCTTCAGGGGTGATGGTAAACTTTGTTCAAGCGGATTTTAAAAAACTGCCCGAGATGTTCAATCGAAAATTTGACTGCGTGGTCTGCGTTGGTAACTCCTTAACCCTTGAATTGGAAGAAAAGGGAGTATCATCGGCTCTGGAAAGCATGTATCAAGTCTTGGGCGAGGAGGGCGTGGCGATAATTCAAATAAGAAACATACCGAAGCTAATCGGGGACAAGAAAAGGATTTTTCCAGTTCGCCATCATAAAGAACCGAACGGAGACTTGAAACTGTTCTTTTACGTTTTAGATTTTTATCCCTCAAAAGTGACCTTCAACGTTGTCTCATACATTGAAAGTGATGGGTTTCCAAAATTTGAGGTAAACTCTGTAGATTATAACCCGATTTCGGAAAGCAAACTCGCTTCTTTAATGTTGGAAGCTGGGTTTAAGAATTTGAGAAGTTATGGGGATTTTGAGTTTGCAAAATTTTGTGATCTTGAGAGTACAAACATCATAATTATAGGGAAAAAACAGAAATTTTAGCGACACCACGTCGAGAGAGTGGCAACGCTTAAATTTATTAGTGCATTAAACCTCGATTTATGCCTTATAAATCGATGTTATCAGAAGAGGAGACGAAAAAGCGGCTTAAGCATCAGAATAGATGTTTTGAAGAACATCTTAGAACTAAAGAAGTAATATTGCTCAATTTTCATGGCGTTAAATTAATGGTGCCGCCAAATGTTTTTGCGCCTCCAGTAGCTTGGAAATGGCATTTGCTGTCTCAAACTGTGTTAATGGAGGTAAAAGAGAGCGATAAGGTTTTGGATATGGGCACAGGAAGCGGTATTCAGGCGATTTTTGCTGCTTCTAAATCAAAAGATGTTACTGCGGTTGATGTGAACCCATTTGCAGTAGACTGCGCAAAAATGAATGTTCAATTAAACGGGTTTTCTTCTCGGGTCAAAGTAATGGAAAGTAACCTGTTTGAAAATGTTGAGGGAAAGTTCGATTTAGTAATCTTCGATCCTCCTTATAGGTGGACTAAACCGAGAGATGAATGGGAGATATGCTCGGCGGATGAAGGTTATATGACACTACAAACTTTTCTTGCAAAAGTGAAAGACTATTTAACCAGCAACGGAAGGGTGCTAATGTCTTTTGGCACGTCTGGAGACCTTGCTTACTTTAAAGTTCTAATTAGGAAAAATGGATTTAAGAGAAAACAAATGCTTAAGAGCAAAAAAAATAGGCGTGGATGGATCTATTTTACATACAAACTAATAGTTTCCCATCTTAATCTTTTTAAGACAGGCGATTAAATTAGCCACAATCATTTTTTTAAAATATACAAACGATCTTTTTAGCGCCACATGATGCTTACGTTAATGAGGTCTGTGGAGTTGATTGATGCTACGTAAGCGGTGGCTTTGTTTCCAAGCGTGATTAATGGACTTGACTAACAAAAAGCGGTTTTGATACCACATCAAAAGATCGGCAAAGTCTGTGAATGCGTGAAATTTAAACGTGAATGTAAACCTAACCCTCCGCACCATCCATCTGAGTTTGAAGCCCTTCCTCAAAATCACGGGTAGATAAACTGTTTTGTTTTACATTTTGATTTTGAGGCATCATAAATTGACCTTAAAAGCACGTTTAGTCTATCTTGATTGATGACATTTGCTTCTCTTTACATTGATAACTGAGGTTGACGGCTAAAATATTTAGTAGAAGAAAATACTTACTGATTAGAAATCGCATAGTGATTTAGCGGCAAAATTTATAAATGAAAACGCTTTTCTTTCGAAGAGAATAAAGAAAAGGAGTCGGGAATAGAGCAATTTGCCCACCACACATTTAAGCTGCCCCGAATGCAAAGGCGAGTTTGACTACGTTTTAGGAGTTGAATCTTATTTAGTTCACACACCCGGAAATGTGGTTGTAATTACTTCTGATGGAGCGAAGCAAAGATCAGACAGCATCAAAGTGTGGAACAAGCACTATATAATGTGCCCTTATTGTAAAAAGTCATCTTGGTTTAAAGTAAAATTAAGGTAAACCCGCCGAACAAGATTGCTATATTACTCGTTTTCGGGCCCTTCGTCGTGTTAGCTACGCTTTCTCTTTTCAAAGTACTCGTTTGCCTCATCGTCACCGTAAATTCTCCTTTAGGGTTCCTCGTCGTTTGGGCAAGCCTCCAAAAACTCGTGCTCGAACGCGCGTGACAGTTCAAACGACAGTGTAACGCTTACCCCCGACCATTCAATCAACTTTTATCCATAAATATTCCATGTGTCGTCGTTTAATTTGAAGCTTCAACGATAAAACTCAAAATTTTAGTTGCTGTTAAATTTGAAGCGTTTAACTTTTAAAAATACTTAATAGGCGTGTATTTAGCCTCATTCACTTTCCCGTGTGTAAGTTGGTTGAAATTTGGTTTTGAACGCTACTGCTCAAAAGCTAATTTGAATTTACGCGACTTTTTCAGACTTGGCGAATTTTCGGAATCAACAAGGACTCTTAAGGTTTTTAGAACATCAAAATACTTCCTTGTCCTTCCTTGTCCTTCCTTGTCCTTCTGTGTACGCAACCTGCAAACAATTCAAGCCCTAAACCAAAAAAGCAACCCAAAACAACTTGAACAAAAAACAGTAAGAAGAATTATTTTGCTTTTTTTCCCAGACAACAGTGCCATGAGAAAATACAAAGCCAAACAACAACTGTTTCTTAACTAAAAAGGCGCCGGCTGAATATTCACCTTAATAGGTTGTTATTGTGCAAACAACGGATTAATGACTTTTATGCAAAACCATGAAGGTCCTTTGATGAACATTCGGAAACTTGTAGCTTTAGACATTAAGAATTTAAATGCTGAAGTTGCAATCCTTAGGGCTCATAACTGCAAGGACTTCTCATCAAAAAACCTTTTTTCTTAAGTAATGGTTAAAAGCCAACGATGCACACAAATATCTAAAACCAAAAGGTTTGGTTAAAAATGCAATCCGCTAAAACCGAACAAAAAAGAAAATTTGTATCCGTTGACCCGGGAAAGTGCATTGGTTGCGGGATCTGCGAGTACGCTTGCACAGTCGAAAAAGGCGAATCTATGTGGAACCCGATGCGGTCCAGAATCCGAGTTGTCCGCATGGCACCACTCTTCAACTTCGCACTATCCTGTCGAGCATGTAAAGACGCCAGATGCGTTAAAGCATGTCCGGAAAACGCCCTCTCACAATCAGAAGACACAGGCTTACTAATCATAAACGAAAAAAAATGTAAAGGCTGCGACTGGTGCGTACAAGCCTGCGAACATGGAGGAATCACCATCAACTGTGACACTGGAAAATCCATCGCATGCGACCTCTGCCAAGGCGAACCAAAATGCGTCGAAGCATGCCCAGAAGAAGCACTGGAAATAGTAGATTCAGACGAAGCGGCAGAAAAACTTTTCAATGACGCACTAGAAAAACTTCCATCGCAATGCGACCAACTAACAATCACCGTCAAAAACAAAGACTGGAAACCATTGTTAGCCGTTGCAGAGAAACGGTCTGAAAAAGTCACAGAGAAACTTGAAGCCTTAAACAAGAGGGCAATGGCTAAAAAACAAAAATAACCATTTTTCCTAAATTACCGGTTTTCTTCGTAACCCCTCAAAAACATATCAATATCCAACCCGACCTTTTCACCTATATAACCACCCTCCAAAACAAAAAACGAAGGCTTCTCAAGCAAAGCAACCCTTTTGCCAATTTCAAAATAATCCTGCTCAATTAAGCCTAAAGACGCTAAATCTCCCAGATGCATATCGAAACCAGCGGAAACCGCAATTACCTCAAACCTGCCCAAATCAACCATTCCCAAGGCTTTGTCAAGCGTCTCCAAATAACGTTTTCCACCACAATCTGCTGGCAAAGCAAAATTAACACTATTACCTTCAGTGAAAGACCCAGTTCCAGGATAATTGGGCGATTGATGTAGCGAAACGTAAAGCACTTTCTCGTCCCCTTGAAAAATCTCCTGCGTCCCATTGCCATGGTGCCCGTCAATATCCAGAATCAGCGTTCTTTTGCCTAACTTTTTAACAGCTATCGCAATATTATTGAGGTAGCAGAACCCACGCGTATAAGCACCTAAAGCAGCACCGCTTCTGCCAACATGGTGTCCTGGTGGACGCATAAGCGAAAAACCATTAATTCTTGAGGCCAAAAGTGCTCCACCAACCGAAAGCCTCGCAAACTCAAAGATTTTATCATATGCAGGAGTATCTGAATCTTCAACTAAGCCTTTCTTCAGATTCCAAAGATAATCAACATCATGAACAGATAACAAATCTTCTTCACTTGCAGGTGTAGGCTCCAAAAACTCGTAACCTTTCGCTTTCAAAATTTCAAATGCTGTTTTAACACGTTGTGGTCCTTCAATGTGCCACGTGCCATAGCCTAAACATTTTTCTGAATAGATTACCTTTGTTTTCATCGCTAACAGCATCCATTAGACAGATAAATACGCTTACATATCTAAAAAACATAACCTCAACAAAGTTAGCGTCAACAAAAAGGAATGGGAGAAAAGGTTTAATGATTTCAGAAAATCCATTCAATCAATTTCGCCAAGAATGCCAAACTGCATTGGCAGGCGCGTTAAAGAAGGCTTTGCCTGAAATAAAAACGCCGAGTACAACGCTAAGTAAGACACCAAACATTGAATATGGCCAGTTAGCTTCCTCATTATGTTTTGAGTTGGCAAAGAAACTAAACCAAAAACCACTCGACCTTGGAGAGCATCTTGCCGCTGCAATCGACAAATCCAGCTTCAAACTGATAGAGAAGGTTTCATGTGCAGGTGTAGGATACATAAATTTTCATGTTAACTTCGCCAAGTTTTCAGCTTTAACTTTGGAATCGGTTAAACAGTTAAAGTTTGATTATGGCTTTGTTAAGACTGCTGAGCCAACTAAAATCATCGTTGAGCACACAAGCGTTAATCCGCTTCATCCAATCCATATTGGCCAAGCCAGAAATCCCATGCTAGGTGACGCTTTAGCACGCATTCTAGAGTGCAGGGGAAATAAGGTTTCACGCCATTACTACATCGATGACGTTGGCAGGCAATCATCTGTTGTCGCATATGGTTACGAAAAGCTCGGCAGACCGAAACCAACAGAGAAACCAGATCTTTTCGTTGGCAAAATCTACACCGTTACCAGTTGTCTTGTTGAAATTAATCGTTTGAAAAAAACGCGTGAACTCGCTATTGCAATCCATTCAGCCGACGATTTGGTTAAGGCAAATAAGGAAATTGACGAGTGGATGTCAATTGCCGCTGAACTTAAAGAAAAATACCGAGTTCTCTTTGAAGCGTTGATGGCTAAAATCGGCGAAGACGAAAATCCTGAGGAAGAAATAAACCGACTGAACCGTGCTTACGAGGATGGGGAACCTAAAGCTAAACGGTTGATCCGCGAAGTCAGTGACTTGTGCCTCGAAGGTTTCAGGGAAACAATGAAACGGGTCGAGGTTACTTATGACTCGTGGGATTGGGAAAGCGACTTCGTGTGGAGCGCCCGAGTTAGTGAGGTCTTGCAGAAGTTGAAGACTTCAAGGTTTGTTCACAGCGAAAAAGATGTATTGGAGTTTGATGCGGAAAAAGTCGTGGAAGTCCTGAATTTGAAGGGCAAGTTGTGTTTAGGTGAGAATAATGAGGTTCCGCCATTAACGCTTGTGCGTGCTGACGGCACCACATTGTACACTACTCGTGACGTAGCTTACACACTGTGGAAGTTTAAGCATGCACAAAAAGTCGTCAACGTTATTGGTATGGAGCAGTCGTTGGCGCAGCTTCAGTTAAAACTTGCACTCTACGCGCTGGGCTACAGTAAATACGCTGAGAATCTAGTGCATTTCGCCTACAATTTGGTTACTTTGCCCGGTTACAAGATGAGCAGCCGCAGAGGGCACTACATTACCTTAGATGAAGTTCTCAACGAAGCGGTCCAACGAGCCTACGAAGAAGTTTCGAAGCGCTCCCCACAACTTTCCGAGGAAGAAAAACGCAAAATCGCTAGCTTCGTCGGTTTAGGTGCAGTGCGTTACGCGCTTGTCGATGTTGACTCGTCAAAGCCAGTCATATTCACTTGGGAGCGAGTGCTCAACTTCGAAACCAACAGTGCACCATACGTACAATATACTCATGCAAGGGCATGCAGCATTTTGCGCAAAGCTGCAAGAGAACCAGAAAAACCAGCATACGAACTGCTCCAGGAAAAGCTTGAGCGCGAACTCATCTTAAATCTTGCAAGTTTTCCTGATACTTTCATTGAAGCCACAGAATACCTAAAACCGAACTTAATTGCCGATTACACGAACGCGTTAGCAGACAAATTCAACACCTTCTACAACGCGTTGCCCGTCATCAAGGCGGAGACGCAGGAACTCAGTGATGCGCGCTTAACGTTGACTCAAGCCATCCAAATCGTTATGCACAACGCTCTAACATTGATTGGTGTGGAAGCACCAGACAAAATGTAGCCAAGCATCTTGTGCTTTTTGCGCACTCCGCTTTTTGTGGTTGTTTTTGTTACAAATAGTAGGGTAGGTCTATCGGCGGGTGTTTCAGTGCAGGGTTAGTTTTGGGTCGTTTTTTTGATTTAAGGCTTGAATTAAGCTTAGACAACTTTTTCTTTGAAGCTCTATGTAAAGGACTGCAACAATGATGATTCGATAACTGCAGAGTTTTTGAACTGCTTGAGAGCGCAAGCCCCTGTTTCTTTGGAAGCGGCAGTTAACGTGGGTTTAAAGCAATATACGGTTGGTGTGCGTGATTGCTTGTTTTTCTTTATGGCAAATTTCTTATACAAGCCTATTAATCTAAAAGCGAGGGTGCAAACAATGAGCGATCCATATTTCAAGAAGAAACTTGAACCAATCCGCGTTAAACAAAAAAGTATTTCACAACTTTTATCGGAAATGAGCAAAACCGCTTATCAAGGAAGAAAGCTTGGTGAAGCTGTTGATGTTTGGGAAAACATGCTTAAAGAAAAAGATTTGACCATAGCCATGGGCTTTGCGGGTTCCATGAGCACAGCGGGTCAGTGGACCATTATTAATTGGCTTATAGAAAACCGCTTCATAGACGTGCTGGTTTCCACAGGCGCCAACGTTTCAGAGGACATTGTTGACGCTATGGGCTTAGGTTACTGGCAGGGAAGCCACATGGTTGACGACTCTGCGCTCCTAAAAGCGGACGTTAACAGGTACTATGATGTCTTTGGCAAAGAAACTGACTACCGCAAAATGGAGGAGTTAGTCACAGACTTCGTCATGACTCTTAAAACCGACTACAACTACACCTCAGCCGAGTTCCTCTACCTGCTCGGCAAATACTTAGGCAAGAAAAAAATCCCCGCCATCTCAACCGTCGCGGCGGCTAACGGTGTTCCTATCTTCAGCCCAGCCATGGTTGACAGCGCGTACGGCGAAACCTTCCTGATGGCTAAAAACCAGGGACACAACGTCCACATTGATTCGGTGAGGGAATTTGACGAGTTCATCGGCATAGGCACAAAAACCAAGGATGTCGGCGTAGTTTACATCGGCGGCGGCGTTCCCAAAGACCTAACCCAACTCATCGCCATATCAGTTTCACCACTCACTGAGGATCAAGGCGTAAAAGGCAGAAAAGGCGGCTTACGCAAAGGTCTACAAGAATACTACTACCCACACAAATACGCTATACAAATCACAACTGACTCACAGCAATGGGGCGGCTTAAGCGGCTGCACATTGGAAGAGGCAATCAGCTGGGGCAAAATCAACAGCCAAGAAGGAACACGAGCCGTATGCTACTGCGACGCCACAATCGCACTCCCTTTAATAGCACATGCACTCTGCGAACGCGTTCCAGAAAAACGAAAAGCGCCAGACATGAGCTGGCTCTTCAAAAGCGTACAATAAATGCCCTTTAACGTTTACTTCCCTTTTTGTGGCTGATTTTTTGATAAATTAGACAACAATTTAAGACGAGTCAATCCACCCTGAATCTCAGACAAGCCTCTGATAATGCAAAAACGACGGCGACAGGCAGTTGGACTTAGAATGGGCGGGGCACTGTCCCAAAAATCGAAAAAAGTTAAAAGATACTGGAGGCAAACCTAATTCTTGTGAAGAATCTAAAGAAAATCTTTTGGGTCTTAATTTTGATTACATTGATTCTTGTCTTGTCAGCTGCCAACATGGTTCACGCTGTTGAAGTAACTGCCACAATACAGGTGAAAGCCGGAACGGTAGCTTATGATTCTGGCAAAGGCGAAATATTCGTAGTCAATTCTGCTTCCAGCTCTATCTCAGTCCTTTCAGATTCCTCTAGCACGTCTGTATCGCCAACGCCAACTGTACCGGAGTTCAGCAATGTAGATCTTATTTTAGTGGTGTTGGCAGTGGTGGTTGTAATCTTGTGTGCGGTTGCATTGGCGGTAAGAAAATCGACCCGAACTCACTCTGATTCCAAGCAGAAAAAAGTAGAACAAAAACCGCTATAACGATTTTTTCTACGCCAAACACAAAAAGGACAATGGACAATCATCGCCGTCCCGATAAAACTTACTTAAAAATTTCATTTAAGTTCCCCAAAATGTCTTCAGACGAAACGGAGCAAAGGAATATACCAGAACACATATTCGCTTCCGCGCGTTCAGGTTATCAAGGCAAACAAAGTTGGCGGCAAGAGGTTGAGGGAACCGTGAAACGTAGAAACGCAGTGCTCGCGCTTGCGATTGTTGCGCTCTTGGCGTTATCACTTTTTTTTGCAGCCGAAAACTTTGTGGTCCTCAAAAATCAAGTCGCGAACCAATCCGGATTCTATGTAGGCGTAGAATGCGGCTACAACAATGTGACACTCTGCAAAGCACTGATTGACAAGGTTAAGAACTACACCAACCTGTTCGTAATAGGTTCAACCGACATCGTAAAAAACGAATCCCTGCTTAACGAAGTGGTTGATTACGCCTACTGTGCAGGAATGTACTTCGCCGTATACTTCTCGCCCATCCAGAATTACACTGACCTTGGTGAAAATGCCACCCCGCTTCTCAATGGCGCAATCTCGCAACTAAGTGATCTGTCGTCTTTGCCGATGGCTTGGCTTAAAAACGCGACATCGGAGTACGGCGACCGCTTCTTGGGTGTTTACGTTTTTGATGAGCCCGGAGGAAACCAGCTTGACGGCGGAGTGCAAAGAGTGGCGGACGCAACCTCCGAACAAAGCTACCAGAGCATGGCAAACACCTTCGTCGGCAACTTGAGCGCCAAAATACAGCCCTACCTGAACTCAGGTGTAATGACGTTCACCTCTGACTATGGTCTATACTGGTTTGACTACAAAGCAGGATACGACGCTGTCCTGGCTGAATTTGGAGGAAACAACGGCAGCAGGCAACTGCAGATTTCGCTCTGCCGAGGGGCGGCGACCGCTCAGGGCAAAGATTGGGGAATCATGGTCACAACAAGATCAGACAACGGACAGGTCATGGAGTCAGGACCCGAACTATACGACGACTTAGTCTTAGGCTACAACTCGGGAGCAAAATATGCCATAGTTTTCGACTACGCGCTTGCTGTTTCGCCTTCTGGTAAACAGATGGAACCTTACCAGCCCTATGAATATGGAATTCTGCAAGACGAACACTTCGAAGCGCTCAAAAACTTCTGGACCTATGTTCAGCAAAACCCGAGCAAACAAGGTAGCCTCAAAGCGGACACGGCTCTTGTCCTTCCGCAAGACTTCGGTTTTGGCTTTCGCAACGAGGAGGATACCGTGTGGGGCGTATTCAACAGCGACGTGTACTCACAGACCATGTGGGCTGACGCTAACAGCTACTTGAATCAGTACGGTAGCAGGTTAGACATTGTTTACGACGACCCACAGTTTATTAATGAAGTGAAAATGGACTACGCCACTGTAATTAATTGGACAAGCGGTGCCGCCGCAGAACAATAAAATCATCGCTTAAAAGCTATACCGAAAACAATGTCGTAATTTCGAGATAGCTCTTTTATCGTTGCTTTGGCTGTGCTGAAAAGAAACATAAATTCAGGCAACAGAGGGCGTTTTATTTTGCTTTTTTCAGAATTATGATAGCAAAGCGATGATTGCTGCTATGACTTCTTCAATAATTGTTGTAAGCACGTAACTGTTATGACAGTTCTGACGCGCCGCAAGTTTTTGGTGCGTTTATTTGAAATGACCTATTTTTTACACTTACAGCGAGTTAAAGCAGAACTTAGCTGTTTAAATTGAAGATTATTTTCTTTTGCCAAGTCTATCCAGAAGCGCGCTTGTAATTATTGGCATGATTAATGTGGCGTCGCCTTCAATCATTATGCGTTTTGCTTTTTCGTTGATTTTTCCCCATGAAACCGCTTCGCGCGGTCTTGCGCCGCTGAGACTGCCATCCCACTCATCTGCCGTTGTGATGTAGACGACGTAGTCTAAGCCGTCTTTGAATTGGTTCCACCAAATCGTATGATGCTTAGAGATGCCTCCGCCGACAATGAGGGCGCCACTTTTCTTAGCGTCAAAAACGATGTTGTTGAGGTTGCCTTCGTCTTTAAGCAAGTTAATCCTGAAATCATGATGGTCTTGGCTGAAGAACCACAGTTGGTAGCCTACGGAGCCGTCAGTTATGCCTGGCACGAAGACGGGAATGTTGTTTTTGGCTGCCCAATAAAGAATTGAGCTCTCATCGCAGCAGCGTAACCCTATTTCACGGGATAATTCGCTGGTTGAAAGTTCCTTTTTGCCTTCCTTGTATAGGTCTTGAAGCATGGCTTGGATTTTTTGCTCTATAATTATGCCGTAGCTGTCATTTGGGACAAGCACGTTTCCAAGGCGGTTTACGCCCTCTTGGTGAAGTTTAGAATCGTTCATTATGAAACTGCCTTTGTAGTAGTCTTTCCAGCAGCGTGCCACGTCATGGTCAAGTGTTCCGCAAGTCGTAATTAAAATGTCAACGAGCTTTCGTTTAACCAGTTCTCTGATAACACCACGCGTGCCAGTGGCCACTATGTCGGCGGTAAATGAGAGGAACTTAACACAGCCCTTTTTGTTAATCATGGATTCCATAATACTGACGCCTACAGCAAGCTTGCCAGCGGTGAAACCCCATGCCTTATCCATTTGATTAACAAGCTCATCTACAGACATCTGTTCCGTAAATTGGTAATCTTTCACTGCTTCTTTACGTTTCTTATGTGCTTCTTTAGGCATAACGAAAATCTCCTACGCACTGGATAAATGAGCGTTATAATAAATAGGTGTCGAAAGCGTATTGAGGCTATTCTGATAAGTAAGATATGATGCGCTGGTAAATATCGTGGTCCATCGAGTCTTCATAGCCAGCGTAAATGCTCGGGTTATCGTTAACTTCCACCACAATGTAGTCGCCGTCAACCTCTTTGATGTCCACTCCATAGAGCCCTTTCCCAACAACACTGCACGCCTTCAATGCTATTTCCCTAAGCCTAGCTGGCATTTCCTGTTTTTTCATACTTACAGTTCTGCCCCAAATCACAGTAGGTTTGCCACGGAGTTTGGCGCCATGCTTCCATTTACCCTTAGGAATCATGTACTTGCACACATAGAGTACATCGTTGTTTAGTACGCCGACTCTCCAGTCGAAAGATGTAGGCGTAAACTTTTGAATCGCTAAAACGTCTGATTTCTTAAAGAACCGTTTAGCGACGTCTCTAAAGCTTGTTTCGCAAGCAGCTTTCTCCACATAACGCGAGAAACTCGTGTACGGCGCCTTTATGACAACGGGCTTTCCAAGTGCATCAAATATGTCGCTGATTTTTTTGTGGTGCAGTTCATCTTTGTTAAGGAATACGGTCGGTATGTATGGAACATTATATTTCTCAAACAATGCGTATTGATGGATTTTGTTACCGCAAATAGTTATCGATTCAGGGTCATCAATAACTTTCAAGCCCAGTTCCCACGCTGTTTTAGAAACTACGTATGCCGTATTCAATGGGTCTGTTGTTGCTCTAATGAAAACAGCATCATATTTTGCGACATCTGAAATGTCTTCACGGAAAAGAAAATGGAATTCTTGCCTTTGGTTTTCTGCGGCTAACTTGAATTTTTGGAGTGCGCCTTCCTCTCTTGGATCAGTAAAATTGTATTTCTCAACAAAGCAGGCGATTTTAGACACCGAAGGGTTCACCCTGCTCAGAAATGAGCGAGACTTCTTTTGAAATTATTTGCAAATCTTGTTCGGAAAGCTCCTCTCTACTTACGGGTTGCAGTCCACAAAGATAAGCTTTGTCTACTGTTTTTTGTATGTGGAGTTTGCAAAGTGGGATTTTGAAGGTTTCGTAAACTTTTTCTGCGATCTTTTGTAATTGAAGGTCTGTATTGGTTGTTTTGCCGAAGAAGGTTTTGACGGCGAAGAGTTCGCCTTTGATGGGTTGGGCACAGACGGCGAATTTGTAGTTCATGCCCAAGCTTTTCATGGCACGATAAAGTGAGCTTTTGTTGTGGGCGACTTTGTAGCCGTCGTAAATGAAAGGATTTACTGCGAAGAGGATGACTGGGAAGCCAAGTTCGTTGGTTATTTTTTTTACGGAGTCTGTGACGAGGAAGGGCAAGGTGGGTACCCCAGCTTTGGCTGCTCTAAGAAGGAGAATCGGGGTCCTGCTTGAATCAATAATGTTTTCGCATGATGGAATAACGCGGTTGCCGAGAATTTCAGCGTGCATCGAAACATAATA
>JBEKNP010000018.1:0-43058 GCA_049522695.1 Bathyarchaeia archaeon | reverse complement strand
GGTTGGAGCTGCGGTTGGAGCTGCGGTTGGAGCTGCGGTTGGAGCTGCGGTTGGAGCTGCGGTTGGAGCTGCGGTTGGAGCTGCGGTTGGAGAAGGCGAAGGAGTTGGGAACGGATTTGCTTGCGTGGATTGCACTTTACCAGAGATGCTTCCTGAAGGCACAGGAGTTAAAACGAAGTTAACGCCAGACGTTCCTACGTTAACCGTAACCGTAACTCCAGTTTTCTCTGCCGAGGCATAACCAGTTGCCGTGACGGTGACATTATAAGTCCCAGTGCCAAGACCAGTCTCTATAACGTAATTGCCATTGCTATCTGTAGAATTTGATTCGGAACCACTGAGACCCTGCGCAGTTACATCAGCATAGGCTATTGGACCACCGGTTGAGCTCGTAACTGTTCCACTTATCGTTCCCGACGGTTGAATGATAACGGTTAGCCTGAAGTTAGTATTAGGCGTTACCTGACCTGCAACGACATTTACGGTGGTATTAGTGGCAAAGGAAGACCCGTAGGAAGCCTCCACTGTATAGGTTCCCGTTCCTAGGTCGGTATTCATCTGGTAGTACCCGGACGAGTTGGTGGAGGCAAAGTCACCGTAACTACCGGAAAAAGCGTCTATGGACGCTCCTGAAATGGGCGCTCCGTTTGTAGTGTTTGTTACTCTTCCAGAGATCACCCCCGACGGGTCGAGTGCAATGTTAGCAACAGTTGTTTCTCCGGCAGTAACTGCTATTCCGTTCACTGTGTTTGTCAGATAACCCGTAGGGAACAATTCTGTTACGCTGTAGGTTCCGGTAGGCATGTTAGAGTTTAAAGTGTATTGTCCAGTGGAATTCGTTATTGCAAGTGAGGTGTTTCCAAAAACAATAATGTCTGCCAAGGCAGCATGTGTAACCGCATTTGTTGCCGTCCCAGTGATCACGCCCGATGGCTCAAGGGCAAAGTTTACACCGCTCGTCATTGCTCCGGCGGTTACGACAATGCCAGTAAGGGTTGCATATATGTACCCTGTTATAGTTTCGGCGCTGACGTTGTAAGTCCCGGGTTGTAGGTTTTGGATGATTTGGTAGTTGCCGTTCGCATCTGTATACGCATCGGGGATGGTTACTGTGCTTGTAGGGCTAGAGGCTGTGATTTCGACGTTTGGCAAGGGCGAATGCGTCACTGCGTCAGTTACTGTTCCATTAATGCCGCCTGAGACGTTCATGTATATGTCGACATTTGTTGTTTCGACCCCGGAAGTCACGGAAATGTTGTCCACTTGTTGGTCAACATAACCCGAGGCAGAAGCTGTCACTGAATAATCATCTCCCGTGCCAAGATAACTATTTATTTTGTAATTACCCTGAGAGTCGGATACGGCGGATCCGCTCCCGTTTTCTCCTGAAGCAAATACTGAAGCGCCTGAAACAGTAACATCAGACAGGCCGTAGACAGTATTAGATGTGCCAGTGTTGAAAGAAAATTGAAACGCATTGATCGAAATTACAGCAATTACTCCAATTAGAAGTATGGTGAGTATTAGATTTGCAGCTATTTTGGTCTTGGACAATTTTACTTCATCCTCCAGTTAAAAGCA
Source organism: Bathyarchaeia archaeon (assembly GCA_049522695.1). Lineage (GTDB taxonomy): Archaea > Thermoproteota > Bathyarchaeia > Bathyarchaeales > Bathycorpusculaceae > Bathycorpusculum. Next base: position 41,477 of record JBEKNP010000018.1, on the reverse strand, counting down.
AAAGCGAAACAATTCGACTTAAAGTCATACGAACTGAATGCTATTTCCGTCAAAGTATATTTTGTTTTCTTCATGCATAAGCACCAAAAAGATTAGATATTCCTAAGTATGGTTGTTGAATGCGCTTTAATAAAGAATTGTGGTTACAAAAAGAAGTCACAAGCATTCTTTCTCTTGCCATTAATAATTGCGCCATTTTGCGATGGGTGACAGTAGCCTCATAACCAGACCCTCCAGAAATAGGTTAACATCAAAGACTCATGAGCATTGAAATCACGAAGCAAAACTTCAATCCCTCCTAAATTCCAAGTTGCATTGTCGCAATGAACCACCTTGAGCGCCAAAGAAACGTCATACATATTGGATTCTCCTTCAGATTTTCCGTGCTGAGCACCAGCTTTTAGGAAGTTTCAAAGAATATACTGGGAATGGGCACAATACTTAGTACAGAAAGCAAAAGATGGATCAGAATCTTGAGAAATAAAACTAGAAGGAAAAAACAAGTGGGTAACACTGACACGAAATGCATACAAGAAGAAAGTTGTTAGGAGTCTTTTAGTGTCAAACTGTCCAACCTTAACAGATTTTAGACAACTGTTTTTTTCTTGACAAAGACTACAAGTAGGTATAGCACATAAATAACGCTGAAACCAACTAAGCCACACTCAAAGCAACGAATCAGCGCATGACTCTCGCCCAGAATGAAATAACCCTGTGTTGATATGTCATAAAAAGTCCAGCACATCATGGCGACAGCACTAAACAGCGATGAAATTCCTACAATATGAAATGCATCTTTCAAGCTTGCAAACATACCCAAATACACCCACGTTTTTTGTTTGCGGCAGGTAAGGCTACAGAATCGGCTACATCCCCATCATGAGGGGGTCTGTCGAGAGTCAAATCCCTGCTAGCTTTCTCATCTTTTTCTTATCAGATATGTATGTCTTATGAATACTGAATCTTTATTAAAAAAATCTTGTTTCACATCATTGGGTTGTCATGCTTAGGAAGCGCAGTTTTCTTGGGCTACTTGTTTTTTACGACGTAAACATTACAGGGGTCTTTTACGGCATAGAAGTTAATCATGTAACTTCTTCAATTGAGTTTTTCTGCATGCTTTATGCGGCAACCTACTTGACATTTTTGATAGGACAAACAATTATTAACTACCCGAAAAGAGGCTAAACTCCCAAATATCAAAAAAGAAAATGCGCGGCGCGTTAACAGCGCCGAAGAAGGGCGCTATAAGGAGTTCCCAACGCGCGATAGACGTTGGCGTCTGAGTAACTCGCCGTTTGTAGCCAAATTTATGTTTGTTTTAAGGTGCCGTCTGAGTAACTCTGAACTTTCATCCAATAATGTCAAGCTAATGCCTTCTCATCATCCGGCAAGAACAATTTAGTGTAAGCGAGATAAAAAAGTATAGATGTTCTCATGTCAAGTTTCTAACGTTAATTGTCCAAACCTATAATCTTTTATCAAACTATGGTGCTAATTTTAATAGTTCTGCGGTCTGTATTTGTTTTGAGCGAAACCTATGGATTACGTCGTAATCGCTGACTCATATGAGAAAATTGAAGCAACCACAAAACGTCTAGAAATGACGGATTTGCTGGTTGACTTGCTGAAGAAAACCCCCAAAGATCTCATAGCTAAGGTTGTTTATTTAACGCAGGGCAAATTATACCCTGACTTTGTTGGCGTGGAAATGGGCGTTGCAGAAAAACTAGCAGTCAGAGCATTAGCCCGAGCGTCTGGACAAAGTGAAAGCACAATTAAATCTGAACTGCAAAAGAGCGGCGACATCGGCGAAACCGGGGAAAAACTTTTAGCTAAACGGAAACAATCCACCTTCTTTACTAGGACTCTTACGGTTGAGCAGGTTTATGAAACACTTGACAAAATGGCTAACACCTCCGGTTCAGGTGCTGTAGACACGAAAATGGCGCTTACCTGTGGTCTTTTGACTGATGCGTCACCGAAAGAGGCAAAATGGATAATTCGTACCGTAACAGGTAACCTGAGGCTGGGCATTGCGGACATGACGGTTCTTGACGCGTTGGCGATAGCTTATGGCGGGGGAAAAGAAGCTAGAGAACTCATTGAACGGGCATATAATATTTCTTCTGATCTTGGCAGAGTTGCAAACGTAGTTGTCGAGAAAGGTTTGGATGGAATTAAAAAGTTTCAAGTTGTGGTTTTTGAACCCATAAGACCCATGTTGGCAGAGCGGTTAGCCTCGCCTGAGGAGATTTTGGAGAAACTGGGCGGTAAATGTATGGCTGAATACAAGTATGACGGGGAACGGATACAAGCACACAAGAAAGACGGCAAAGTCATCTTGTTTTCCAGGCGTTTAGAGAATATTTCTAGCCAGTATCCTGATGCGATTGAATTAGTCAAAGAAAAAATATCTGCGAAGGAAGCGATTTTGGAAGCTGAATGCGTCGCGATGGACTTAGAAACTGGCGACATGCGTCCTTTTCAGGAGTTGATGCATCGGAGACGCAAGTATGGTATTAAAGAAGCAATAGAACAGTATCCTATTTCGCTTTTCCCTTTTGACGTCCTCTATGTTGATGGTAGCGACTTAACCCTTGAGCCTTTTCCTCGAAGGCGTAAAGAACTTGAAAAAATTGTGAAACAAAGCGACCGCACAGTTCCTGCCATTCAAAAATTAGTCAACAATCCAAAGGAGCTTGAGAATTTCTTTGAAGAAGCAATAGCGGAAGGCTGCGAAGGCTTAATGTGCAAATCCGTCGCCAAAGACTCAGTTTACCAAGCGGGAAGCCGAGGTTGGCTTTGGATAAAATACAAGCGCGACTACAAAAGCGAGATGACAGACACTGTGGACCTTGTAGTCGTTGGTGCGTTCCATGGAAGAGGAAAGCGAGCGGGAACGTACGGTGCCTTGCTTTTAGCCACCTATAACGATGAAGCGGACACTTTTGAGACCGTCACCAAATGCGGCACGGGCTTCACAGACAAAGACCTCGCAACTCTTCATGAAACGCTTCAGAAGCACGTGATTCCCCGCAAGAACTCCCGTGTCCAATCGATGTTGGAAGCGGACGTTTGGTTTGAACCCAGCTTGGTGCTTGAGATTTTAGGTGCTGAAATCACATTAAGCCCCATTCACATGTGCGCTATGGATTCAATACGCAAGGGTAGCGGTTTGGCAATTCGTTTTCCACGTTTTACCGGTAAATATCGAACTGACAAGAGTTCTGAAGACGCGACTACCTCAAAAGAGGTTGTTGAGATGTATCGCGCTCAACTGAAGAAGATCAGCGAATCTCCGCAGACATAAAAAAGCTAAAACTGATAAGCATCAACCGCTAAAATAAACAGAGTGCGTGAATTACTTTGACTCAAGACCAGGAAAAAATGAAATCACTTATCGCCTTCAAGAAGCGAATGGAAGAGCAACTGGAAAAATTAACTGCTGAATCTAAAGAGGTTCAAGCTGCCTTGGATATGGTTAATAGTATTTTGCTTGATAAGGGCTTCAGACGCGGAGACATTAAAGAAGTGCCTGAGACACCTGTGCTTAAAGAGGTTATTTTGCCAAGGCAAGAACCTGAACCTGCGAAGGTCGTTGTTCAATATGCCTCTGACACTTCAAAGTCTGTCGTTCAGCATATGCCTGATACGGAAAGTGTTATACCCCTGAAAACTATGACTGATGAGCCATTGGCGCTAATTTATTTTGATAAGCATGCTATGCATGTGTTGCCTGATGAAAGCAAAAATTTTAGTGTCAATACGCCGCCTTTCAGTAATTTTCTTGTTGAAAAAATCTTCGCTAAAATGCAAGAGAAAGATAGTGAACTAGTCAGAACAAAGCAGTTAACAGCGGATAAAATGTTTTCTTACAACATTGTCCGTGAGGGAGACCTGATAAGAGAAATAATAATCAGAAATGTGGATGATGAACGACTCAAAGAGCTTAAGTCAAGCATCCGCTGGACTTTTGAGAAAATGTATGAAAAAATGAAAAGCGCCTAAAGGTTACTCTGAATGTTTCTTTAACGTGTCAGTTATCCTGTTTTTTGGGCATAAGCCCACGAGTCTTTCGGCCTCGGAACCATTTTTGAAAATTATCATTGTTGGTATGCTGAAAACTTGGAAGCGCTCGGCAGTCGCTGGGTTCTCGTCAACATCAAGTTTGCCAACTACGACTTTCCCACTGTACTCTTTCGCTAATTCCACAACAGTTGGAGCTAAAGCTCTACATGGTCCACACCAATTAGCCCAAAAATCAACAAAAACCAACTTGTTTTTCTTTATTGTTTCTTCAAAATTGGCGTCTGTTACATGAAAAGGTTCAGTGCTCATTTGTTTTAAACTCCTTTTTAATCAATATTAGTCTAAGCTTTGTTTGATATAAACTGTTCTGAGCACTAAAAAGGGAAAAATTAACTTGCACCACTACGCCAAGTAGTACAAATAAACTTGAAAAAGCGCTGAAGGAAAGCAAGCAATGAATGTTAACATCATCAAAACCCTGATCCAAAAGATCCCGCGCTCAGTAAAATTAGCAGTTTTCATCGTTGTATTAGCAAAAATTCTAGTTTTAACAATTGGCTACGTTGTAACATACATAAACAGTGGACCTGCTCCACCGCAGACAATCCTTATGAACATGTTTAACCACTGGGACGCTCCACATTACGAAGCCATTGCAAAGAACGGGTATGTCAACACAGGCGACGCAGCGAACTTTATCGTTTTTTTCCCATTATACCCTATACTTATTCGCTTGTTCTCAGTTGATTCTAACTACACCAGCCTTTCCGCGCTAATAGTCTCAAATGTTTGTAGCCTAATCGCCTTCTTCTACCTCTACAAGCTAGCAAAACTCGAATTCAATGATAGTGTAGCCGTAAAAGCCGTCCTTTTCCTCAGCGTTTTTCCCACCGCGTACTTTCTCTCGGCACCCTATACCGAGGGCCTTTTCTTTGCCCTAGTTATCGCAAGCATTTACTATGCACGGCTTGGCAAATGGCAGTTCTCAGGTTTAATCAGCTTATTTGCAGCGCTAACACGGATTGCTGGGCTTCTGCTGTTGCCTGTGCTTTTGGTTGAATATTTTCATCAAAAAGGTTGGAAACCAAGAAAAACAGACCCAAGCATTCTGTGGATATTTTTAACGTTTGCAGGTTTCCTCATCTATCTTGGCATAAACTATCAGGTCACTGGAAGCCCGTTTACATTCCTGACGGTAGAAGTTACGCATTGGTATAACAGGCTTGATCCACGGACCGGTTTAACTGCTGCTTACGGCTGGGCAAAAAATGCATCTTATCCAGAGAACATCACCGTTGGCATTGCGCCGCTGGTTTTCGCCGTCTTTGGATTGCTGATGGTTGGAGTTAGTGTTTGGCGGCGTCTGCGTCCAGTCTATACAGTTTATATGTTTCTTTCCTGGGCTCTTGCCGTTTCAACATCATGGTGGATTAGCGTTCCTAGGTATGTGATGGCAATGTTTCCCATATTCATACTGTTTGGCTTACTCACAAACAAAAAAGCGATCAGCATAGCAATTGTGATAGTATCGGGAGCAGTTTTATGCTATTTCACAGTCTTTTTCGCATTAGGCTGGTGGGCCTTCTAAACCATTAATTTCAAAGCTGGGTTGCGAGTTCTTTTAGTTCAAGCAATTTCCTTCGCTGTCTATCTGTTGGAGTTTATTGAAGATTGCCCTGATTGGTTGAGCGGGAACTGCTTATCATATCTCTTGTATCGCCAATACCCATAGGCAACTAACCAAGACAGAATGAAGATGAGAACTATTCCGAAACCGATCGATTCAAAATCCAGTCCGTTAAGCCAACTCCAGAACCAGCCGTTAAGGTTCAATTCAGTTGAAAGCACCTGCAAAAGCTCCACGGTACCAATCGCCCATGCAACAAGCACCGACATGAGAGTGATTGTTAAATTATAGTATATCTTCCGTATGGGGTTATAGAAAGCCCAACCGTAAGCTAACCTCATCGTAACACCATCTGAAGTATCTACCAAAACCATGCCGCTTGTAAACATTAATGGAAGAATCAGAATATAATACAGAGGAATATTCGTGGAAACGCCTACTCCTATGCTTATAGCGATGAGGGCAACTTCGGTCGCGGTATCAAATCCTAAGCCAAAAAGTACACCAATTGGATAGATCTGCCAAGGTTCACTTACGATTTTGAAAAGCGGGTGAAAAAACCTATTCATGAAACCACGTTTGTCAAGCAGATTGTCGAGTTCATCCTGATTTAACTTACCTTGCTTTAGACCTTTGAAGACTTTGTAGATTCCAAGCACGATGATAGCGTTGATTAAGCCTATAATCCAAAGAAAACCACCCGATACTAGGGTTCCGATTATTGCACCTGAACTTTCAAGAGCAGGAATATTAGTTGCAACAGCCCGCGTTGCCATGACTAGACCCACTATAAGGGCAACGACTATCGTGGAATGCCCAAGAGAAAACCACATTCCAACTGTAGAGGGACGCTTTCCTTGCTGAATCAATTTTCGCGTCGTGTTATCTATAGCTGCTATGTGGTCAACGTCAACACCGTGACGTAACCCAAGGACGTAACATATTAGTCCGAGACCTGCAAGAACCACGGCGATTTCTCCAATAACGAATGATGCAATAAAACCAAACACGGTAACAGTTAGAATAGTGGCGAAAATAGTAGACACCTTGACTTTTTCGTTGCGAGACAGACCGAACGCAGAGCTTTTTTCCGTCAATTGCACGAATTTCCCAAGTAACACTAATTTGAGTAAAAGTGTTACTGTAATGTATAAAAGCTTTTAGGCACAAAACACTCACATTCATCAGCGATGTCCATGTCAAAAGTTACCCGTATAGGAGTAACATTCCCACCTGAACTCCTCAAAGACTTCGACGAAATCATAGGCAAAATGGGCTACGAAAGCCGTAGCAAAGCAATACAAGACGCAGTAAGACTATACGTATCCGAGCGAAAATGGCTCAAAGCAGAAGACACTATCCAAATAGGCATGTTGCTTATGGTTTATGACCATGATGTGAAAGGACTTGAAAGCGAACTAACCGAAACACAGCACGAACACTCCTCACTTATTACATCAACTATGCATATTCACATTAGCGAACGAGACTGCTTAGAAGCTATAGCAGTTAAAGGTAAAGCCTCAGAAATACGTGAACTAAGCGACGAATTAACATCAAAAAGAGGAGTAAAAATCCTCAAAACAACAATAGTAACCGTTTAAACGTCAAACATTCGCTCAAGGGAAGCACGCGCCTTCTTCGCAACTGCCTCAGGAACCTTAACCACATTCTTCTCCTCTTTCAAAGCAATATACAGGCGGTCAAGCGTTGTCAACTTCATGTTTGGGCAAATCGCATCTTGATAAGCTAAGTGAAAGTTTTTCTCTGGGTTCTCTTTGCGCAGGCGGTGCAGAATACCTTCTTCAGTGCCGACGATGAAGTTTTTGGCGCTGGATTCTTTGGCGAAACGGCACATTTTTGAGGTGCTGCCAACATAATCAGCTACTTTGCGCATTTCAGAACTGCATTCAGGATGCGCCATGACGGTAGCATCTGGATGTTGCATCTTTAGCACTTTCGCGTCTTCAGGCTGGAAAAGCAAGTGCGTTGGGCAAAATCCCCATTCAGGAATCGGAATCAACGTCTTACCTGTTTTCTCAGAAACGTACTCAGCTAGGTTGCGGTCTGGACCAAATAGTACCGTGTCTGCATCGAGTGATTTTATTACTTCTACTGCGTTGGCGCTTGTGCAGCAGACGTCGCAGTTGGCTTTGCATAAAGCCAAAGTATTCACGTACAGCACTATTGGAGCCTTTGGGTATTGAGTTTTAGCACGTTTTATCTCATCAACCGTAAGCATCTGCGCCATTGGACAGCGTGCGCCTAAGCAGGGCAAAAGAACTTTCTTTTCTGGATTGAGAATCGCTGCTGATTCGGCCATGAAGTCTACAGCTGAGAAAACAATTATTTCAGCATCTTTTTCCTCAACCGCTTTACGGCTCAGCTCAATGCTGTCGCCGACGTAGTCAGCTATGTCTTGAATTTCTGGCCTTTGGTAATTATGAGCTAAAATCACAGCTTTCTTTTCTTTCTTAAGCTTTAGAATTTTATCAGCTAACGCCATATTTCCGCCTGTTCCGCGTTGAAGTTGAAAAATAACAAGGACAAGACAACAGATATATGCTTTTACCTTCAACACGAACATTTTAATCTGTAAACATCAAGAAAAATAAACTGAAAAATGTTTGAAGGCAATGCTTTTTTGAGAAACGCTAAAATGTTTTAGTGCCTTTGTTTGTTTGAGTGCTTAATATATGCCGTACAATGAGCTGAGAAAAGATTACTTGCTAAACCGCTGGGTCGTTATTGCAACCGAACGAAGCCGCAGACCCACCGATTTTGCTAAACCAAAAATTGAAACTGCCGAAAGCGCGGTTTGTCCGATGTGTGTTGGCAACGAGAACATGACTCCGCCAGCATTAATGCTATACTTGAAAAAGAATGACGAAATTAAGAAGGCTAAAGATCCGCTGGTTGGTGATCGTCCGAAAAACTGGCTTGTTCGATGTATCCCAAACCTTTTCCCAGCGTTTAGTCCGCCCAAACAACTTCAAGATGAAATTCAAATCTTAAAGGACGAATGTTTTGGCTACGCGGTTGGGCATCATGAGGTTATAGTTGAATCTCCAAACCATGATGAGACCCCAGCTGACGCCCAACTGCCTCAATTGGAACTAGTGATCCACGCGTTTATTGATAGGCTCAGAGAGTTAAGTGCAAAACCATACGTTAAGTACGTTTCGATTTTCAGAAATTATGGTAAAGAAGCTGGCGCGTCGCTTTCTCATGCGCATAGTCAAGTAATCGCAACACCCGTAATTCCTGTAGTAATCCAAGAAGAGCTAGATGCAAGTAAAGCATTCTACGGCGAAAAGGGTAAATGTGTTTTCTGCGACATAATCGAGCAGGAATCAAAAAGCCCAAGGCTTATTTACGAAAATTCAGATTTTATTATCTTCGCTCCTTACGCAAGCATTAACCCACTGGAATTCTGGATTATGCCTAAAAAACACGCCGCCAACTTTCTTAACTTAGATGACACTGAAGTGTCAGCATTCGCTAAAACCCTCAAAGCAAGTCTCACAGGCTTAAAGGGTTTAGTCAATGATCCACCTTACAATTACGGTTTCCACTTAGCCATAAACAAAGAAGCCCAAGACTATTACCATTGGCACTTGGAAGTTTACCCCAAGCTGTCAATTTGGGCAGGCTTCGAAATAAGCACAGGAACATACATAAACACTGTCACACCTGAAACAGCCGCTGAAAGCCTCAGAAAAGCAATAAAACCTTAAGTGCTCAAATTTTCCTTCCAATATCTTGGTTTAACCAGCAATACATCTTCAATGTAAGCTCTCAGTGGCTCGGCGACACTCCACGCTTGCGAGATGCAGCCCCTTGGCGTGTTTGGTGAGTCGCAATCGTATATTTCGCTTAATGTGCCTAATCCTGCTTGGTTGATTCCGAGGCTGAATAAGGGCAAAACAAGATTTTTCATTGCGTACTCGCGTGATTCGTCGCTGTAGCCGTTTATTTTCAAAAATGCCGTTATGAATGGTCCCAACAGCCAAGGCCAAATTGTCCCGTTATGGTAAGCGGTGTCTCTGCTTAGCCTATCGCCAAAGCATTTACCGACAAACTTTGGGTCACTTAACGCTAAAGTGCGCAAGCCATAAGGTGTTACTAGCTCACGATTCACCATATTGACAACTTTTTCGCTCTTTTCTTTATCCAGCATGCTAAAATCTAATGAGACGGCGAAAATTTGGTTAGGACGAAGTGATGCATCAGCGCCATTAGCGTCCAGAACGTCAAAGAGGCAACCTGCGTTGGTGTTCCAGAATTTTTCGTTAAAGCTAATGCTGGTTTTGTTTGCGATTACAGCGTATTTTTCGGCTAAGGCTTTCTCGTCGAATTTGTTTGCCAGCAATTGCATGATTCGCAGTGTATTGTACCATAACGCTTGGATTTCCACTGCCTTTCCAGCCCTTGGCGTAATCTCTTTGCCGCCTACAGCTGCATCCATCCACGTTAGCCTTGAACCATGCATAAGTAAGCCGTCATAATCTAAACGAATACCAAACAAAGTGCCCCGCTCATGATAATCAATTATTGCTTGCAGATTTTCCCAAAGCTCTTCTTGAACAAACGCGGAGTCCCCAGTATATTTTAGGTATTGAAGCGCTGCATTAACATACCAAAGTGTGGCGTCAACAGTATTGTAGGCTGGCTCACCAGACTTATCGCCTACAAAATTTGGAATAAGCCCGTTCTGGCAGTATTGAATGTAGTTTTGAAGCATTTCCTTTGTATCGCTAAATCTGCCAGTAACCATCATAAGGCCAGGCATTGAAATGAAGGTGTCTCTGCCCCATGGTTCAAACCAGTGGTAACCGGCAATGACGGCTTTTCTGCCAGCGGTATTCTCTACTACGAAGGAGTCTGCGGCTAAAAGAATCCAGTTTAGCCAATCGGTCATTGGAACCTCAGGGTGTAAGCCGTAAAATTTTTCCAGCAGATTACTTTGCTGTGTTAATTCTTGATTGAAAGAAGCATCAACTTCATCAATTGTGTTGCCGATAGAAGCCAGAGCTTCTCTTGCTGTTTGGCTTTCATGGTTCACGGCGAAGCTTACCGCAAACTCTTTTTCTTCTTTAACTGGAACTTGAACTTCAAAATATCCGGGTTGGAAACAATCGTCACTGCTGGCTTCGCCTCTTGAGGCTTCCATGCGATAGAATAAGTTTTCTATCCAGTTGATTTTCTCCTTGAACTCTCCGTCAGTTGAGCGGCACAAGACTGTGGCTTCCGGATGCTGGAAAGCTATTTCTAACTCTTTGCCGTGGCTTTTTTGAGTGAAGCCAAAGGGATTTTTCAATCTATCTTTGACCTTGTGAAAATATCTACACGTTAAAATTGGGTAGATTTTAAGTTTAGCCTCAAAATTGTTGTTGTTGTTATTAACCCTGTAGATTACTGAGACAGCGTTCTTGTTTTTAGGCATAAAAACCGCTTTGTTAACTTCAACACTGCTAAAGTCATACATGTACGTGGGGAAAGGAGCTACTGAAAATGCCTTTAGGAACTTGTACCCCTGCGGGTAAATCACATCATGAAACTCGTTAGCACCCAACCGGTAAACATCATTACCCAAGAAAACATCTTCATCAAGCTTTGAAACGCACACTGTGCGGTCGCCGGGCGGATGCAACGCGGCAACCAACAAACCATGATATTTCCTTGTGTTTATGCCTAAAACAGTGCTTGAGGCGTAACCGCCCAGCCCATTGGCTATGAGCCATTCCTTCCGCATCACGTTGCCAAAACGGGAAAGCGTTTCTTGATTGAAGGTTATGGCTGGCATTTTCATTTTTACGTCATCAGCTTGGCAATGTTCTTGTCGCGTGGAGCACAGAAATAATTAGCTACTGGAACACATTTTGTTCTGAACAAAAGCAGATGAGGCTTCGTCAACTTGTACTCAGTAAGCGTTTCAGCATATCCCATGCCTTTAGCGAAAACCAGCTCTGCAGCATCGTAAATTTTCAAGAATTCAGCTGAAACTTGCTTTTTCTGCAAGCCAACCGCGTCGGTTCCCGTAGTTAAAATGTTGTCAGCTATTTTATCCATGCCTGAGAATAACACATCGTCTACTGTGGCGTCGTTAATGACGGGTCCTCCTTTAACGACATATGTTACTTTTAAGCCCATGTTTTTTAACTGTTCAACAAGCAGCATGTCAAAAACGATTTCTCCAGCGTTATCCGCTAAGTAGAGAACACTGTCTGCTTTCTTTGCTAACTCATATGCTTTGTCAATATCATCAATAACTAAGTCTTTAGCTGCTTCTCTAAAACAACCCGACAAATTGTTCAAGCTGAACTTATGGCCAGGAATATCAAACTCCATAATATTGCCCACAATAGCGCATAAGCACGCTTTCTTGAAACGCTCCTGCTGATTATTCCCTTCTTCCACAAGTTTTTTTGCCCGCGGTAGCATTTTCAGAGCTTTCTCGTTAGCAGCCTTCTTGGTTCGAAGGTAGGGGTCATTGTTGCCTGTTAACTGTTTAATTATGCGGTCTCTTTTGGTGCCTAAATCCGCCGCCACCGAAGTTGATTTGAATTCTCGATTCAACAGTTTAACAACTTCAGCGAGGCATCTGAAACGTAGCGCAGGGTTTGTTGTGGCTTGATAGATTTGCGCAGACCCCCGAGCAAGCAGGCAAGATTCACATTCAGCTTCAACTTTCAACGTTACTCACACAGTTACTGTTTTGTTGCGTCGGCAAATGCACGTAGGATACTATATGGGTCTTTCGCTTTTACTATGCCGCTTGCAACAAGCACGCCATTTGTTCCCAGCTTTAAAGCTGTTGAAACGTCTTCACTTTGACTTATCCCCGCACCGCATAGAATAGTAATATTAGAGTTAATTTGGCGAACAAGATTAACCGTGTTAGTGACTATCTGGGGTTGCGCTTTAGAAACTGCGATTCCTGTGCCAATAAGCTCGGGTGGCTCAATGGAAACAATATCTGGTCTCATTGCAGCCGCGGCAACACTTACAATGGGATTATTAGCACATACACATGAAATTAGTCCTTTTTCACGAGCCAACGTGATAATTGCATCGATATCTGAGAGTTTCAGTTGTCTCTCTGAATGATTGATTAATGTTCCAACAGCGCCTGCTTCCATAACGGACTCCACAAGAACATGACCTGTACTGTTGCCAGGTTTAATGGGGTCGATATGCTGAGCGAACACGGGAATCTCAACCGTTTCAGCAACCCTTGTTATGTCAGTAAACTGCGGCGCCACCACAATAGACGCGCCTGTTTCTTTGGATACTTTTTCAGTGTTCTTTGCAAGTTCAACAGCTTTTTGCCCTGTTGCCTCTAAATAAGTTTTAAAATTTACGATAATTATGGGCGTTTTTAGTTTCAAGTGGTTTGCCTCGCTTTAAAGGGTACAGTATTTTGTTAATATCGTTTGCCTTTCCAAAAATGCAGTAAGGTTATTTTAAGTTAAAAATGTTATGAGATAGATGCTTTAACTTGAGAGGCAGCCCTTTTAGCAGCATTAGCGGCATTTTCCATTAACATGCCTATAAGTTGCCCGTTTTTAACCACGGCAACTCGCTTCATGCCCTTTTCTTCCATTAGCTTCATGGCTGTAATCATGGATTCGTCGCCTTGAAGAATTATAAGCGGTGTGTAGTTGAGGTCTTTTGCAAGAGTTCTCTTAGGATCCTTGCGTTCTTCAACTATTTCCTTCAAAAGGTCTCTGTCGTTTATTACCCCAACGGGCTTATGATTTTCAGTTATGAGAATTGAAGTAACGTTGTTTTGTAACATTTTATCGACAAGTTTAGCAACTGCATCAGTTGTCGAGACCTCAATAGCGGGAAGTTTAGTTCCTGCTTGATTGCTGATTTCTGAGATGTCAATTCCTCGCTTCCAAATATCACTAAGCATTTCGCTTACTCTTTCTATTTGGATGAGGTCGCTGGAGTAGAAGGTGTCAGCTAAGTAAAAGGCAGATTCAGTTCCAACATCGCTTAGCGGCGGCATCTTAAACATAAACAAATGTTTGTTGTCAACCAGCATCATTGTCAGGTAGCTGATTGGCACATGCTTGATTTCATAATGACTGGAAAGTCGCTGTGCTGGTTCAAGATTATCTAAATCTATGGATGCCATTAATCGAACTTTCAGGCCTTTTTTGAAATAATTTATTAACGGGTCATTTTCAGATAGGCGATTAATGCTCTGTGAGGTTGTGATTATTACAATGTCTTTTTTCGCTGATTCAAGAACCTTAGTCACTCTGGACCAAGCTTCTTCAGGGTCTTTTATGACGAGTGTTTCGCCTATCGGTATTCCGCTCTTCAGCTCATCTATTCGTCTTGAAGCGTCAACTCCGCTATGCCACATTTGGACAAAAAAAGCTTTCAAAACTGAAATGAACATTTTGTCATTTATCCATAAGCCTTCATCTTCCAAATTAAGCACGGAGGCTTCATTGCCAAAAGGCGCATACAAGATAGCTTCTTCTTCATCTTTAATCAAAAAGCGCGGGAAAAATTTGGAACTCATGTTTACATGACGAAGTTTAATGTTTAACTTTTCTTCCAAAATATTCCTATCTATCCTCTCTACAACCTTGAGGTTTTCAGGGGAAATCTCTGTTATTACTTGAAGCGGTATGTTTAGCTTTTGGGAAGAAGTAAAAGCTGTATCAAAAATACCCGCAATATCTTCTTGAATTAAACCTAAAGCAGTTGTTAAAATCATAACTTCAGCATTTGACTCCTCAATCATAGATAACATTTTAGCATGAATTTTTTTCTTACCAGTTATGATAGAGAATTTAGCCACAGGATATTCTGATTCGGGAGCACTTATTGATTGCCAAGCCGTTAAAAGGGGCTGTTTCTGGTCAGTTAGACTGGTAACCTCGTTCTTCTTAGCACTAATAAATGAGTCAACTAGGGCTTCAAAAGGAACTATGGTAAAACGTGTAGGCCTTTCCAGTGTTGCTTCAAGGAAGCCTTTCTCCTGCAGCTTCTTGAATGTACGATAAGCTTGAACACGCTCCATTTTAAGCCTTTTAGCTACAAAGCTAGTTGATTGGACACCGCTTTTGGCAAGGAACATATAAACCTGAATTTCCCTTTTTGACAATCCAAGAATCTGAAGAAATCTCGTGACATCCTTTTCACTCATCAAGCAACCGCCGTTTAAAACCCGCTGTTCTTAAACTAAAAAATGTAACCCGCCATTTATATAATTAGTGCTTACTTGTAGACTTTTCGCCGAAACATTTGACTACAACTGAAACATTTTCTGATTAAAATGGTTAAGCAAGTGTCTTTTGTAATGTGCCTTTCTCATTTTTTACTCTTTTCGCAGGCTTCCATGATTTTCTAACAAAACTCGGATAATCACCATTTTTTTTCAGCAGTTGCCTCAGGAAACCTATGGTCTTTCCATCAGTTAAGTATCCACTGCCAAAGTCGCCGTATTCAACTTTTAAACTTGCAATTTCTTTATCGCGCTCCACTTTAGCAATGATGGATGCGGCTGAAACAACCGGGAAAATCTTGTCTGCCTTATGTTTAGAAATAATTCTGGTTTCAATATTTAGGCATTCTCTGATATGGTTTCCAAAACGATGCTCAACGGTGTCTGCCGCATCAACATAGACTTCATCGGGTTTTAATGCTTCAATTATCTGCGCCATTGTCTGTGCCTCAAGCCTGTTTAGTTTGTGTAGTTTTCTTGCGCTTTCAACTGCTTTGTCAATTTGGTATGGAAGCACCTTTATCGTCTGGTATTTTTCGGTTAAACGAATGATTTCAGGGTACAATGCTTCACGCTTCTTAGCTGTGAGGAGCTTTGAATCTTTTACGCCTAATTCGCTTAAAAGGGGCACATTCTCAGCTTTCAGCATGACGCCAGCGACTACTAAGGGACCGATAACGCATCCACGCCCAGCCTCGTCAACACCAGCAACCAACATTTCTTCTTTTCATCCTTAAACTATGAATGCGTTTGATATTCTAGGCTATATTGTTTTTCCAAAAACTGCTTCTACGAAGAAAAAGCAGATATATTGCAGTAAGAGAGTTGCTTCAGGAATGTTGGGGATTCCATTTTTGTTTGCGAATTTTTCTATTAAAATTGAGGAGGAAGGGGGATACTGTTTGCTTAGCAGTTCATTAGATAAAAGAAGGTATCGCTACTCGTAAATCAGGTTCGTTGGGCTACTATCATAGCGTGTGCCTTGTCAAAAGGCTCCAAATTCACAACTTCCTTAACATCAAAGCCCCTTTTACGCAAAACATTTGCTTCTTGTCGATATACCGCGTCTGGGTCCATCGTCACATCGATGCTTTGCGCTTTCACTGCTAACATCACCCATCCCGATGGTTTAAGAAACACATCGGCGTTGTCAGCGAGCAGTTTAGCCTGTTCCGGCTGCGCCACATCACAGTAGATTGTGTCTACTTTGCCGCAGATGAACATAGCGTATTTTTCCGGCATCCGAGCATCCTCAAGAAGCGGTGAAATGTTAGGTCGATAAGCCGCGACATTGTTAACTAAATCCCTAATCGACCGCTGAGCAAATTCCACGCAGTAAACATAACCCTTCTCGCCGACGATGTCTGAAACATGGCTTGGAGTAGTTCCGGAAGCAGCGCCCAAATAAAGCACTTTGAAGCCAGGTTCTATGGGCATGTTTTGCAGGCCTTTAAGAATGACTGCTGCGAGCTTGCTTCTGAAAGCGTCCCAAATGCGGTACTCAACACCTTTAATTTTAACGAGTCGTTCGCCGTAAACATTTAGGCTAGGCGTTAGGTTGCGTGTGGCTAACCTTTGTGCTCCGTCTTCAAGAGTGGCTTGGTAGATTTCCTTGAATTTTAGGCGGGGTTTAACCTTGAGGTGCACGCCTGTCTCTTCTCCGATTCTGACCGCCGCCGTAACGTCTTCTGCCTCGGTCGCGTTCTCTGAACGTTTGGTCTCGCCTTTCTGGTCTTTGTTCTCTGCGTTCAAATGATGGTCTCGGTTTAGATTCTTTAGGTGGCGGCGGCTCCTTGTATTTCTCACGGATTTCTTCTAAGCGCTTGTTAATGTCCGCTTTTAATTTGTCTCCGATAAAATGACCTCCGAAAGCATCAGCTCTGGCGGCGATGGCTAGTTTCCCAGCGATTACCCTTGCGATTTTTCCTCTCTGCCACCTCTTAGCATCATGCAACAAAGTATGCTGGAAGATTAAGCCGTGCTTTGGCGGTCTTGCGCCCGTTTTCAAGGATCGGAACAGTGCTTTTTCTGCACCTAAAACTTGAATAGTGCTTGCTGGTCTCATAGCCAAGGTTCGAAGGCTGCCAGCGATAGCTATTAAGCGTGCACCCAGAAGTGCCCCTGCAACGGCGCGTACGTTAGGCGCCATTTCCTCCATGGTTCTGTCAACATAGTTCTCCATATTCTTTCGTAGTTCATAAAATTCAAGCACATTTCTGGCTAAGGCTTGTATCTGCTCTAAATCACGTTCAGCAATGTCTGCGCCCATGGATGATTCAGCAGCTTTAGCGACTAATCCTGCTCTTTCTTTAGGAATATTTTCCTTTTCTAAGGCTTGGGTTGTGTAGCTTTCTCTGTCCCCTAAGTTCACGACTAGCCGAGCATAAGTTTCATGTTTTTCGATTAAGCGGTCAAGCTCGGGGAAGTACACGCCGTACCATTCTCTAAGCCTGCCCATGAATAGGTTAACTGTGCGGTCTAAATCATCCAGCGTCTGAATCCCTTGAGCGATTATTAGGTCTCTTTTTTCGGAGGCGCCTTTAATTCTTAACCTAGCAAGTTCCAAGCTGACGTTGCGGTTCCAAAGGCTTAGGTCTTGTTCATCTTTTACAAAACCTGATTCAAGTGCAACTTCATTCATGCGTGAACGTAGAACTTCAGCTTCGGCAGGTTTTGCCACTTCCATGGTAACGTTCATTTTGCGTTGAACTTCTTCTGCCAAGTTGGCGTCTTCAAAAATAAAAATGTCGTAGCCTACGTTTTTTAGAAGAGAAATTAATGAGAAAACTTCATCGGACATTTTTCCGGCTTCAGCTTTAAGCAAGCTTCTGGCTGCTGCCTGAGGTTTTTTTGGAAAAAGAACCTTCTCTACTAAACTGTTTTTGTCGTCGAAAGCTGCTACTCCATAAGGAAACTGGATTATGAATGCTTTCATGTTTCTGAGCCCCAATAAACTAACTATTGTCACTGCTCTAACTTAATAAATAGTTATGTTACCTTAAATCGAAAGAACCGTATTTTTCCATGTTATCAGCCTCTTTAAGCACTGCGCCTAAAAGCCAAATCCACTTCTGCTCCCTATTTTTGAATAAAACCTATATAACCAAACAAGGTCACAAGCCACCGCTTTAATGGTCTCTCGCAACAGGGAAAATGGGGTAAAATTAAAGGCACCATGTTTTTATTTGATGGTAACATAAAACAATTGCGGTTTAAGTAAAATAGGTTAGCTTAGACGAAGACAAAAATTTCAGGAAGAGAGAGAATCATTCGCCTGCGCCTAAGTTAACCATCAAATCACGCTTTTAGCTAATCCTTTCTGCGTGGTTGCAATTACTAAGTGTGTCTTCAATGATAAATAATGATGTGACTGTACCTTTACAATAACAAGGTTTTGAGTTCTCGACTTTTTTATTTTGATTATTTAGCAAGCCTAGAAAAGATGGGTGATATCTTAGGGCCTCATGTTTCAAATATGGCAAAATACTGCCGAAAGTGTAGTTTACCAGCAAAAAGAAAAAATGAATTAGTCATCTATCGCCAAATAGCTAAAATGACTTAGAATACTTGAATGTCACGCCACATGTATCACATGTGTAAATTGATACGCAGAAGACAGCGTTCTCTAATTTTTTATCAGGTTTAGTAAGCTCTTTTCCGCATTTTGGACACTTAACAGTGTAACATGAAATCATGAAATTTCAACTTGTCTATAATAGTGATTAAACTATATGAAAATTTGTTGTCTCAAACAAGCTACAACAAATGCTTTCCACCGCTTTCACTTCAGCCAATCTTTTCCCTAATGTCGTTTCGTCACTTGTCTTTGAAGCACTTTAGCCCTCATTTTTCAGTGCTTGATTTATCCAGACCTTATGATGCTTGCGGGAAGCCTATTGGAGGAGGACTTAAGCACTGTTCAAAATGCCCGATTTTTCTGCTGCCTGTGTTTGGTTGAGCTGATGTCAGTCAGGGCAAAGTACCGTTCAGAGTGCCCTGTTTGCGGTGGTGAACTTCTGTATTCTTGAGGCGGACACGACTAATGGAAGTGGTCTTTTTTTGGAGAGGAAATTCAAGGGTAAATTGTGTACCTTTTCTAACTTTACTTTCAACGCTCACCTTACCGTTTAATGCTTCGGTTAGCTTTTTGACCACTGCTAAACCGAAACCTTGACCTTTTGATTTAGTTGTAAATAAGGGCTTGAAAAGTTTATCTTTAGTTTCATCTGGAATACCCAAGCCAGTATCCTGGACGCTTATGAATATCTTGTCATCTTTGTAGGTAGCATCCAAGGTTAGTTTTCCGCCTTTAGGCATGGCTTGAATTGCGTTTGAGCACAGATTTATTAGAATCCTCTTCATAGCTGAAGGATCAGTCATCAGTTTTTTTAAACAAGGTTCAATTGAATAAACAACATTTATGTTTTCAGGAACTTTTAAGCCCGAAAAAACGTCTTCAACAAGCTTTGTGAAATCGGTTTTTTCAATCGAAGGCATTAAGGGTTTAGCGTAATCTTGAAGATCCGTAACGATCTTGTCAATATAAAATATGTTATCTTCAATAGATTGAATGCTATCTTTCAGGTACTTCTTGGCATCACTCTCAGGCAAGGCATCTATTTCCTTTTTTGATAAGAATATTTCGCCAACTATAGATTGCAATGGATTGCGTATATCATGCCCAACCATTCCCGCTGTTGCGCCTATAGTAGCCAAACGTTCAGCATCTTTGCGTTCAGTGATGTCCACGTTTGACTCGAATATTTCTGCTATTTCACCATGCTCATTTAATTTGGCTAACCAGTAACTTTGTACTGCGACTACGCGCCCAGGTTTAGTTTGATGAATGAATTCTCCTGACCATTTGCCTTCTTGTTTTAGCTGATCATTTATGTCTTCAAGCGGCATTGAAGACTTTGGATTAAAAAGAGTATTGGTCTTTTGTCCAATAGCTTGAGTCTTGCTCCACCCGTATAATTTCTCTGCGCCCAAGCTCCAGAATGTAATAGTATCATCTGGTTTTTTTATGATGATAGCGTCGGGACTAAGGTCGATGAGTTCTGCTTGCCTTTTTACTGCTTCATCTGATTTTTTGCGTTCAATAGCGTAGGTTATAGCTCGAACTAGCAAAGCGCCCTCAACTTTTCCTTTGATGAGATAATCTTGTGCGCCTCTTCGGACTGCTTCTAAAGCTAATGCATCATCCTTGAAGGCAGTTAATATCAAAATAGGTACCTGTTTAGTCGCTTCATATATCTTCTCAAAGGTACTTAGACCCTGACTGTCTGGCAATCCAAGGTCAAGCAGAATTGCATCTATATCACCCGCAGCCAAACGGTCTAATCCTTTCGAAAGCCTGTCAACGCGCTCTAAGTTGCCGATAGCAAGTTTTTCTTCAGTCAACATCTCTTGTATGAGTCTAGCGTCGCCAGCATTGTCTTCAATTAATAGGATTCTAATTTTTTTATTACTCCTTCGGTGGCAGTTTTACTATTGTAAACCAAAACTCTTCCAGAGCATGCATAATTTCAACGAATCGGTTTAGATCAACTGGTTTGGTAATGTAGGCGTTTGCATGCAGATTATAAGTCCTAACGATGTCTTCGTCAGCCTTTGAAGTCGTCAAAATCACCACAGGAATACGCATAAGCTTTGAGTCCTTTTTGATTTCAGCTAAGACTTCGCGACCATCTTTTCTCGGCAAGTTCAAGTCTAACAGAATCAGGTCTGGAGTAGGGGCTTTTTTAAATGATCCTTTTTTGTTTAAGAATTCCATTGCTTCAACGCCGTCTCTGGCTACATAAACTTCGTTTAACACTTTTGCGTCTTTCAGGGCTTCTTTGGTTAAGCGAACGTCTCCAGGGTTGTCTTCGACTAACAAAATATCCACCGCTAATGCATCAACTTTTTTCATGTCTTCTTACTCACTCCTTTTTGCTTGTTTAATGTGAAGTAAATAGTTGAACCTTTTCCTACTTGTGACTCAATCCAGATACGCCCTCCATGCCGCTCAACAATTTTCTTGCAAACGGCAAGGCCAATCCCTGAACCAGGATACTCTTCTCTGGTATGTAAGCGCTGGAAAATCTTGAAAAGGCGGTCAAAATATTCAGGAGCTATGCCAATGCCGTTATCCTGCACAGAGAACAAGTATTCGTTCTCATTAACCTGAGCCGATACATGAACATGTGGCGGATCTTTACCATGGAACTTTATGGCGTTGCCAATCAAATTTTGAAGCAGCTGAACAAGTTGCCCTCCATCAGCCATAACCACTGGGAGTTTATCGTGTGTCACCGCCGCACCGTTTTCAGCAATTGATGCCTGCAGATTCTTGAGCACAGTGTCAAGCGTTGATTCAAGGTCTGTTGGCTCAAAGGGCTTGCCAAGTCTGCTTACGCGTGAGTAAATTAGGAGGTCATCAATTAATCCTCGCATTCGATTGGCACCGTCCACAGCGTAAGCGATGAACTCGTCAGCGTCTGCGTCTAGTTTCCCTTTGTATCTGCGCTCTAACAGCTGAACATAGCTTGCCACCATACGCAAAGGCTCCTGCAAATCATGCGATGCTACATAAGCAAACTGCTCCAATTCGGCATTGGATTGTTTGAGTTTTTCCACTGATTGTTTAATTTCGTTCTCCATTGCTTTGCGCTCGGTGATGTCTACGTTTGATTCAAGGACGCTTTTTACTTCGCCTCGTTCATCCTTCTCAACAAGCCACCAACTCTGAACTACTACGTTGCGGCCATCCTTCGTTATGTGGTAAAGTTCTCCAGACCACTGCCCAGACAATTCAACCTGAGAAACAATATCTCTTAGCGGCTCAGGAAACCTCGTTTTAAAAAGAACATGAGATTTTTGACCAACCGCCTCGCTCCTTGTCCAACCGTACAGTTTCTCTGCACCTTTACTCCAAAATGTGATAGTGCGATCAAATTTTGTAACAATTATGGCATCTGGACTAAGGTCGATAAGTGAAGCCTGTCTCTCAATTGCTTGTTGAGCTTGCTTGCCTCCAGTTACATCTCTGAAAAGTGTACCCACTGCGTTTTCGGAATACGAGAAATAGTAGCAATCTAAGTATTTGTTTATGTCTTTATTATAAAGCTCAACATGCTCTGATCTTCCACTCTTAGCAACCCTCTCAGGAACTTCAAACCAGTAAGACTCACAGTTTGGAGAAATATATCTTGCCGTCTTACCTGTAACATCTTTTGCTCTAACGCCCATTATTTTTTCATAAGCACAGTTAACTCTCAAAAATTTATGGTCATATGGCTTTCCTTTCTCATCATAAAGTAACTCGATTAACTGAAAACCATCTTGACTATTATCAAACACTGTACGGTAAAGATGTTCACTTTCTTTAAGTGCTTCTTCCCCTTTCTTGCGCTCGGTGATGTCATTTCCGTAAATATTTACATAGCCCTCCAAGATGACAGGCACAAACAAAAGCGAAAACGTCTTAGCTCCAAACGTTTCTTCAACCTCAACCCTCTTATCGGATGCTAAGACGCCGGCAACAACCTGACCAATATGCTCAGGCGCATGTCCGCCAACCTTACTATTCCACGCAGCCAAAAAAGAAACTCCGACTTGGTTGCAATAAAGAAATATGCCTTTTCCGTCTATGCGAAATATCGGATTAGGATTCTCAGAAGGAAACTTTGACAGGCTTTCAATTTCGCACTCTAGCTGCTTGCGCTCGGTAATATCCTCGAGTAAAGCGACAAAATAGCCCTTCTCTGGACAATAAGCCGAGACCTTATACCACTCGCCAAACGGCTCAACATGCTTTTCAAACTGAACGGACTCCCCCGTCAAAGCAACGTGACCATAAACGCCGATCAAATCTGCAGTATCCTTCTCAATACCCGGAAGAACCTCTGTTACTCTCCTACCTATAATTCGCCCTCTCTTGAGCCCCGTCATCCTTTCAAAAGCATGATTAACTTCAAGAAAAACATAATCAACAGGCTTACCAGCCTTGTCAACAACAATTTTGTGATAAGCAAACCCATCCAGCATCCTATTAAAAAACATGTCAAACTGTTTCCGATCGCCTCCAAGAAATTTTGACCAACCGCTCGCCAAAACGTCGTCTGCCATACCAAAGCTTCCCCTGTCATACTTTTAAGGATTTATAAGTTTAGAGTAATAAAAAAATAATTATTCTCCGATTAAACATAACGAGAAATTTCTCAATCGCATTATTGTCTTTTCTTCTGCTAACTGGGCAATTAAGAAGTAAATGGTTGTAATATAAATGCCAAGCCTACCTGTCCAAACCACAATATCACTGAATCGCACCTGCAAAGTGAGCCCGAACGAGCCAACCGCTTACAACACCAAGCCTAAGGTGTACCTCCAAACCATTCAATACAGTTACGAAAGCTTTGAGAATTTTAGTTTTGCTTTAAATAAAGCCTTTAGTTAAGTTTAAAGTCTGCCTTGGAATTATAGGTAGAGCACCTATCTGGGAGTCGAAGGGGAAAGGGTTTATGGTAAATCAGCCACCGCATCGTGCGCACGGCGTAAAAGTGCTCAAAGCCGTTTCTTCACCTCTCAGACTACAAATCCTTAACTTACTATTCGACAAAAGTGCTCTCTCTTACACTGAATTAATGAACCAGTTAAAAATGAACCCCAGCCGAGACGCCGGCAGATTTGCCTACCACCTAAAATTCATGTTAAAAGCAGACTTGGTTGAAGCAGATGTTGAAGCAAAAAAATACTATCTAACCGACCTTGGCAAAATGGTTCTCGACGTGGCAGACCGCATCGAGAAGAAAGCATTTAAGCCCAGAGGAATGCTTGTCCGCACATCACATTTAACAGTGGAAGAGTTTGATGCAAACAAAATAGCCAATTCGCTCATAAAAGAAGCAAAAGTCCCGGCTGAATTAGCGCAGAAAGCGGCTAAAGAAGCTGAAAAACGCCTACTTAAATCAAAAACAAAATACCTCACAGCATCGCTAATCAGGGAAATTGTTAATGGCATTTTAGTTGAGAAGGGCTATGAAGAGTACCGCCATAAACTCACAAGAGTAGGCATGCCCGTACATGAAGTAACGACTTCATTAGAATCAAAGGACGACCCAGCTGACTCAGCAACGTTACTTACAAAAGCAGGCCAAACCGTCCTTGGCGAGTACACTTTGCTCAACATTTTCCCAAGAGACATAGCTGACGCTCACCTCTCAGGTGCCATTCACATTGACAATTTAGGCACATGGATACTAAAACCAGACGAGATCAGCCATGACCTGAGATTTTTCTTCCAAAACGGCCTCAAACTGAATAATCCACTGCAAGTTTCAATGGAGCCTCCGAGTAACTTTGAATCAGCGTTGGCAGTTGCCTTTAACGTTGTCTTGCATGCAAGCAAAGAAACAAACCGAACTCAAACGTGCGATTACTTCAACGTTTTTCTCGCTCCCTTTGCAAAAGGCGCTGAAACAGCAAGAATAAAGGACAACCTGCGCTTATTCATTTTAAACCTAAACCAGCATGCCAACGCAACATTGGGGCTTGAGCTTTCAACCCCAAAATTAACCGCAGAAAAAGAAGCAATTGGTCCTCAAGGAAAAATATGCGGCAAATACGGCGACTTCACCCCAGAAAGCCAACTTTTAGCTTCACTTATCATTGAAGTCTTCACAGAAGAGAGTTCTCAGAAGCCACTGCTCAACCCACAGCTGGTCATAAAAATTGACAAAGACACTTTAACAAATGAAAACGCAAAAGCATTTCTCCTCAAAGTCCACCGCTTGGCAGCCGAAAAAGGAACACCCTACTTTGCTAACACCATAAAGAAAGAAGCTGAGAACACAGTTTTTTCCGCTTCAGGAGTTAAACTTACACCTGACTTTACTGGAGACTGGGAAACCGACACCCTTCGCACAGGCTGTCTTGGTAGTGCAACAATTAATTTGCCAAGAATCGCTCAAGAAAGTGAGAAGGATAAAAACAAGTTTTTCGATTTAGTGAGGGAACGTTTTGAACTTGCCGCCCGAGCTTTAGGAGTAAAAAACAATGCTCTCAAGCAGTTTGGAAAAAATTCATTGCCTTTCCTGCTAAAAAATGCCAATGGAGACACATATTTCAGGCTAGAAAACTGTTCACGAATAATTAATTTGGCTGGGTTCAAAGAAGCCGTAGAAGCTTTCACTGAAAAAAGCATAAACTCGGAAGAGAGCCGCAAATTCAGCGAGGAGGTAATTCAAAACATTTTGGCTTTCAAACAGAAAATCGGCAGGAAACATGGAAAACGCTTATACCCTGTAATACTTAGCAATCCTGAAGCATCAGAAAGGCTCGCCCAATTAGATATTGAGAAATACGGTGTAGCCAAAGTAAAATTCTCAGGAACACGAGAAAAATCCTATTACTCAACTGCAAGAAGGTTCCAAGTTAAAGCTGGCGAAACCCTCAGCATACAATCTGAAATGTTGGAGACCACGCAAAAAATGAAAGGGCTAAATGCTGGTGGCACCTTAAGCATTATAGAGTTGTGGGCCGCTGAGTTTAAGCCTGAAGCACTAATGGATTTGACCCGGCGCTTAATTGAAAATCAATCCTTGGAATTCTTCACTTACAATCGAATAATTAGCTTCTGCGATAACTGTAAAAAAAGCTGGCTCGGAACATTGCATAAATGTCCATCATGCGGCTCCATGAGCAATCTGGCAACTTTCGACCGCTTCACTTCTACATGAAAGCTTATTTGACTGCCCCAAGCACAAGCGACAGAAGCGCCATTCGCACTACAATGCCGTTCCAGACTTGCTGGAAATAACGTGCCTGCGGTGTGCTGTCAACCTCAGCGGCAATTTCATCTACACGCGGAAGCGGATGCAGAATTATCAGGTCTTTCTTTGCATTTTTCAAAGTTTTCAAGTCAATTCTATAGGTACCTTTAACTTTTGCGTACTCCGCTGCGTCAGGAAAACGTTCCCTCTGTATTCGTGTAACATATAAGACGTCAATTTGTGGGATTATGGTTTCCAAGTTGGCGTCTTCAGTTACTGGAATTGTATTTTTTATTGTTTGGAGCACGTCTTTTCGCATGCGGAGTGTTTCAGGAGAGACTAGATAGAGTTCTATGTTGTAGAGTGCAAGTGCATAAGCAAGCGAGTGGACCGTTCGTCCATAGCGCAAGTCGCCGATTATGGCTACTTTTAACCCGTCTATCTTGCCTTTTTCTTTGCGCATAGTGTAGAGGTCGATGAACGCTTGCGTCGGATGCTCCTCTGCGCCAGTTCCACCGTTTATTATGGGAACCTTAGAAAACTCCGCAGCCAATTTAGCAGCACCTTCCAAACTGTGCCTAAGTGCTATTGCATCAGCATAGTTCTCGACAGTGCGTATAGTATCCGCCAAGTTTTCGCCTTTCTTAACCGACGCAATTTCAGCATCCGCAAAGCCGATGTTGGACCCGCCTAGTTTTAGCATTGCTGTTTCAAAACTTAAACGCGTACGAGTGCTAGGCTCAAAAAACAATGTTGCAAGGATTTTTCCCTTAAGCATATCTGAACCTCTTGAAGCGAGGGGCTCCATGGACCGGCTGACGTCAAGGATGTAGTCGATTTCTTGGTGGGAAAAATCTCCAATGGATACAATATCTCTTCCTTGGAACTCCATTTAAAGGCACCCAAAAACAAGAAGCCGTTAACTGCTAAATAACACTTTGGATGCTTTCCGCTCGTTTTTTGTTTGCAAGTTAGTGCTTATATGCTTTTGTTGTTGCCTAGCGACTGCCACACATTTTTAATAACGACACTGAGGCAATACTAATTTAAATTAGAAATTTTGAAGGAATTTTGATGGAAGCAATTTTGGAAAAAATTTCTAAACGAGAGAAAACCCAAGAAAGTTTTAATTCACAAGGATACATGCCTCGAGTATATGAAGTTAGGTCACCATGCCAGTGGCTGGAACACTGTTATGATGGCAGATGCCCAGCATTCACAAAAGTTAATGGAAACTTTTACTGCGCACGTCCCAAACTAATCCATAGCTAAACACTGCTTTCATTAAGCATTAAACTGCGGGTTAGTATTAGCTCTTCAACGCATCTATCGCTTCTTTAACCACGGCAACTGACTTTCCAAAGCGCTCTCTTGTTTGATTAGACAACTCAAGCTCAATTATTTTTTCAACCCCGCTTTTCCCAAGAACAACGGGCACACCAATCGAAACGTCTGAAAAGTTATATTCGCCATCAAGGCATGTGGACACGCTCATAACTCGATTTCTCCCCGTTAGAATTGCGTCAGCTGTAATGGCAATTACGGCACCAGGAGCATAGATTGTTGAGCCTTTGAGTTTGATAACGTCAGAACCTGATGTTACTGTTAAATGAACTATTTTTTCGATCTGCTCTTTTGTTAGAAAGTTTGTTATGGGAATACCTGATACAGAGGCGTATTCAACCAGTGGAACCATTGAATCGCCATGTTCACCGATCACTAAAGCGCTAGTGTCTTCTCTTGAAACGTCCAATTCACTAGCAATGTATGTTCTAAAGCGTATTGTATCAAGGATATTGCCCATGCCGAATAAGCGGCTACGTGGAAAACCGGATTCTTTGAAGGCAACGTAAGTCATTATGTCAACAGGGTTTGTAACAATCATAAGCTTGCAGCCAGAAGCATACTTTACAACCTCTTTTACGACGGATCTAATGATTTGTGCATTATTATTCATCAGATCAATGCGAGTCATATCCGCCCTTCTGCCAAAGCCAGCTGTCACAATAACAAGTTCCGATCCTTGCATTTCCGCATAGTTGCTGGTTCCATGGATTTTGCCGTCAAATTCGATTGCTGGTGCCGCCTGCATCATGTCTAGGGCTTCGCCTTTTGCTTGATTTTCGTCAGCGTCAATCAGGACTACATCGCTTATTTTGTAGCGGAGAATGTCGAAGGCAGCCGCGCTTCCTACTTTGCCAGCGCCAATTATAGCTATCATGGGTGATTACCTACTGTTTGATACATAATTGATACACGCTATTTTCAATTTTAATAAGAGCTATTCTAACTTTTAATGTGCTTCGCAGAATAAAAAGAAACTTTTAAAATATTCTCCTTTTTCAGATCGAAGATTTTGATTAGTTCCCTTTTCTTTACGGCGTAAAGTAGGTAACATTCGCTTGTATGTTCACGGTTTGAGTAATCGTAGATAATTTATTGTCAAGTACAAGATAGTAAGTTCCATTTGAGTCAAGGTTGGAACTAATTAAGGCGGTTGTGGTTTGTGAACTTTGGTAGAGTGCACCGAAGTAACTGTCATTCGCATAATTGTCAAAGTTGGTGCTGTCAAAAATGTAAACTATGATGCCGCTGCCACTCTTGCCTAGTACTGTAAAATTTCCTGATACATGAATGCTTGATGAATTTGAAGGAATAGTGAACGGGTAATCTAAATATGCACCAGCGTCAACGTTGGCTGCCTCATTCACTATCTGAAACGTATACGCTATGGGAGGCGAAGAAGGTTTTTTGCTCAAAATAAAAACTGCTCCTATACTGCCAGCAACAATAAATATGATCAGAACCGATGCCAGAATTTTTCTTGGCTGAATCGCTTATCCCCCGTTTAAATTGAACCTACTTTTATTTTAACCAACTTCTTAGTGCCTCGGTAATATAAAACTTAGCCAGAATTAGAAGTAGAGCGAACAAAAAGAAACAAAAGTTAGCTAAATACTGCGAGTACAAAGGAACTATTACGTAAGTGTTAATTCTGTAAGCTTTCTCTTTCCATAGTGCTTAAGATTTAAGTCAGCATCTTCAGGAACCCAGTTAAAGTAAGAAAATTGTGATTTATCTTACTATTGTCAATGGGCAAGGTGTAAAATTTGCAACTTTCTCGCTAATACTGCCCAAAAAAGCTCTTTCATCTTACCTAATCCTTTATGCCCAACATCAATAACGTCGAAACCACTCTCTTTAGCAGCATTAACAATTTCAAGGGCAGGATCCCCTTCCTTTAACATCGACGAAACCGCCAAATTAGGCTTAGCTGCTTTCGCATGGCAACGCTTCTGCTTAAAATTTCGTCATGAATCTTGCTTAAATCCTTACCAAATACAGACGTATTGCCGCCTGAATAAGCAATTGATTCTCCAGAAACTGCACCCATTACCAGCGACTCAGAAACATTCAAAATAAGGATAGAGGCATAAAATTTTACAGCTAAATCTAAAGCAAAATCTAATGCTCTGTCAGAATTTTCTGATCCATCAACAGCCACTAAAATATTCCTAATCACCATAATTATCATCTCTAAAAGACAATTCTTAAACAGCCATTAAGCTTTCCTTTAAACCCAAAGCACTATCTCAATTGGCCTATAATTTACTTGAGCTTTCAAATGTCAGATTGCTTTTGCTGATTCCTTTAAACAATATAAAGGTAAAGTGCATTTAATACCTAAAGAGGCATGTGGGGGTTCATCAATAAATAAGCATATTCAAATTCTGATAGCCATGCTTATTATTGTGACAATAGTTTTACCAGCGTTCAATTTTCCTAGCGCCAAAGCCCAAGCAGCCGAAGACCAATCTTCATGGACCACAATGACACCTATGCCAACAGCCCGAGGCGATCTCGGTGTTGCAACTGTAAACGGAAATATCTATGCTATCGGAGGCTTGAGTGGCGATTCACCCGTTAACGTTAACGAAATGTATGACCCTATCGCAAACAGGTGGACAACTGAAACGCCTATGCCCACAGCCAGAAGCGGTTGTGCCATCGCGGTTTACAATAACGAAATATATGTTATAGGCGGGGCAGTCGGCAACGAGTTTGTTGGAAACAACGAAGTATACAACCCTGGAACGAATAGTTGGGAAATAAAGGCTTCGATGCCTATTCCTAGAGCTGACTTAAGCGCAAGTGTGGTGAACGGTAAAATCTATTTAATCGGCGGCGAAGAATATTCAAGCACAAGCCCTTATTATCGAGAAACTAATGTGAACGAAGTTTATAATCCAGCTAACGATACATGGACTACAGAAGCACCAATACCATCGGCTGTTTATGGTTACGCATCAACCGTTGTAAATGGCAAAATTCATATTATTGGCGGTTCCCAAGCTTCAAGCTCACAAGGAAGTAACATTTTCGTTAATTCAAACCAAGTATACGATCCTCAAACCAATACGTGGAGTTTAGGTGCAAACTTGCCTTCTGCAGTTACTTATGGAGCTGCTGCGGCAACTGAAGGCTTCATGGCTCCTCCATTGCTATATGTTATCGGTGGATATTTTCTGGATTCTTATAGCAGTAACGTTCAAGTTTATAGTCCAAGTAACAACTCTTGGAGTACTGGCCCTCCGATGCCTACAGCTCGGGCATACTTGGGCGTTGCTGTTGTAAACGATGTTTTATACGCAATTGGGGGATTTGACGGCCAAAACTGGCTAAACACAGTTGAGAAGTACACGCCTATTGGTTATGGAACTGCTCCACCGATAATTCAAATTACCTCTCCCGAAAACCAAACTTACAATAAAGTAACCTTAAATTTTATCGTTAACAAAGACACCGAATGGATGGGTTACAGTTTAGATAACCAAGCAAACATAACCATAAAGGGAGAAACACCAACAGAATTACTTAACTTATCTCAAGGGGCGCACAACATACTACTCTACGCCAACGACAGCCTCGGCAACATGGGTTATTCTAACAGAGTTTTCTTTTCTGTGGACATGATTCCTCCAAACATCGTGATTATTATTCCTCAAAACCAATCTTATAGCTCCACAGACATCCAACTAACTTTCGAAGTAAATAAGACACTCACATGGTTAGCTTACAGTTTAGATGGACAACAAAATGTAACCATAATCGGAAACGTAACTTTGCCAGCGTTATCCAATGGTTCACACCGTTTAACCGTTTACGCTACTGACAAAGTAGGTAATACGGGTTCAAAAACGGTTTACTTTAGCATAGCGCCTTTTCCAACAGTCACGGTTGTAGGAGTCGCAGCCACAATAACGATAGTTTTGGCGGCAGGATACCTTCTTTTTGAACGCAGAAAACCAAGTAACAAAAAAGAAGAAATAGGCATCCTTCCTAAAGGTTAGAATTATTTCGCAAAAGAAAAAGTTTAGGCAGAAAGTTATTCACAGCCAATAGATTATTGTTTTAAATTTTTGTAGTTACATAGAAGCAACAAAACACCTCTGCAAAAAAGAGAAAATTTAAGTAACATAAATCAACGCTTCTAAAGAAGGGCTCAAGTATGAGTTTCGAAATTGATTACATCGCGGCTGAAAAGTCAGGCTGTTCCTCTAAACTGGTGATTGCAGACCGAATCTTTTACGTAAAACTGTTTTCTTCTGAACCATCAAGATTTTTCTCTGGAGACCAAAAAGGCGTTATTCAAAAAGAAATCTCGAAAGCCGAATTTGAACTTTGGCTAAACATCTTAGCTGATAATGAAATTGAGGTTTTAGATATTCAAAAGAAGCTTTGTTTAGGAAAAAAATACTAAGTCCTAAATTGTTTTTTGGGTTGGTTTTGCTGAATTTTTAAGTTGCGACTTTGGGGATGGTGCAAGTTGCGACTTTTGTGGTTTGTTGTGTTGTGTTTTGTTTTGGGTTGTGGTGGTTGTTTGAGGGTTTTTTTATGGCTGTGAACGCACTTTTTCCGCAGGGGCGTTTGTGTTTGCTCGCATTTTTGTGGTTGAATTTTGTTAAAAATATTAGCCTGTCCTCAATCGCTTTGCGTTTGCTTGCACAAGCTACCCTTCGGATTCACTATATGATTCTAGAAGTGCATCCTTAGGAGCTCTAATAGGCAAGGCAGGCAAATAATTGTCATTCTGTGTTGACTGGCTGAATACGGGCGTAGGAGAAAAATACTAAGCTCCTAAACATCTTTCCATCTGGTCTTCTTTATCGCCAAGAATAGGACAATGGCGCAGACTGCTGATAGGACTACCCAATCAAATGTTATCATATTAGTGGAGATTTTGAGGTAGCCTGTTGCTGACTGCATAATTTCCGCTACATATGTCGTCGGCGAAAGGTAAGCAATATACCTGTAATCCGCAGGAACGTAGGTTATCGGGTAATATACTGGCGGCACCGTCGTAAACAATAGTGAAAGAAGCCTAGAGAAAGCATAGCTCTGAACTACATCATTTGAGAAAGTGGATAGCATGAATCCTATAGCTACTGAGATAGCGAACATCAGCAATAGTGCAATGGATAAGATTGATATTTGAAGAATCGAAGGATGCAAATAAATTCCTGCAAGCACAATAAGAATAACTAAAGAAGGAATTGAGTAAACTATTTCCGCAAGAGTCATTCCCGCCATGTATAAGGTTGAACTTGTCGGCGAGCTTACAATCATGTCTTGAAGTTTGAAGTCATTTTTTAAGTGAGAAAGGTCTGATTGAAGTGAAATTCCGCTTGAAAAGAAAGTCATTATCAATCCGCCTTCAATTGCGGTTCCAAAAAGACTGCCATGGGATATGAAGGTAATTACAATCAGAATAGAAAACGGCGCAATAACGGCACTTAGCAAAACGATAGGGTAGTTTACCATTTCATAAACGGCATTCACCAGAACGCCTGCTAAAAGTTGGCTGAGTTTACTGCGCTTCAGTTATTCATCCCTCGCTTTTTGTCCAACAAGGTAAAAGAAAATATCATCCAAAGTGACAGGAGCGATAGAGAATTTTACTGCTTGCTCAGCGAACGCTTTAGCTAAGCTGAAGGCTTCATCTTCATTGGTCATTATCTGTGCGACGCCGCTTTTGTCTGTGGTTACTTCGGCATCTTTCAACTGTGGAACCGGCACTTTAGGCGGCAGTTTGATGCTGTACTGGTATCTAACCGTTTTTCTCAGCTCAGGAAGAGTGCCAAATGAAACCAATTTTCCATCTTTAAGAATGCCTATCTTATCTGCAAGTTGCTCTGCCTCTTCAAGATAATGAGTTGTAAGAAAAATAAACCGTTCTTTGCCAAGCGCTCTTAGAATTTCCCATAGTTCTCTCCTTGAGATTGGGTCCAAGCCAGTTGTGGGTTCATCAAGAAAAATAACATCTGCTTCTGAAGCGGTTACAGTGGCGAGGAGCACCTTTCTTTTTGTGCCACCTGAGAGGCGGCTAGTCAATGCATTAGCGTATTGTTCTAAACCAAGCTTTGCAAGCGACTCATCAGCAAGCCTCTTTGCTTCATTGTAGCTGTAGCCTCGCCAAAGAAGATATGAAAAAACAGTTTGTTTGGATGTCATCCACCTTATCGTTCTTGCCTCCTGCGGGACAATCGCAATTTTCTCCCTTAACTTATTTTCCTGCGTTATTACGTCAAAACCGTTAATGCTTGCGCTTCCAGCGGTAGGTTGAAGCTCCGTGGCAAGAATTCTGATAAGCGTTGTTTTTCCAGCGCCATTTCTACCAATTAAACCGAAAATACCGTTAGTTTCCACTGTAAAGGTGACGTTTTCAAGAGCTTTTCTATGGTCCTCGTAAACCTTTGTCAACCCGTTACATTCAAGCTTGCCCATGAATCACTACTACCTGAAAATAGCACAATATCACTTCTGTATATTTTAATTTACTTCTGTAATTTTTAAAAGCATTAATTTAACAGATTACATTTATATAAAAATTCTGAAATACTGAAAAGTGAAAAGGAAGAGAAATAACATGACGGTTCATTTAATCCCTTGGGATACTAAACGTAATCTAATGATGGAGGCAAATCGTCTCTATGATGAAGCGGGAACCTTTGATCGCATACAAAAGGGTGACCTTGTTGCAGTTAAATTGCATGTAGGCGAGTTAGGAAACCCGAATTATGTGCAACCATTTTTTGTTCATGACATAATCCTCAGGGTTAAGGAGGCAGGCGGCAAACCATTCCTTACAGACTCCAACACTTACTATAATGCACAACGTAACAATGCGTACGACCACATGATTACGGCGTTAATGAATGGTTTTAACATGGCGCCGTTTATTGTGGCAGATGGGCTTAAAAGCGAAAACTACCGAACAGTTCCCACCAAGGGCATACTAAAAGAAATAGAAGTGTCAGGCGCTATCGCGGAAGCTGACGCCATGATTGTTGTCACACATGATAAAGGCCATGAACTCAGCGGTTTCGGCGGCGCCATAAAAAACCTCGGCATGGGCTGCACACCCAGAGCAGGAAAACTTCGCCAGCACAGAACAGTAGGCTTAGAAATAGACACATCCAAATGCATCGGCTGCGGAAAATGCAAAGAAAATTGCGAAATGAACCTGCCTGAAATTATTGAGGGAAAAGCAAGAAACACCTCAGCTGTATGCATGCGTTGTCCAATGTGCAAACATGGTTGCCCCATGGAAGCCATAAGCTTCACCCATCAGGAAAATATCTGCAGGGCACTCGCTTCAGCCGCTTACGGGGTACTCTCCACCTTTAACCCGAATAAAGTGTCATACGTGAGCTTTGCCAAGGGCATCACACAATACTGCGATTGTTTGCCTAATCCGGGCGAAGTCATGATGAAGGACGTTGGTATCTTCGCGTCTAACTCTCCGGTTTCAATTGACGGCGCATTCTTAGAAATGGTTGATTATAAAGTGTTCAATGGAGCGTCTCATGTTGATTGCATGTTGCAGATTCAAGAAGCTAATGACATCGGTATTAAAGGGGAAGTTAAACCAAAGATAACTAAAATAGTTTAAATGCACTAATTTTGTCTTCTTTTCATCGGGGTTTTAGCGGTTGCTTTTTTCGTCTTCGTCTAAATAGGTAAACAGCAATGATGATTACTATGGTAGCTACAGCGGTTACGATTAAGTAATGGGAGACACCAGCAACTTGCGTCCAGTTTTTGCCAAGGTACCAGCCCAAATAAATCAAAATTACATTCCACAGTAAACAGCCTGCCGTCGTGAAAGCGATAAACTTTGCCAACTTCATTTTTGCGGCGCCTGCTGGAAACGAAAATGTTGTCCGGAATCCCGGAATTAAACGGCTTATAAAAACCATTAAACTGCCATGCTTGGTAAACCATTTTTCAGCAACTTCAAGCTGGTTTGTTGACAAAAGAACTTTGCCTAAAATTTTGTGTTGCATTAGGGCTTGAACACCTTTTAACCCGATGTAATAGTCAACCAATGAACCGATTATTCCAGCGATAGTTGCAATTGTCAGGGTTATCCAGAGATTAATTTGCCCCGTGGAAACTAAGTAGCCTGCAAATGGTAGAATCACTTCGCTTGGGATAGGTAGAGAGCTTGATTCAAGCAGCATTAACCCAAAGATGCCCGAGTAACCCCAAGCCTGCACTGCCCCAGTTACACCACGCGTTATAGAAAGGATGACAGTAATTATTGGTTCGCTTGTAACCGGGCCGCCTTCAATAACGACGTCCTCCAAAAAATCAAGCACAAAATAAACGACAACTATTATAGCGATGGCTACAACAATCAATTGGGGCGCTTTTCTTCTCAGTTTTTCAAGATTTTGGTTAGAGAGCATAGGCATCGTTTTTAGCTTAATCACTGATCTTTAATTTATTTCAGTCTATGCCAATATGTAGCTTTGCCTTAACGTAACATAAGTTTGCCTGCTTATTTTTTACAATAGAAAAAGATTTGCTGGATTACAGCAACCTTTAGTGGAAAAGCTTGTATTTGCTTAGTTGAATTCTTTTCTTTCGAATAGCAGTAGTCCCAAGATTGCTGTGATGATGAAGTATATTCCTATGATGACGAGTCCTTGAGGAACTGATGCGGCGAATGTAGTAGTAGTAATTGTACGATGGCCGAACGTCGTAGATGTCGTGACGCTGTGAGGGGGATAAGGCGAATTCAATATGTTGCCTATTATCCCTGACCCGTAAGTCAGAACAAACCACGGTTCAATCCCGACAAGGTCTGAAACCAGCGTCTGAATTAGCGTAAATCCGAACAGTAAGAGGATAACCGTTACAAGAATAGATATGGAACTGCTCTTAAACATCGAACTGAAAAGGAACGTCAATCCTAAGACCGCCGCGAGATAAAACCATGCGAAAAGCAAAGACAAACCGAATTGGTACGGCACGCCTGATGAACCAAAATAGTAAGCTCCATTGGCGATTGTAATCACTGTGAATATGAGCATTATTGCGGTCGCTGCTAAGAAAGCCGACAACCACTTCCCAATGTATATTGACGACCTTCTAACAGGGTTAGGAATTCCAAAGTAACCTGTCTTATTCTGGAACTCACCTGAAATGGCATCTCCCCCGAAGAAAATTCCAGCCAGTATAATTACGAAGGTTACGGAAGTCCCCCACCAACTGGAATAGAACCCGAGGTTTGAAGATAGAAAACCCTCAGGACGCCGCCAAGCCACTATGATGGTGAGAAGTGCTGCTATCAAGAGAGTAATAATTAGCAGTATAAGGAAACGGCGCGACCTAAAGTACTCAAGAAACGTATACTTCATTGATATGCGGACTTGCGCCATGCTACTCGGCACTTTATTTCCACCGATTGTTTCTGTTTCGTTCATATTTATCACACCGTATCCTTGATCAGATTAAGATAGACGTCTTCGAGTTCCGAGGACGCTGGTCTGTAACTTATGACTCCAATATTCAGTTTTACCAGATCAGAGAGAATCTGTTCTTGCACATCCAAGCCTCCGCTAAATCTAATCCGCAGGTTTGTATCATTTGTTTGCTCTGCTGAGACCACACTGGAAAGTTTCGCGATCTTCTGTGTTACTAATTGGGCTTCGATTGGACGCTGAAGTCCAACTTCGACCATGTTTGCGCCTCCAGAAAATTTGGCAGTCACATTTGGAATTGTATCATAAACGAGCAGCTTACCATGGTCAATCATGGCGACCTCGTCGCATACCTCTGAAACTTCGCTGAGAAGATGCGAACTCATGAAAATCAATCTCTTCTTTCCCTTAAGTGATTTAACGATGTCCCTGACTTCGCTCATTCCTCTGGGATCAAGGCCGTTGGTGGGCTCATCGAGAAGAAGGATACATGGGTCACTAAGAAGTGCGGATGCAATGCAAATTCTCTGTTTCATTCCTTTGGAGAACTTACCGATTCTCTTATCAATCCATTCGTTCATATGGACTTCGAGGACGGCTTCTTCTATTCTCTTTTTAATCTCTGTTGCCGGGACTCCTCTGAATTCAGCAATCATCGCCAGCGCTTCTCGAGGTGTTAGTGAAGGGTAAATTTCAGGCGTCTCAATAATCGCAGCGACGGATGCCAGTGCTGCCTTCTTGTTAGTATGAACGTTTATGCCGTTTATCAGGGCTTCTCCAGAAGAAGCACGGATCAAGTCTGTGAACATTTTTAGTGTGGTTGTTTTTCCTGCCCCGTTTGGACCTAGGAAACCGACGCATTTTGCGCCCTCTATTTTGAGGTTCAATTCCGAAACGGCTGCAAAGGAACCGTATTGTTTTGTAAGCTTAACCGCTTCAATCGAAGGAACATCGCTGAGTGTCATATTCTATCTCCCGAGCAAACATGTCTTGCTAGCTTATAAAGCGAACTCATTTTGAGGGAGTAAATGAAACAACCAAATTTCAAGTTAGGTTCGCAGGCGTAGGCGTGGGAACTTTAGTTGCCCTACGTACTTCATTATCCATCCTACCAACTCATCATAGGCTTCAGACCCCTCCTCAGTTAAGATAACTAAACCGTTTTCGTCAACAACAAAACCTTTCTCAGACATCCAAGCCAAATACTTAACCAACTTATCATATGCAAGCCCCGTGGAAGTAGCAAGCGCGGTCTTGTTCATCCTGTTTTTCTCTTTCAACGCCTTGATGATGCGGGCGATGACATAGAGGTCAGGTTTGGAACTCGGCTCTCCTAATTTCAAGACTAAACCACCGCAGCTCCAAAAGGAGCATATCTAGAGCATGAATCTCTTTGTAACGTCTCAAAAGGTCGTTGCCGAGCAACGAAAGAACAAGGATTAAAGCGAAAGCTACTGATACAAAGGTGCTGAGAAAAACTGCTCTGTGCAAGAAATAAAGTGTCAAGCCGTTACCAATTAGTTGCAGACCAAAAAACGTAACCAACCAATAAGCGGCTGTTTTCATTAGTCCATAAATGGTGTAGCTGAGTCTTCCCATGGAGATTTCATCAAGGGTTTTATCCCAATCAAGCTCCATCAAGATCTCCAAAGCAGAGGGAAAGCCTCCTGAAAGTTTCTGTTTCCATTCCCCCGTCATAGTTGCATTTACTTGCCTTCTAACGTAAAATACTCCAGTTGCCAAGCCTATTAATGGGATAAGAAGCAGAATGAAACCAAAGAGAAAACTTTGAGGACTTTTTGATGTATAGTCAACTCCTGAGATTGTGAACAATATGCCGACTGCAAGAGAGATGGCAATTGATCCGATAACTATAAGTGAGAATTTCTTAAGCGAACGAGATAGAGCATTGTACCTTTTAATGTGATCAAGGGTTTCCATCAGCTCCGAAACCTTAGAAACCACGCTCTTTTCGCTTAACACTGAATCTTTCATAGCGTTTGTACCTTTAATAAATCGATCAATTTCTTACTGCTAAGTCAGCTTTAGCACCTTAACAAAAATATAAAGTAAACTCCCTCCCAATGAGTCTAGCGAAAAATAAATTTTGGTGGGGACGTATAGCTTTAGACTTACGTTTAGCCTGCAAACTTACGGGTTTCGTAAATTTAGTTTAAACCCTCGCAGATTAAGAGTAAGTTGTCCTACCCATAAATGATCTTCGGCACTAGTCAACATTCTTCAGCACATAATATCGGGTCATTGCAGCGCACTTTGGAGCCAGTCTATTACGTAATTTGAAAGCTTTCTTTTCCGCTTTGGCTGGTCCTCGGAATGGTTATTATGAATCTTGCTCCTTTGCCAGGCACGCCATTTTCTTCAATTGCCCAGCCGTAGACTTCCATCATCTTCCGTATTAAGAATAAGCCATATCCAGATGTGCCACTCGTGCTGAATCCCTCCTTGAAGAGGTGCGGCTTATTCTCAACCGAAATCCCAATCCCGTCATCCTCATAAACAACAATCAGCTTATCCTCATCCACTTTCTCATAATGCACTCTTATCTTTGTGACTTTTTCGCCATGTTTCAACGAGTTATCAATTAAGTTATAAAATAGCTGTCTCAAAAGAGAGTCTGCCAGCAAAGTCAGCCCATGGCAATAATTTATGACTGCTAAACCTAAAGAACCTGAAAAAAGAGATATTGCATCTTTTAACGTTTTCTCCACGTCGATATATGTTAACTCTTCAATGCCCAATTGTTCATAAATCTTGGCAAAGCCAAAAATCGTTCCAATCTCCTTAATAGACTGCTCAATTTTGCTAATTCCATCAAGAATGTCGGCTTGGTCTGCATGTTTTTTCTTAAGGAAGTAAGCGTATCCAGTCACCACTGAAAGTTTGTTTCGAACGTCATGTCTACTCAAACTGCCCAATACACGCAACTTCTCGTTAAGCAGCTCAGCCTTAGCCAGCGCTTTACTCAATTCTTCTTGAACGGTGATAATGTCAGAAATATCCTTGTAAACCATCACAGAGCCGATCACTTTGCCATTTACAAAGACGGGCCCTCCAGACATAAACAGTGGAATTTGAGACTCATCTTTCCTCTTTCGGGCAGTGACAATTTCTACTGAACCTGAAAGGATTTTCTGGCGGAGGATTCTTGATTCTTCTTTTGAATCGTCAGGTACGATGAGGTCGGTGACAATTTTGCCCTTTATTTCATCAAATGAATACCCAAAAAGCGTACTGAACCGAGAATTAGCCTCAACCACGTGAAAATCAAGGTCTAGAAATACCGCAGCATCAGGATTCGCAGAAAACAATGCTTTGAACTTCTGTTGACTCTCGGACATAACCTCTTCAGCTTTATTTCTTTCCGTGGTGTCTCTGGCTATAGCTGCAAAGTACCGATTGCTATTAAGTTGCAGCGCAGTCATAGCGATCTCCATTGAAAATTCTGACCCATCTTTTCGCAGAGCAGGGAATTCCTGAATCTCACCAGAATTTTTCTTAGAGTTTTTGACCGCACAAAGTTCTGAAGTAAGTTTAAGGTGGTCCTTGCGAAAGCTAGGAGGTATGATTGTCATGTTTACTTTTTCGCCTATTATTTCTTTTTCATTGTAACCAAAAATTCGTGCAGCAGCAGGATTCCAATAAATAATTCTGTCTTCCTCATCAAACATGAATATGGCGTCGATCGCGGAATCACTAATGGCTCTAAACTTCGCCTCTTTAGCCTGCAACTCTTGCTGCATACGTTTTTTTTCAGCTATATCTACAACAAATTCCA
Organism: Bathyarchaeia archaeon; assembly: GCA_049522695.1. Taxonomy (GTDB): domain Archaea; phylum Thermoproteota; class Bathyarchaeia; order Bathyarchaeales; family Bathycorpusculaceae; genus Bathycorpusculum. The sequence continues at coordinate 1,249 of JBEKNP010000018.1, read as the reverse complement.
ATCCTGCCGTGACATTCCCATCTTTATCCTTAAGTGGCGTAGCAATAAGTTCAACATAATACGGCTCACCATTAATCCCCATTTGAGAATATTCATGAGAATCTCTGGCAACTCCATCTTCAAAGACCTTTTTTACACCGCAATCCGGGCAAATATGGTCCAAAGTGTTAAGCGTTGCGTAACACTGTTTTCCCTCCACATTTCCACAATTATTTTTTACGAATTTGTTCGCGTACAGCACGCGATAGTCTTTGCTTATTATTACAAAGCCCGCGCCAAGGTTATCCGTAATTGCTTCAAGTAGCTCTTGATCTTGCCTAAGAATCTCTTCAGCTTTTTTGCGTTCAGAAATGTCTATGACCACCCCTCTAAGCCCCGTCACCTTGTTTTCGGAAATACGAAGAGTTGTCGTGATAAGCGCAGGAAAAGTAGTTCCGTTTTTCCGCAAGAAGACATATTCAGCAGGAACATAACTATCACCCGTTAACAACCGCTCCATGCTTTCCATTGCCCTTTGCCTATCTTCAGGAACAAGAAACTGCAGTATATTCAATCCTTTTTCGAAATCCTCATTTGAAATGCCAGCAATCTCTAGCCCTCTATCGTTTACAAATTCCACCTTCCCAGTTAAATCAGATTCATAAACAATGTTGGGCAGAGAATTTGCCAGTTCCCTGTACCTTTGCTCGTTTTCACGCAAAATCTCGCTGACCTTCTTGCGTTCATCAATGTCCAAAAACATGCCCTGCACCGCAGCTTGTCCCATGTATTCAATGCGCGATGGCTCCCCATGTATATGGTTTTCTAAACGGCTAAAGAAAACGGCTTTATCCTCGTCATATATTAGTCCTGCAACTCCTAGGGGCGAAAGTGACTTCAACTCTTCGGTGGAATAACCCAAAATGCTTCCCATGGATTCGTTTGCAAAAACCAGTTTCAGCGGAGACGTTTGAGTAATTAATATTCCTTGATGCGATTTCTCAACCACTGTGCGATACTTCATTTCTGACTCGACAAGCAGCTGCTTTGACTTCTTGCGTTCCACAGTCTTGTTTATGGCATCTGCCAATTCGCAGTAAACAGCTTCTGGCGCTCCGTTTTTGTTTAGGTAGCTGTCAGCGCCCAAATTCAAAGCTTTAACTACAACTTCTTCCCTGCCTTTCCCAGTAAATAAAATAAAAGCGATGTCATTTTTTTGTTCTCTGAGTTCTTTTAGAAAGTCTAATCCGTTTTTCTGGGGCATTTCATA
>JBEKNP010000017.1:0-42960 GCA_049522695.1 Bathyarchaeia archaeon | reverse complement strand
TGAAAGCTTAGCTCTACAGCAACGCTTTAGATAGAAGCCATCTTTCAATTGGCCAAAAGTGAAAAGAGTTTATTGCTAATGGTTCCATAACCCTTACGCGTTATCAAGATAAACATTTAGAGACAGAGCCGCAGACAGCAGAAACGTTGAAGTTGAAAAATCAGGAATCCTTTTTACATTCTTGTTGTGCCTGGTTTAACTGTAACTCTGAGCTTGGTTAAATTCTCTTTTATCTCTGCTTTAACACCCATAGCAGCAAAATATTCTTCAAGGAATATTCTGATGAAATCTTTTGAAATCTCCGAGACTAAAACTAATGTGTAATCGTTCGGAGCGTTCTTTGTTAAACGGTAAAAGTTGCACTCCTCAAGCCTCACCAACATTTCTTCCGCTGAATGCACCTTTGTTTTTAGCTGTTCCCAATGAGCGCGAGCTACTTCCTTATGCTCACTCCAAAACTTTTCCTGCTCAGGAGATGAAGCGATTAAGCGCAAGAACATAAGCCAATGATCAACATCTATGATAACATGTTCACCGTTAAGAAGCATATCCATGTAGGCTAGAATTTTTTTCTTGATTGCTGGGTTTTCAAGAGCCTTGTTTTCGTTGTAGAATTTTAGGGCACGGCGCATAACTTCGCTTTGTGAGACTTGCGCTTCGGTGCTTATTTTTTCTAGTAAGTCAGCTGTTGTTTTGTCGAAAGCAACGGTTATTCTTGTCGGATTAACCATAACTGCCACTTTACACTAGATTAACATATTTTCAGATTATTGGAAATTATATAAACATTGCGCAAAAACAATAAGATAAATATTTGCAAATTTGAAGTGTACAACTGTATTATTAAACAAGTGTTAAAACAATTATCTATCGAAGCAAACTTTTATTTCCCCACCAGTCCACTACATTAACAGGCATACGTCTAAGGAGAGCGCTAAATGAAACGTCCAGAAATATACCTTGAACCCAAACAAAGAGAAACAAAAATAATCGAACTGCTTGAAAAACAGTACCCTAATGCAAAAACTGCTCTGAACTACTCCAACCCATTGGAAATACTCGTAGCAACCATGCTATCTGCCCAAACAACTGACGAAAGAGTAAATATAGTGACCCAAAACCTGTTCAAAAAATACCGCACACCTGAAGACTATGCTAACGCTGACATAAAAGAGTTAGAGCAAGATATACATTCAACAGGCTTCTACCACAACAAATCCAGAAACCTAAAAAAGTGCTGCCAACTCCTAATCGAAAAATACAATTCCCAAGTACCTAAGACAATTGAGGAATTGGTGGAACTGGCTGGAGTAGCTAGAAAAACCGCGAACATAGTTTTATACAACGCTTACGGCATAATCTCCGGCATAGCAGTCGACACTCATGTCCGCAGAGTCTCACAGCGACTTGGGCTTACAGAACATAATGATCCTGCTAAAATAGAACAAGATCTAATGCAAATTACTCCAAAAGACAAGTGGATGAAACTCACCGATTTGCTGATTTTCCACGGCAGACAAGCATGCATTGCAAGAAAACCCATATGCGAAACATGCGTTCTCAACAAGATTTGCCCAAGCGCTTTTACCTTTTAGCTAAAAAACGTCATCCATTTATACACCGTTATCTTTTTTCTAGAATAAAGGATTGTTTTCTTATGTCAAGCAAAATTAAAGTCGGAGACAAAGCACCGGATTTTACTCTGGCAGATATTGATTTAAAACCTAGAAGTTTAAAGGAGCTTTTGGGGCAAAAAATCGTTTTATCCTTTTTCGTTGGCGCTTTCACTTCAACATGCACAAAGGAAATGTGCGAGTTTCGTGATTCCATGGCTCGACTTATCGATTTGAATGCTCAAGTTATCGGAATAAGCGTAAATGACCCCTTCTCAAATAAAGGTTTCACAGAAAAAAACAGGCTGCCCTTTCCCATACTAAGTGACTACAAGCGTGAAGTTACCAGAACCTATGAATTGGAGTTACCGAATTTCGCCGGACTCAACGGTTACACGGTCGCTAAACGCTCAATTTTCGTCATTGACTCAAAAGGCATAGTGCGGTATGTTTGGGTTTCAGATAACCCAGCAGTTGAACCAAACTATCAAGAAATACAAAACGTTCTTGAAAAAATCACCTAGTCTCTGGGCTTCTTCTTCATTAGCGTCGTATAGAAGAACCGAATGTACCAATCGCCTTCCAATGAAGAATAATGCCTAATTTCTTCTATTTCGAAGTAGGAAGAGAATAAATCAATTATTTGCCGCTTTGTGAAATGATTCCACTCTGGCCCATTTTTGTAGCTAAAACAGGTAAGCATGTAAACGCTCTCTTTCTTTAGCACACGAAAAATCAATTCTATGAATTTTGTTCGGTCTTCAATCTCAACATGGTGAAAGCAGCCCATGTCAAAAACAAAATCGAACACTTCATCCTTAAAGGACAAGTCAATAAAGCTCTCAGTCACAAAGTTAACGTCAATTTTTGCTTGCCTTGCTTTCACCTTTGCTATACCAATTGCAGTTAATGAAACATCAATTCCCGTCACGTCAAAACCTTTTCGGACAAGATAAACAGGGTTGGTTCCAATGCCACAGCAAGGATCTAATGCTTTACCCTTAGGGATAAATCCATTTTCTACGTGTTCAACCAGTATGGGTCTGGGTTTGCCAAGTTCCCAGCCTAACTCTGCAACGGGATATTTGCGGTAGTATTCGTCCCACTCAGAGTAATTAGAGCACATAAAATCCACGTGATAAGATTCTTGCAGGCGAATTTTAACTTTTTTCTCGTTATAATCGCAACTGTTGTATCCTTATGCTTAACGCGATATAGCCTTTTAAGCTAAATGGTAATGCTCAACCATCAAACACTTATCCATGACAACAATCAAACCAGCTCGCCTAGCTACCTCAGCGGCTTGCTCGTTAACTATTCCAAGCTGCATCCAAACCACAAAAGGCTTACCGTAAGTCTGGTTTAGCGTGATGGCTTGCTCTACTATCGGCGGAATATCTTTCGCTGGCCTAAAAATATCCACAATCTCAATTGTTTTTTGAATTTCAGACGGAATCTCAAGCAGGCTCGGATAACTTTTTTCGTCAAGAACCTCGTCCGCGAAGGGATTTACTGGTATGATGCGGTAGCCATGCTGTTTTAGGTAAGCACTAACCCTATGGCTGTCTTTCTCCGGCTCTTTGGACAACCCAACAACTGCGATAACTTTGTATTTTTTTAAGATATCTTTAATTTGATTTTGACCCAACCTAAACCTCCCATCGTCTGAAAAAATGTGCTATGGCGCTTCGGTTAGTTTTAACTCAAAAAAGTGCTCTCTGCCATTGCGCAATGCAAGGATTCTAAATACGTCTCCGATCTTTCTTCTCTGAATCTCGTTGACCAAGTCCTCTATTTTATTGGTTTCTACATCACCTATTTCTAGAATGATGTCTCCTTCAGCCATTCCGGCGGCTTCGGCAGGGCTGCCGTCAGCGATTCTGGTTACCAACACTCCGCGGTTCACTGGTAAACCATAGTAGCGTGAGATTTCCCGTGTTAAAGTTAATCCCACTATGCCGAGCCAGGGTCTTTTGACTCCTCCTTCAGTGACAATTTCATCAGTGCAACTTTTCGCCGAGTTTATGGGAATCGCAAAACCTATGCCCTGAGCAAACGGAATAATTGCAGTGTTAATTGCTATAACTTTGCCTGTAACATCTACAAGCGGACCACCACTATTTCCTGGATTAATGGAGGCATCGGTTTGAACAAGGTTCTCTATCAAGCCTCTGTCAGACTCGATTGTCCTATTAATAGCGCTGATTACTCCCGAGGTTACGCTTGGTCCACCTGCTAGGCCGAAAGGGTTACCAATAGCATAGACCCTTTGCCCCACCCGTATTTTATCTGAGTCGCCAAGTTGGGCTGCTTGAAGATTTCTTTTATTGCCATTAATTTTGACCACGGCTACGTCGTGAATGGCGCATGACCCTACAATTGTACCTTCAAGTACTTCGTTGCTTCCTAGAATAACGTTGATTTTGTGTGCGCCACCGACCACGTGGTTGTTTGTTAAAATTAGCCCTTTTGGATCGATTATGGTGCCTGAACCCATGCCGCTAACTGGCACCGCTTGGTAGAAAATGTTGTGGACAAGTTTTATGGCGCTTATGTTAACTACGCTTTTGGTCACTTTTTCAATAGTATCTAAAACAGCGTTTTCATTGTAAGACATTGATTTTCCTCAAAAATCAGTAAAACTTCGTTTTTAATAAATCTTAATTGCTCTTAATTTAGCGGCAGAAGAGACAGTTTTCCGCCCATTGTGGAGGCATTTCTTTTTGGCAATATGAACACATTAAGCCTTTTTCTCTGATGGCTGTGCATGTTTGGCAGAAGAGATTGAGTATTTCTGCTTTGTTGTCTGGTTCTTTTATAAGGAAAGTTACCATTTGATCTATCAGGGCCAAAACTTCAGTCGAGTTTTCTATCGTGAGTAAATTTCCCCTTTCTCTTCCTACATATCTGCTTACTGCAGACTGTGATAATCCAAGGAGGTCTGCGGTTTGTTTTTCGTTCAATCCGTGTTTTTCAACGATTGACCTTGCCATGATAGCTTTTACTGCAGGCAAAACGGTTTTTACTCCCACTTCACACGGTAGTATCAAGTTTAACACCAATTACTCTTATTTCTGGGGAAAACCTATTTAAATATGACGCCTGTCATATTTTTATGACGCGTGTCATGACGGGCATCAAATCACAAAAAAGCAGTTTCGCGCAATCTCTCAACCCTCCCCCGTCAAGGCACATGCCAAGACAGGAGAAAAAAAATGGGCAATGTTTTATTACCACCCCGTAAAAGTGAAAACAACCGCGACCTAATCGGAATGCTTAAGTCACTTGACTCAGAATGCAGAAACTGCGCTCCAATAACACCCTTAGAATGCATAAACCGATGCCAAGTATACAAACTAAAAAACGAGCTGAGAAAACTTCGGGAAACCATGGATAACCCGAACTACATAAAAGCGCTCTTCAACGTTCTAAAAAACGAGACAAGACTTCATATTCTAAAAGCAATCGTAAACGGTAGATACTCAGTAAGCCAATTACAGCAAGAACTAAAAAAAACAGGGCACAGCCACAGCCAAGACACGATAAACGAAGAATATCTGCAGCCTTTAATGGCAGTAGGTCTAGCAACTGAAGCACGAGATGAATACTACGCAACGATGTTTGGCGGTCGGCTAACCGAGCTACTAAGATGCTTCCCAGAATTTGCTGAAATGCTTCCAGCCCACTCAGAATGCTATGAAGAAATTCTTTTACAATCTTTACTGTCAGGACCAAAAACTTTTGAAGATATTGAAGTACTTATCTCGTCAAAAATCGCTTCGCGAATACTAAAACGCTTACGCTCCTCAGGTTTGATAGAAACTCCCCTTGAAAGGGATTATATATTTTTCTTCAAATCAAAACGAGACCCAAACAGAGAAACATTCACAGTTACCGAACGAAAAGTCTACGATACTATCCCTGATGAAGGGATTTCAGCTGGAAAGCTTGCCAAAGAAACAGAACTTTCCATGAGAAGAACATACAAGTACCTCAGAGGCTTGAAAGGCAAAAAACTAGTTTTCATAAGGAAAACTCCGAAAGCTTATGGTTTAACCTGCAAAGGTGAAATGTTAGCTTCAGTACTTAAGGAGCTTCAGCAAATAGTCGAAGACACATGGAGCTCTTCTGAACAAGTCATGAATAACAACGTTAACTCTTAGCAAACAATCCTAATTTTCTTGTTATCCTCCACCGGGAGCTCCGTGAAACGGCGCGTTTTCCCATAGCAGTTTCCACCAATCTTCCTCTGTTATGGTTTCTCCGTGAACAATGATCTCTAAAACCATCTTCAGCATAGCGTGGTGTCTGATTTCATCAGCCAATATGGAGTTTAAAAGAAATACAACCTTCTTGTTTTCAACATTAGGTATCATTGTTTCAAGACGCTTAATTAGTTTAGATTCTATCTCAATGTGTTTTTCTACGAGTGCTTTTTGCTGATCAAGATGCTCCTGCGTTAATGCAGTAGGAGTACCAGTCAGCAGGGTAACCGCTGACGAGTAAAGTTCCGCGTGCTTCACAGAATCCAACGAGACACCCTTCAAGACGCCTTTAACAGCAGGATTCTTCATGCCAACTAGCGCTTTTTCAAGGGAATCAACTATTTCGTTTTCAATCACTATTTGATTTTTCAAAAATTCAATAAGATTATTCTTTGGTTTTTCCATTCTTTTCTCCACCCGCTTATATTATGTCCTGTTCATCAAGTTTTCGGAAATTCTCTTTCCTAAATCCTTACAAGTGCTAAGCATTTTTTCGTCAGGAATATACTTCACCAGTAAAGGCGGTTCAACAACTTGCATCTCAAACTTATTTTTCATAATTTCCAAAATAAGTCTAGGTGCTTCACCGCTCCAACCATATGAACCGAATGTGGCCCCGACTTTACCTTTCAAATTTATGCCCTTTACTGCAACTTCCTCGAAAAGCTTTTTGAAATCAATCGGCATCTCATGATAATAAGTAGGTGCCCCAACAACTAAAGCATCAAAGCTACTTAGTTCTTCAGGTTCAATGTGAAAATTTAATTCTACCCTAATCTTACTGTTGATTTGTGCTCCATCAGCAACTGCTTTTGCCATTTTTTCTGTATTTCCAGTCCTGCTATAATATAAAACAAGAATTTCCGTCATAAAACCAAATACAAAATAACGTTATTTCAATATTTGCCTTTCGGTCATTAAAACAAGAAAATGAAAACTATTAGAAAAAAAGCTTTATTCACGCCTCTTTCCTCTGCTCTCTCCGCCTTTCCTTCCTATTTCCCTGTAGAATCCGGAACCGCGTTCCTCAGCTACTTTTTCGCCACCTTTTCTACCAATTTCTCTGTAAAATTGTGGACCTCTTTCTCGAGCCACTTTTTCGCCGCCCTTTCTACCAGCTTCTTCACGCGTCATCTTCCTTTTTTCTTCACTTTTAACCACCAAAAATTATTCACCTCCCCTTTATTTCCTCGAAAAAGGCTGTTTTGTTATCTAACTCAAGGATAGCCTTTAAGCGTATGTGGGTATTAGAGAGCAATCACAAACCTACCTGGGCGAGCGTAATTAACAACAGTAATCTTTATTTTTCCAAAATGTGAAACTAAGGCCAAGAAATTAAATTAAAGAAAACTGAATGTCTTGTTAGTTATTCTATTTTTCCTATTTCTTTTGTTATATCTATTGGCGATTTATAGGTTTTATTCGGCAGCTTGTTTAATAAATCCATTACATTGTCTGGGGGTATCCTTATTTTGGCTTTGTCTACCAAGTTCTTTCTTTCTGCTGGGTAATGTATGCCAGCAAGATATTTTTCCACTATAGCTGGGCTAACGTGATCAGATTTTCCACTTCTATTTGTGTATTGACGGCGTGTCCCTCTACCTTGATCTATGCCTACGCGCCTACTTGTTTGAGCTTCTTCGCTACTCGTTGTTTTTCACTGCCATACTCATAAACGTGTTAACTGGAAAAAATAAAAACGTGCTTACCGTTTATTCTTCTTCACGCTCTTTTCTTTCCTCAATAAGCTTTCGAACTTTTTGTCCACCTTTGCTACCTATCGCACTGTAAAATTCTGGACCTCGCTCCTGAGAAACTTTCTCGCCGCCTTTACGACCGATTTCCTCATAAAATTCTCGCCCATGAGTTTGAGCAGTTTTTTCTCCACCTTTTCTTCCTGCCTCAGCAACAGTCATCTTGCCTTTTCTGTTTTCTTTATGCGCACTCACAAAATTCACCTCCCACTAAACAACGGAAAAGTTAATAATATTAGAGCCGAATAACCGCTCATAAACTTATGTGGTTGTCGAATAACAGTAACATGCCAACTAAGTAAAATGGAAGATTATTTCATACGAACAAATACACAAAAAAACAGCTTACCACGTGAAATATTCAATGCCAAATAGATTCATAAGTTAATTTAAATATCTCGGACAGGTCAAGTTTATAATCATTAGGTAACCTGAATGAAAGTGCTTCTCATCAATCCGCCGCAAGTATTTTATCCAGGTTCTGATCAGCCAGCAGGCAATCTACCTCTTGGCTTAATGTACATTGCTGCGATGCTTGAGAAAGCAGGTTACAAAACGGAAATTTTAGATGCTTTTATGAGTGATAGCTCATTCCTGAAAAACGGCGAAACCATAAACGTTGGCATGCCGTTTGAGCGGATAAAGTTGGAAATTTACAGTCGGAAGCCAGATATTGTTGGTGTAGCAGGACCATTCACTTGCCAAATAGAAAACTCGGTTAAAATAAGCAACTTAGCCAAGCAAGTTGACCAAAGCATTTTAACAGTTATAGGCGGTCCACACGTAACCACGGTTCCAAAGGGATTTCTTGAAGAGGCAAAAAACGTTGACATTGCGGCGACAGGCGAAGGCGAATACACAATGCTTGATATAGCGCAGTATTTTGAAGGCAAAAAACTGTTAAGCGAAATTCTAGGTGTCGCCTACCGTAAAGATGGAGAAGTCATAGTCAATTCACCGAGGCCTTTCATTAAAAACTTAGATGAACTTCCCTACCCAGCTTACGAGCTATTGGATATGGAGAAGTACCTAAGCCCCAAAAGGATAGGGTACCGCAGCTTCAGAAACAGGGCAATATCAATGATTACCAGCAGGGGTTGCCCTTTCAACTGCTGTTTCTGCTCTGTCCACCTGCACATGGGCAAGCAGTTTAGGGCACACTCCGCTAATTACGTGCTCAACCACATCCAGTTTGTTGCGGAAAAATTTAATGTTAAAAACATTTTCTTTGAAGATGACAACCTAACTTTTGATCTTGCAAGGTTCGAAGCTGTCTGCGACGGCTTAATTGAGAAAAAAATCAAGATCGGTTGGGAAACGCCAAACGGAGTTAGAGCAGACTGCTTAAACTTGAATCTGCTGAAAAAAATGAAAAAGTCAGGTTGCCAAAGCGTCTTTTTCGGCGTTGAGTCTGGTGACCAGCAAATCTTAAACGATGTAATCTGCAAGAGCCTGGACTTGAACCGCGTAGTTGAAGTTGCGAAAATCTGCAAAGACATCGGTCTGAAAACAGGCGCATTCTACATTATTGGCTTTCCAGGCGAAAAGAAAGAGAACATGCAGAAAACCGTTGATTTTGCCCTAAAACTCAAACGCGATTTTGATGTTGGCATGCATCTGTTCAATGCTACTCCTTCGTATGGGACAAGACTGTACGAGGAATGTAAGGCTAAAGGATATATTCAGGGAGATTTGAGTTGGAACTCTTTTGCTGAGGCTCGGCAACCGAAAGGCATGCCGTTGATTTCCACTGAGGATTTTACATCCCAAGAAGTGAAAGAGATAGCTGCTAAGGCGCTTGAGGAGTACAAGAAATTATCTTTACTGAATCATATTAAAAATCCACGGAAAGCATTGAAGACAGCATTTGATCAGCCGCAACTCATTTTGAAATATCTAAGAAACTTATTTGACTAAAACTGCGTTAGCACCAGAAATCGAACCATTCTGTATATTATTGTGCAGATTGAGTCAGAATGCCAAAGCTCACAGCCACGTCACCACTATATAAATAAGCAAAGAAGCAACCTGCTGGAACTCGAAACGCTTTCTTGCTTCGAAGTTCAATTAGTTTAATATATTCTATTCTTACATGTTAATTTTCTGTACAGATGGCAATGAGAAAACACAAGTGGATACTAATAATTCTGATTTCCCTTATTCTAATTCAATCATCATGCGGCATGTCGGTAGCCTCAAGCATCAGTGCCAGTTCCAGCACCAACAACTGGACAATGTTCCGTCACGACACAAGCCATAACGGCACCACAACTGAAAGCAGTCCAACGAATTCCGCTAAACTCCTGTGGAATTTCACAACAATGCAAGGTATTGTGACTTCCCCTGCAGTTGCTAACGGCTGCGTTTTCGCAGGTTCCAATGATGAAGCTCTTTACTGCATCAACTCCTCCAACGGTGAACTATTATGGTACCGCTGGTTGGGTAATAAAGTGGAATCGTCGCCTGCTATCGACAAGGGGGTTGTTTACATAGGCTCAGACGACGACAATGTTTATGCTTTAAATGCAACTAACGGCGCAAAACTCTGGAATTACATAACTGGTGGCGAGGTTGATTCGTCTCCTGCTGTTGTAGACGGCGTAGTCTATATAGGCTCATTTGACGGCAACGTTTATGCTTTGAACGCCACAAGCGGCGCAAAACTCTGGAACTACACAACTGGCAACCGGGTTGAGTCGTCTCCCGCTGTCTCAGATGGCGTAGTGTACGTTGCCTCTGACAACTATTATGTTTATGCTCTTAATGCGTCTACAGGCAACGAAATATGGAACCACCACACTGCAAGCACTATCTCCTCTCCTGCAGTGTACGATGGTTACGTCTACATAGGCTCACAGGACGGTTACGTTTGTTGTTTAAATGCTTCCACCGGTTCCCAAATTTGGAAATATCGAACCCAAGATTCAGTGGCATCTTCTCCAGCTGTCGTCGATGGATGCGTTTATGTAGGCTCCGAGGACAACAACGTTTATTGCCTAAATGCTACAAACGGCGAGAAAATATGGCAGAGCCCAACTGGATATTGGGTCTGGTCTTCACCTGCGGTTGCAGACGGCAATGTTTACGTGGGCTCTGAAGATTACAGCATTTATTGTCTAAACGCTTCCACAGGAGCAAAAGAATGGAGTTACGCAACTGGAAACTTTGTGGATTCTTCCCCAGCCATTGCAAACAACACCCTATACGTTGGTTCCGAGGACAATCATATCTACGCTTTTGCCTTATACGCTTCGACTGTTGAAACCGTGTCTTTGCAATCTGCCAGTTCTTTAGCCTGGACTACGATTGTGTTTGACGCAGTCGCGTGTGTTATAGGGGCCCTGATTATTATTGCAGTCGGGTTCTTTGCGTACTCGACTAGGCGGGCTAAGCGAAATGCTCAAGCCACAAATATTTCTGGCCAAAAGCTGCCTTGGTTTTCGACACACGCTGATACCCTTTGCGTTTTGGCGATTCTCGCTTTTTCAACAATATTCTTCATTAATTTAGGAAGCGGAGTTCTCCGGGCTGCCGACGAACAAACGTACTCTCAATGGGCATTCCACATGCTTAAAAACGGAGACTACCTGACCCCTTGGAGTTTTGGCATCGTAACATTCTTGATAGGTAAGCCGCCGCTTAACATGTGGCTGATGTCTCTTGCTTACCAGGTCTTTGGCGTTAACAACTTTTCCTCACGGATTTGGAGTGCTGTATTCGGCGTCTTGTCTTTGGTTGTTGTTTTTTATTTGGGAAAGAAACTTTATAACGTGTATGTAGGATTTTTGTCGGCTCTAGTTTTAGGAACATTTGCAACCTTCTATATATTTGCAAGGCTCGCTATGACTGATGTTCCTCTAGTTTTCTTCATTTTAGGCAGCATATACTTTTTTGTTTTGAGCGAGAAAACAGAAAATAATAATTGGTATGCAGCTTTGAGTGGACTGTTTTTTGGTTTGGCGTTTATGACGAAGCAGATGGTGGCCTTGCTGATTCCGCTGATCGTCTTTACTTACCTTATCGCAACGAGGGGAAGCGTTAGGTTTCTTTTCACAAAGCGTTTTACTCTTTTTTGGGGAGTTGGTCTTCTGGTTTTTTCTCCTTGGCTAATCTACATGTACATACATTTTGGATCTCAGTTCTGGCAGGGGTATTTCATGTACAGCGCCGTTACGCGAACAGTTAGTCCTCTTGAGGGCCATGTCGGAGGTTACCTCTATTATTTTAGTTATTTAGCTAATAAAGAAAACCTGCTTTGGGTAATATTGCTACCTTTTGCAGCAGCACTTTGCGTATTCAATTCGGTTATTAAGCGTCTAAAAGAAGACACTTTGATTCTCTTATGGATGGCAATCGTGCTCTTAGTGTTTACTTTTGCTCAAACAAAAATTTACTACTATATCCTGCCAGCTTTCCCAGCTTTCGCCATAGCTATAAGCAGTTTTCTGTATCAACTGTCAAAGAAAATCCAGCAACTATCAAAGAAAATCCAACTTTTCGCACGCTAACTTATCTAAATCTCAAAACGAGGTTGAAATAGCTAGCTCCTGGATGCAATGACAACATAAACAGCATAGTTAGTAAAGTAAAGTAACAGAGTTTATTTTTGTTTTACTTTTATCTTCGTAAACTCAAGTTAGTTATCACTATTCTGAAAAATTCTTTTCTTGCCTTTTGTTGCAAAAGAGTGTTTACGTTAAGTTCACTGCTTAACGAATTTGAACTAGCTAATACCCATCTGATTGAACCGCAAGTTCTGCAAGGTGGAAAAGTCTCCGTTTTAGACAATGGAATCCTGGAATCCTCACCTTTTTTGTTTACAGCAATGCGCATATACGCCAGATTCTGGGCACTTTTCACCAGTTCGGTAATATTCTTTTGATTTTGGCAATTTTTATGAATTTATCCTTTTTTTTAGGCTGATTAAAATCATAAACTATGCCATGCTCAGTTTTTCATAGTAGTAAGTTCTGGAAAAGCTAAACCTCATGTAAAAGCATGGTAAATCCCACGGTAGAACCCCGAAATAAGCCCCTAAAATCCCCATTAAGGAGTTAACTCTAAAAGCATGGGTCACAGAAGGGGTATCAAACACCTTATTGCGGCTTTTCTGTGAACAAACGGTTTAGGCATATTTGCGTGAAAGCGGTTTAAATCGGTGTCTTTAGCATTAATGACATGTGAACGCGGTTAATTAAACAAGAAAAAATATATTAAACGTGCTTTTACCACTGACAAGCGAATTGTTGCATAGCTATTTTTTTTTAACCTACAATTAGCGAATTAATTTTTTGCAATTTGACTATTTATTAAGTTAACCGCACGGCGCGCTAAAATTTAGGCCAACCAACCGCATAAAAATTAGAAAGAATGTTTGTATTTAGCCTCATTAGCTTTCCCGTTTATAATTTGTTTTTGAACGTTGCTGATCAAAAGCTAATTTGAATTTATGCGACTTTTTCCGACTTTATTCGACTTTATTCGACTTTTTCCGACTTTTTTTGACTCAGCCTGTAAACACTTCAAGCCCTAAAGCAAAAAAGCAACCCAAACCAAGCTGTTCAAAAGTTAGCAGCAAACCCGTCAACAAAGCCAAAACAACAAAATTAAGACAGTGCCACGAGAAGAATACAAAACTTTGTCGGAAAAAAGAACCAGCTACCAACCCAAGGAAAACTATTCAGAATGACCTCCTGAAAGGAATTCTCAGGACATTATATTCGATTTAGGTCATATTGTCTATGAATCCATATTGAAAGGCAGGGTAGTAATAAAATCAAGTCATTATAGGGTAAGAGTATAAGTATTGTCGGAAATGAATATACGTCGTTCGAGTTGTTTACGCCTTGTTCATAAATCTCTTATTTTACAGCGTTTTTATCAGCGTTTCCATGTTGAAAAATGTATTGGCACAGCCGTTCTTTAGCAACGGAACAGATTGCCAAGCCATGCCCATACTGCTCAACTTTTCGCCAGACATCATCACTTCTGGACCGCATGCAACGCCTACAACACCCTCGTACTTCTTCTGCTTCAAAATATTAGGCATACAAGAACCCCCAGATAAAACGTAAACGTCGTACCCTTTTTCTCTGGCAATGCGTTCCGCTTTGTTGACAAAACAGTCGGGTGAGCAATGAGCACAAACGTAAGAGGTCAGGCTCGGCTCAAAAACGGCTTGGCATTGACTATCCATATATTTCCTACAGCAGTGGGGAAGGAACAGAGCCCTTTTTTTGGTCTGGAGAAATTCCTGTTTTTGTATCAAATTCAAAGTTTGCATCTTGAGGAGGTCTTGAATTAGCACCACGGCATCTTGGATGTTAAGTCCTGTAACTTCTTGAATTCTGAATTTTCTGATTAATCCCTGTAAAGTTTTCTCAAAAATCTTCTGCATGCCCATTTGGTTGCTGACAATGGCAAGTTCTATGAAAAAGTGTTGCGGAGCCTTTGAAATGTCGAAAGTAAACTTATAGGGCATAAATCAAGATGAATAAAGAGCCAAACTTAAAAAGAATATCTTTACAACTGCATATGGAAACGCAGTTTTGTTTTAGCACGCAGCGCGTTATCTTTTAAGTTTTTAAGAGTGTTCACCTGCGGCGGCTCTGTCTCCAAATATTTTTTTTTGATAGTGCATTGGGGTTATTGACCTTAGTCATGAACTCTCCATCACTTCAGCTTGTGAAACGTTGACCTCTATCTGAAAACGACCACTTAAAGCAAACCTTCGAGTTAACGGCAACTTAACCCCACACATTTCCCACATTTCGGCACAAATTGGCACAATTACAGACGTAGCCTGCAAACGATTTAAGCTTTGATTAAAAAGCAACCCAAAACAGTCCCATCAAAAATGGCAACACAACTGTTGTTGTTATGCCCAAACGATACAGCACCAAAATTAGAGACAGAGCAACCTGTGGCAAAAAACGAGGCTTCTAAAAAGGAAAAGAGCAGCCACGAACCCCGCAATAAGCAAGCTCTGGAACTAGAGAACTCTTACGAGCGTTTCCATATTAAAAATGGTGTTTGCACAGCCATTCTTTATCAGCGGTATAGCTTGTCCAGCCACATCCATACTGTTCAAAAGTGGTCCCAGCACTTTCATTTCTTCTCCACACGCAATTCCCACCACGCCTTCGTAATGTGTATTCTTCAGAATCTTGGGTATGCAGGAACCGCCTGGCACCACGTAAACGTCATATCCTTTTTTTCGAGCTAAGTAGTCAGACTGGCTAACTAAGCAGTCTTTTGAACAGTGGGAGCACGAGTAGGATGGAATATTTGACTCAAAAACTGCTTTGCAGCGGCTATCTAAGTACTTTCTTGTGCAGTGAGAAAGAAAAAGGGCTCTTTTCTTGGTCTGCAGGAATTTGCCTCGTTCTATCATGTTTACTGCTTGTAAATCAATTAGATCCTGAAGCAAAACTAAGGAATCAGAAAGATTTAGTCCAGTGGCTTCTTGTATTCTGAACCTTAAAATAATTTTTTGTAATTTTTTAATTAATGTTTTATGCATGCCCTTCTGGTAACTCACCGTCGCAATTTCAGTGAAGAAGAAACGCGGGACCTTTGACAGATCGAAAGTGAATTTATAGGGCATGCGTTTAGTTAAGCTACTATGATGCTTAAAAAAATAACTGTGTCTGTGTGAGAATTAACAGGGTTATTTCTCTTCCATGTGCAAGCCTAATAAATCTTTAACGGCTTTAAGCTCTTCTCTGAGTTGCTTTACTTCCGCTTCAAGGTCGCTGGCTCTTGATTCGGCATCTTTCTTGGCGTTCTCTAAGCTAATCAACAATTCAGGCTTTGAATCAAGCATTTCTAGTTTCTGCTGTAAATCGGCTAAATTTTGTTTAAGCCCTAACTGTATTTGCTCAAGTTTTCCAATTAACTCTTTTATTTTTGGCGCTTCTGAAGTGTTTTTGTTGGGCTTAGTCATCTGTCTTAACACTTTGCTTGAAATAAAAATAGGAAAGGTGGATATTAGATGCTTATTTCGAACATTAACCGTTCGACGAGTTCCTTGTACCTGTTCCGAATAGTAACCTCAGTCACTTGCGCAATCTCGGCGATTTCCCTCTGAGTCTTCCGCTCACCCGTCAAAACTGACGCGACGTAACTTGCTGCCGCCGCAATTCCGGTTGGTCCTCTGCCTGACGTGAGTTTAAGTTCTTTTGCTGCGGCTAAGATTTTGTGGGCGATTTCTTCAACTTTTCCCTGCATCGTCAGTTGATTAGAAAACTTTGTTATGTATTGACTTGGCCTAAGTGGTGGAATTGAATAGTTTAGTTCTCTGATTAAGAAACGGTAGCTTCTGCCAACTTCTTTCTTGTTTACATTTGAAGACTGAGCGATTTCATCTAAAGTTCGAGGTAAGGCACATTGCCTGCATGCCAAGTAAATCGATGCTGAAGTAACACCCTGAATCGACCTGCCTCGAATTAGGCGCTCTTTTACTGCTTTTCGATAAATTACTGAGGCTGTCTCCAGAATGTTTTTTGGAAGATTCAAGTTATTAGAAATCTTTGTTATTTCAGAAAGTGCAAATGCCAAGTTGCGTTCTGTGGCGTCTGAAACTCTGATGCGTCTTTGCCATTTCCTGAGACGATAAACCTGCGCTTTCTGTCCGGGCGAGAGACTTTTACCATAAATGTCTCGGTCGTGCCAATCGATAGTTGTTGATAAACCTTTATCGTGGATTGTGTATGTTAAGGGCGCTCCAACTCTGGTTCGCTTTGATCTTTGCTCATCATCGAAGGCTCTCCATTCTGGTCCTCGGTCAGCTATTTTGGCTGCTACTACGAAACCGCAGTCCATACACACTATTTCAGCGCATTCATAATCACGCATAAGTCGGGTGCTGCCACATTCAGGGCATGATTGTATTTTGGCCGTTTCTGTTTTTGCAGATTGGTCTGTCTCTTCATGTAACGTGCTATCTCTAATCATTCATTTCTACTCCGTTTTGTTTTCGAGAGAAGCAAGTACACCGGTTTATTCAATAGTTTAGCGGGTTCCCTAACAACTGGTTTAACCACTGCATAAGGAGCAGACACTGGACCTATAATATCAAAAACTTTACCGACAACATTTAAGCTTTCATCAACAACTTCTGAGCCAATTTTAGGAGCTTTTTCAGTTTTAACAACCATGTTTTTTGACGGAGTTAACGCCCGCACCCTGCCCAATTTTTGCAAACGCGCCATTCCCCTCTCGCAAAACATGTAGGTGACCGTGGTAGTTTATTTAAAGCTTTCTAAAGGCTTTATAAGCTGAAAGATTTAGAGTGACCTTTTAGAGTCGAAAGCTTCTTAAATAAGAAGTGTGGATAAGACTGTGCCTTAAAAGGGTGAGGCTAATATGTCCAAACCATTCTATGTAAAGTATGAAGTACCGAAAGAAATCGTGGATGCAGCCTATGAAGCCCTAACGATTGCTTCTAAATCAGGAGTAGTTAGGAAAGGAACAAACGAAGCAACAAAAGCTGTTGAGCGATCTCAAGCAAAACTTGTTGTAATAGCTGAAGATGTTGATCCGCCAGAAGTGGTGGCGCATTTACCGCTTCTCTGCGAAGAAAGAAAAATCCCATACGTGTTCGTTCCAAATAAAGACAAGCTAGGTAACGCAATAGGCATAGACGTTCCATGTGCAGCAGCATGTATTCTCAAGGAAGGAGAAGCCGCAGGATTAATCAAAGAAATCGTTACTCGGATTGACCAGGTTAAACGAGGATCTCAGTAATGAGTAAAGAAGCAGCGGAAGAGCTTACACCATCAGAAGTTATCCAAGTCATTGGTCGAACAGGTGTCACTGGCGAAATTACACAGGTTCGAGTCCGCATCATGGAAGGAAAAGATAAAGGCAGAATCATAACACGCAACGTTAAAGGACCAGTCCGCGTTCAAGATATTCTTATGCTACGGGAAACAGAAAGAGAAGCAAAGAAAATTACAAGATAAACTATTGAGGAGAAATTGTCATGCCAAAATCAAGAAAATGTTCGTTCTGCGGTGCTGATTTCCCAGCTGGTACAGGCATGATGTTCGTTAAAAACGACGGATCAATTTTATGGTACGATTCGGGCAAATGCAAAAAAAGCTCACTGCAATTCAAACGAGACGCACGTAAACTAAAGTGGACCAAGTACTTCGGCAAAGAAGAGAAAGGCAAAGGTTAAACCACAAGTTCTTTTCAGTTCCAACTCATTTTTTCATATTTTAGTAATTTGGCTATTCGCTTTTTTACTGAAAGCTTATCTTTCAATCGTTTTATCATAAATTCAGGTGCCCAACTTGCCCCTTTTTCGTACAAAGAAAGAAGCATTCGAATGGTTAACGTCAAGCAAAAAAACTATTGATGTCAGAAAGGGCAATCCACACCGCGGCGAGGTTGCTGTTTATCTATCAGGGCGGAAGGTTCTGCGGATGAGGATTATTAAAATGGAAACGGGAAGACTAGGGGAAGTTGTGCGATCTGATAATTACAGGCTGGTTATTCCTTCTGCCATGGTTATTGATGATGCTCTTGCTTACCTGCGAGAGCTTTACGATGGCTATGACGGCGTTTTTACTGCTTATTATATTACACTATTAGAGAGTTGAGCGTTTCAGCCGTTCTAATGTTGCGATTACCTTAAAATAAATGACTAAATTAGGATTATTATAATGCAGGTATTTCCGTTTTTAGTAGAAATAATGAGTAAAACGTAACGCTTAAATATTGCTGGTAATGATTGTTCATTACCTATCCTGAGGAATTAAAAATGGTAAGATTTAGTGGCTGTTACACTGCGCTAATAACACCCATGACTCGTGATCATGAAGTCGATTATGAAGGCTTACGTCAACTGGTAGATTTCCAAACAAAAGAAGGTGTAGAAGGTATACTCGCCGTGGGCACAACCGGCGAAAGTCCCACCTTAGACTGGAATGAACACAACAAGGTAATTGAAAAAACTCACGAATATGCAGGTGCAAAAGTCTTAACTATAGCTGGAACAGGAAGCAACTCAACGCAGGAAGCCATCGAAGGCACGGAACATGCCCAGCACTTAGGCATTAAATGCGTTCTGCTCGTAGACCCGTACTATAACGGGCCAAGCTCACTGGAAATACGCAGGGAATATGTTGAACCAATTGCAGGGGAGTTCCCTGAGGTCCAAGTAATCCCATACATTATTCCAGGTAGGACAGGAACCCAACTTTACCCACAGGACCTAGCAATACTTCACAAGCAATACCAAAACGTCCGCTGTGTTAAGGAAGCCACTGGCGATTTGAAAAACATGGAGCTAACCCGGCAACTTTGCGGCGAAGATTTTGACATCCTTTCAGGTGACGATGACAAAACTTTTGCAATGATGACTTCACCCGACATTAATGCAAGCGGCGTAATCTCAGTCACATCGAACGTTGCACCCCGCGCAGTAGCCGACATGACACACTACCTTCTAGACGGTAATCAGGAAGAAGCCATCAGAATTGCTCAAGCACTGCAACCGCTCTTTAGCATAGTCACTGTGAAAACACAAGAGCAAACACCTTACGGCACAGTAGCATGCAAAGCCCGAAATCCCTTAGCTTACAAGGCGTTAATGAACCTGTTAGGCATGCCGTCTGGTCCATGCAGGCAACCTCTGGGAAAAATGACCCGCAACGGCTTAGAAGTAGTTCTCACAAACGCCAGAAAAGTGTACGATGATAATCCTGGAATCCTTCAGCCCATAACAGATTACTTCAACGTAGACTTGAAAGAGAGGTTGTATAATGAAAGGTACTTGGAGGGGCTCTTCTATGCTTAAAATATGCGTAGCAGGCGCCGCAGGCAGAATGGGCAACGCTATCATCAACGAAGCTACCTCAAGAGGGCACCAAATAGTTGGCGCAATCGAAGCTCCAAATAATCCCTGCATAAGCCAAACCTTGCGAGAACTTGGCATCACCAATTCCGATACAAAAATTCTGAGTTCCGACAGAATAAGTGAAGCATTACGTGACGCAGATGTTTACGTTAGTTTCACAATGCCCGCCGCTGAAGTGATTAACATCCCTCTCGTCGCTAACCTTGGAAAACGCATAATCCTTGGCACCACAGGTTTCACTCCAGAGCAAAACCGCCAAGTAGTAAACGCCATGTCAGGCAAAGTTTCAGCTGTGTTTTCACCGAATTATTCCGTTGGAGTTAACATACTGTTCAAGCTGGCAGAAGCATTGCAAGCGTTTCCGAAGGAATACGACTTCAGCATAAACGAAATCCATCATACTGGCAAAAAGGATGCGCCAAGCGGTACTGCTAAGAAGCTGGGTGAAATTGTAGCTAATACCCGCGGTTATACAACAGTCGTTTATGGAAGAGACGGCATAAGCCCACGGCAGCCTGGCGAACTTGAAATAACAGCTTTAAGAGCAGGAGGCGTCCCAGGAATCCATGACTTAATCGTAGCAGGACCATACGAGATGCTTCGCATAGAGCACACTGCTTTTTCACGTAACGTTTTTGCTCAAGGCGCAGTTTACGCAGCAGAATGGTTAAACAAGCAGAATCAGCCTAAAGTCTTCAGCATGGCCGACGTTCTAGGCTTATCTTAGCGGTGAAGCATGTTGGCTATCAGGGTTGTTATCAAGTTCGGAGGCGCTGACCTATCGTCAGGTGAGAAAATCCAACAAGCAGCGCGGCTTATAGCAGAAGCGCCTTTCAAAGAAATTGTTGTTGTAGTTTCAGCTATGAACAAAATGACTGATAGCTTAATCCAAACGGTTTCTCAAATAGGCGTTCCCGATGCTGAGTGGGCAGAGATAATATCTATAGGTGAACGAACAAGTGCCCGAATCTTTTGCGCAGCACTAAGAGCCCAAGGCTTAAACGCTAAACTATTCGACCCAGCATACGAGAACTGGCCCATCATAACCGACTCAAACTTTCTCCACGCTAAACCCATTTTGGAAAAAACTGCATCTTTAACCGAGCAATTCGTCAAACCCCTACTAGGTACTGTTATCCCGGTTGTGTGTGGTTTCCTTGGAAAGGACTCGCAGGGTAGAGTCACTACTCTGGGAAGAGGCGGAAGCGATACAACAGCGCTATTACTAGCCAACTGTATATCCGCAGACGAAATCATTCTGGTGAAGGAGACAAGCGGAGTACTCTCAGCAGACCCAAAAGTAGTTTCAAACGCAAGACTACTCAATAAGTTGGAAATTCACGAAATGTTTGATTTGGCACAAGGCGGGGCAAAAATCGTCAAGGCTGAAGCCCTCAAATATAAACTACCGAATCAAGCCCTCAGAATAGTAGACTTTGCCTCAGGCAACCTTGCTTGTGGCGGCACAGAAATCACAGGATCTTTCAACCAGAATTCGGCTGAAATCTTAACACAAGAAGGTTTGATTGCCATAAGCGTAGTTTGCAACGTTAACGCAGAAAATATCAAAGACATTTTCTCAGTGCTTAGCAAAAAACCAGTTTACGGTGTCAGCTCTGGAAGAATATCAGTAACAATCTTCACCGCAGACAGCGGCGTCACTCAAGTCCTAAACAGACTTCATGGTATAAAAGGCTCCAAGGCGATAACTCATAGGGAAAACGTTGCCATGGTCCAAATTAGCAATCCTATCTTCATTGATTCACCTGGTGGCATAGCAAAGATCTCCACTGCTTTAAGCCAAGCTGGAATTAATATCATTGAGGTTACAACGAGTAAGGCAACCATTAACGTTTTTATCGAGGAAAGCCAAATCAAAAGGGCAAAGGAAGCAATAGAAAATGTCGTCTAAGCGTAAAGTAGCCATATTAGGCGCAACTGGAGCCGTTGGACAACGGTTTATTCAGCTCTTACAGGGGCACCCATGGTTCCAAATTGAGGTGCTTGCTGCTTCAGAGCGGTCAGCAGGCAAAAAATATGGGGATGCTTGCAACTGGGTTATGGAGTCAAACTTGCCTAAAGAGATTGCTGAAATGCCCGTAGCAAGCGCTGATGTTGAGTCAGTAGAGAAGTCAGGCGACGTGGATTTGGTATTTTCGTCTCTTCCAGGAGACTTGGCAGGTTCAGTTGAAGCCGAATTTGCAGCGCTTTATCCGGTTTTCAGCAAGGCAAGCGCGCACCGTATGGAAAAAGATGTTCCTTTAATCATTCCAGAGATTAACCCTGATCATACCGATTTGATTAAGATTCAACAGAAGTCACGAGGCTGGAAAGGCTTCATAGCGACGGATCCTAACTGCAGCACCATCCAACTTGCAATTACGCTGAAGCCTTTGATGCAATTTGGCTTAAAGCAAATTATTGTCTCCACCATGCAGGCGCTTAGCGGAGCAGGATACCCAGGTGTTGCATCATTAGACATAATTGATAATGTTGTTCCCTTTATCTCAGGGGAAGAAGAGAAAATGGAAGCGGAAGTCCTAAAGATACTTGGCTCCTTCAACGGCAAAGTTGTTCAGAACGCTGATTTCATGCTTAGCGCAAGCTGCAACAGAGTCCATGTAAAGGACGGGCATTTAGAATCAGTCTTCATCAAGCTCGCAGAGGACCCCTCGATAGAAGAAATAGAAGCTGCCTTCGCCAACTTTAGCGGTGAACCGCAAAAGCTCAAGTTGCCCTCTGCTCCAGAAAATCCAATCGTGGTTCGGCATGAGAAAAACAGGCCTCAGCCACGCTTCGACCGAGATACAGGTTGCGGCATGAGCGTTGTAGTTGGCAGAATCCGTAAGGACCCAATTATGACTTTCAAGTACATGTGTCTTGGGCACAATACGGTTCGTGGTGGTGCAGGCGCAGGCATTCTGAGTGCTGAGCTCTTTGTAGCTAAAGGTTTAGCTTAACTACCGCTCAAACAATAACACATTAAGTCTGGTGTAAACAATATGGTTAAAAGAAAGCTTCGTGAACCCTTAGAAGACCGAAAAGGCAAATTGTTCATCGATGGCTTTTCAGTTGAGGAGTTAGCAAAAAAATATGATACACCCTTGTACGTATTAAGCGAGAAACGCATCAGAGATAATTATAACCGACTTCATGACGCTTTAATCCGCAATTACAAGTACGTACGGGTCTATTATGCTGCAAAAGCCAACTCCAACCTTACAGTGCTAAAAATTCTCCAGTCACAAGGAGCATACTTAGACACTGTCAGCCCCGGTGAAGTGTTCATGGGCTTACTCAGCGGGTACATACAAGACCGCATAATGTTCACCGGAACCAGCGTCAGAAATGACGAGTTAAAAGTTCTAGCAGACGCCAACATTACAGTAAACGTGGATTCTCAATCAGAGCTAGATAGGCTACTAAAGATTGCTGTGCCACCGACATTGTCGGTTCGTGTTAACCCAGAAATCGGCGCAGGTCATCACAGTCACTGTATAACTGCTGGTCCAGACTCAAAGTTCGGTTTAACAGAAGAAGACGCTCTAAAGGCTTATGCGACTGCTAAGAAGGCAAGGGTCGAACGCTTTGGTATTCACATGCATATTGGCTCGGGCATTCTTGACGTAGAACCTTACGTTTTGGCGGTGGATAAACTGTTGAGCACAGCTAAGCGAGTTCATGATGAGGTCGGAATCGAGTTTGAATTCATCGATATCGGCGGCGGGTTTGGTGTTCCTTACAAACCAGAGGACCACGAATTCGATTTAGCAGCCTTCGCCTCGAAAGTGGTGGCACCGTTCAAGGGTAAGGTTGCTGAATATGGTCTCGGTAAACCCTTTTTATGCGTTGAACCAGGCAGATACTTAGTGTGCGACGCAAGCATCCTCCTAACAACAGTCAATACTGTCAAGATTACGCCTTCAAAAAAATTCCTCGGTATCGATGCAGGCTTCAACACACTGGTACGGCCAACGATGTATGGTTCCTACCATCCAATACTTGTCGCCAATAAGCTTGGATCGGCTGATAAGGAAACTTATGATGTGGTGGGTCCAATCTGCGAGTCAGGGGATGCCTTAGCCAAAGAGCGAGCGTTGCCGCTGGTTGATGAAGGTGATTTGCTGGCGGTTTTGAACGCTGGAGCATACGGCTTTAGCATGAGTTCACAATACAACGCAAGGCCCAGAGCTGCAGAAGTCCTGATTAGGCAAGGTAAATCTGTAGTCGTTAGGGAGCGAGAGCAACTTGATAATTTAACCGCTAATCAGCGGATGGCAGAGTGTCCTTGATGCGTTTCTGGAAGATGCATAGTTTAGGCAACGATTACATAGTAATCGACAATAGAGACGAAAAAATTAGCTGTACGCAAACTGCAGAATTAGCTAAGAGGCTTTGTGAGCGGCGCTTTTCGGTTGGAGCAGATGGTCTTTTGCTGGTTTCTAACTCTAAAGCGGCTGATGTTAAGATGCGGATTTTCAACGCTAACGGTAGTGAAGCAGAAATGTGCGGCAACGGGGTAAGGTGCTTTGCCAAGTACTGCTATGAAAACGGCATTGTTAAGAAGAACGAGTTTTCGATTGAGACCCTGTCTGGAATAAAGAATGTCTGGTTAACCCTGCAACAGGGGGAAGTTAGCGCTGTCAAGGTGGACATGGGCTCGCAAAACTGGGAAAGAAGCTCCCTTCCCATGGTCGGACAAGGTACATGCATCAACGAGAACTTAGAGGTTGATGGCAAAGTCTTCAAGGTAACATGCCTTTCGATGGGTAATCCGCACTGCGTAATATTCGTTGACAAAGTAGACGATTTTCCAGTTGAACAAATTGGTCGAAAAATTGAGAACCATGAGGCTTTTCCGAAAAGAACCAATGTCGGCTTCGTTCAAGTCCTGACCCCCTACGAGTTGAAACTTCGTGTTTGGGAAAGGGGCTGCGGAGAAACCTTAGCGTGCGGTACAGGAAGTTGCGCTGCTGTGGCTGTTGCAAACAAGCTTGGAAAAGTTGGAAACAAAGTTACTGTTCACGTGCCGGGTGGCGCTTTGCAGGTTGAAGTGGCTAAAAGCTTGTTTTTGAGTGGGTTAGTTGAAAAAGTTTTTGAGGGAACGCTATTCAAAGAGGTATAAACATGACGTTTGAATATGCTGAAAGGATAAAACGGTTACCGCCTTATCTGTTTGCTGAAATTGAGAAAATTATTAAGGAAAAAAAATCGCAAGGCATCGACTTAATCTCGTTAAGTATTGGTGACCCCGACCTTCCACCGCCACCATTCATCATTAAAGCCCTACAGGAAGAAGTAGCCAACCTAAAGAATCACAATTACTCTTTCAGCCAAGGCGAACCAGACTTCCGAGAAGCAGTCGCGGGCTGGTACAAGAAACGATTCAACGTTGATCTGCAGCAAGACCAAGTTATTGCGCTTTTAGGTTCCAAAGAAGGCATAGCAAACATTGCTCGAGCCTTCATAAGCCCAGGTGACCGAGTGTTAGTTCCTGACCCAGCATACCCGGTCTACGCTAACGGCAGCACAATCCTTTGCGACGGCATAGCAGTGCCACTGCCGTTGCTTGAGGAAAAGGGCTTCACGCCTAATTTTCAAGCGGTAAACGCCAAGAATGCGAAGATGATGTTTCTTAATTACCCCAACAACCCGACAGCAGCCACCGTTGACAAAGCCTTCCTCAAAGAAGCAGTAGACTTCGCTAACGACAACAACATTATCCTGTGCTATGACAATGCCTACTCAGAAATCACCTACGACGACTACTGCGCACCCAGCATACTGGAAGTTGACGGCGCTATAGACGTGGCCATCGAATTTCACTCGCTTTCAAAAACCTTCAACGTGACAGGCGACCGCATCGGCTTTGCCGTAGGCAACAAGCAACTCGTCAGCGGCTTGACTAAAGTCAAATCTCAAATAGATTCTGGACCGCCAGTTTACATTCAAAAAGTAGCGGTCAAGGCCCTTCAAAGCTACAAGAACAATGAACCGCCGGGGTTCTTGAAAAAAAACAACCAAGTTTACAGAGAGAGGCGGGACGTGCTCATTGAAAGATTGTGCTCATTAGGCTTCAAATGCGACAAACCAAAAGCCACCTTCTACCTTTGGCTAAATTGCAACTCCGATTCAATGGAGTTCACGACCAGAATGCTGAATGTTGGTGTGGTTGTCATGCCTGGGGTTGGTTTTGGTGGATGCGGAGAAAATCATGTTCGATTTGCCCTGACTCAACCGAAGGAAAAGATAGAAGAAGCTTGCAACAGGATTGAAAGCGTTTTCAAGTAACTATTGAAACGCGCCAGCTTATTGAGAATGTATGAAAGTTAAATTTTCTTCAAGAAATCTCGCTTTACATGTTTAGATATGTCTAGGTCAGCTTTTTGTCAATAAAACAAGCATTTTTCTTAAATTAACCCTGAGTTTTCACGCAGCCTCGTTTAACCCGGTTAATACTTGTGTATGTTCTTATAAGCTTAGTTTATATGAATTAAGGCGCGTATATACGTAGGTTGAGGAGACAGTATGGAACGAAGGGTTATGTCGCTTGGTAGATCTTCTTTGGTAATTTCTCTGCCTAAAAATTGGATGCAGTTAAACGAATTGAAGAAAGGTGATGTTGTCTCATTTGCCATTCAACGTGACCGCTCTTTGGTTATTTATCCTGGCGCGAAGAAAAAGACAGAGACAAAAGAGACAACGCTTCGTGTTGACCCGAATGAAGACGAGCTGGTGATTACGATGAAGGTAGTGGGTTGCTACTTAAACGGATACAGCGGGATCACGCTTATTTCAGAAAAAGTTTTTTCCGTCCCGCAGATAAAGGCAATTCGCAAGATTGCGGGAATGCTATATATGAGAATTATGGAGGCTAACTCTAAGGGTGTTTTTGTTCAAACCTTAATGGACGAAACTAAGGCGGATCTAAAACAAACTGTACAGAGGATGCATATGATCTCTCAGTCAATCGGGGAGGATGCGATTAAATCGCTGAAAAACAAAGATATAGCATTGGCAAAAGCTGTTTTCTCTCTTGACGATGATGTGTACCATTTCGCCTATTTCCTTATCCGAGTGCTCCGCAATGCTGCGCAAGACTCGGTTCTGGCAAATGAGTTTCGTATTGACCCGTTGGAATGTATGGATTATCAAACGCTGGTTTACATGATGCGGGAAGTAGCAGACAATTCAGCGGACGTAGCGCGGCACGTAATAATGCTAGACGGGAGTCAACTGGAAATTCCGGAGAACGTATTGGAGCTAATGTGCATTGCAGGAAATGAAGCTGTGAATTTATATGTAAAGGCGGTGGACACTTTCTTTTCGAAGGATTTCTCGAAATCAATTGAGATACTTAGGCAACAACAAGGAATAGAGAAGTTGGATCAGGAAATAGCTGCTAGAGCATTCGCAGAAAAACAAAAAAATGAGGAATTGGTTTGTGCAATCTGCTCCGTCAGAGACAACATAAAAAGAATTGCGGACTGTGCCGCAAACATAGCTGAGATCGCGATAAATCGCGCGTTTAGTGTATCTACTTAAGATTTTTCGAAGGTGGATAGCTCAAAGTCAGCGTCAACTTGGTAGGGAACAGCTCTTTCTGCAACAGTTTTCGTGCAAGTGGCAGATCACCGTTGTAGTTGTATACTTCTTTTCCGTTGGATCGTGCATCGCGTAGAATCTCTTTTTCAAGTTTGTGTTTTAGATCTCCAACTGTGAGTGCTCCGATTGTGAAGATTCCAGGCAGCATTTCTCGCATGTCATCTTTTAATTCTATGCCTTCGACTCCGAATGGTGGTACTGCGTTTATGTCAAGTAGGACCTTCATGGTTTTGACTTCATTCAGCATTTCTTTGTCTATGATGCGAACACCTCTTACTCCTGCGCACATCACTACATCGGCTTTCTTTATGATTTCAATTTTCGAAGCTGGGGTTGGAGCGAAAATGCCTTCGACTTGAACGCCGTGATCCTTGGCTAGAAGTTTAGCTACGCCCTCAGCGTGTTCTTTTCCATCAACACGTTTCGGATTAAGACTGGCAATCATTACATTGCATCCCATTTTAGCCAAAAGAACCGCAGCTATTTCCCCCACAGCACCTGTACCGAGGACAGCGACAGTTTTGGTTTTCAATTCGCCAAGCTTGCTTGTCTCGAGTGCATTCTCAGCTTTTGCTACCATTGCAGCGGCAGTTGTATATGCACCAGCAGGGTCCACGATTATACTTGTTTTGAATGGGGGAAACATTGAATCTTTCGCAGCTTCAAAAACTTGTTCGGCTCTTTCAGCGTTTTTCCCTCCGATCATAAAAACCGTGTGTTTAACGGCCTTTGGTCCTCTGGAGAGTAAAGCATCTAACACTATCGTTTTGGCGTCTTCTGGAATAATGCTCTCGTAAGGAATGACACCGTTGTATCCGGCATCATAGGCCATACAGATGTCAAATGGGCTTGCTTTTACGTCGGTGTCGAGGTAGAAGAGCAGGTAAGGTGCGGTTTCAGCTGTTTTTCCGATAACTGGCTTAACCTGGATCTGCATTGATTGGAGCCAGTTTTCCATTTCCTGTGAAGAGGGAGTTTCAACCTGAGTTGAGATTATCTTTTTGGAGAGTTTCGCGATTTCGACGTTGGCGTTAACCGATTCTAGCATTTGCTTAATTCCCGTTACGTGTTCGGGGCTGCAAATGTACAAGCATGTTATGTTGTTTTTGTTCTTGATTTCTCTTGCGTGCTCCATAATACTCATGACAATCCAGCTTTCTCTTATTGAGAAATTGACTTCGTGTTCTTGTTCTTCTATCTCGGATTGTAAACTCTGTCCGTATGCAACAAGGTAGTCTCTCTCTGTGGAATCGCTGTTTTTTTGTTTGTTTAGGTTTTCTATGTTCTTGATTATTTTGTCTCTTAATTCTATTTTTTTGTCAAAGGCAGATTCAAGATAGGTTTTGGCGTCGCTGTCAATGTCAACGGGGAAGAAAGGAATTCTGCTTTTTTGGAACACGTCGGCTAAGATGTTATCTTCGAAGAACTCTTTTTGCGTTCGATTGCCTAGCTCTTCAGTGACGAAGTCTACATTTACTTTGGCAACCACATTCTCGACAAATTTGTAGAAGCCGATCGATGGCTTTAGGAGAGCTTGGAGAATATTTTGCTTTGCGGATGAAGATTTTTCGAAAAGCTGAAAAGGCTCATTATATTCTTTTTCCTGTATCATTACGGTTAAGTTCTTGTTTTCCAACGGCTTTACTTCAAGTACATTCATATTTTTTGCCTCCTTATTATTGGTCATACATGAATAGCAGTGAAAAATATATACTTAGTCGAAATACCTTATATGCTAATATATACAGTATATACAGTTTAACTACTGTAAACCGCTTTTTTCATAGAATTCTTCGGGAAAAGTCGGCGAGAGCATCAGTCTGGTCTTGACCTTCTGCCTGCCGTCTTTCGAGTGAGGTCTCCTAAGCAAAGTGTCATTGTATTTCTCAATTTCACGAGCTTCTTCAGCTAATCTCGCAGCTACTTGAGCTATCTCATGCGCGCAAGTGACTAGAGGAATGTACTTTTCGCTCTCTTTCTCCATGAAGCATGCTTGAGTGTCTATCTCTGCAATTTTCTCTGCCATGCCGTAAGCAGCCATTGCTTTCGCTTTTGCATACGGATTGTTGAAAGTTGAATTGTCTCGTATGGCATTCATGTCTATTACCAATCTGGGAAGAGCCGGAGTCTGGCCGGTTTCAAGCGAATAAATCACTTTGTCAATTTCTTGTTGAACTATTCTGTAAACGCCGGTGATCGCAAGTATTTTGTTGACGTTTGAGTTGAATATCGCCATCTCAATTGGATCCAAGAATTCTTTTCTGGCTCCGATTAAAGGGTCACCGGTGATGATTATGTAACCCAATCCCTGACTTTCCATTTCTGCTTTAGCCCGTTTTGCTGGAGAATCGGAGATCACAATGCCTGGTCGACCGCTTTTTGAAATCTGCTCTCTAGCCTTCGCGGGTCCCGGCAAGGCTGTATTAGGTGATATTGTGACCAAAATATCTGGGTTGAATTCTAAAATTTTGGGGAATGCTTCTTCAACGTCTTCGAGGTTCATTTTTGATCCTGTAGTGACTGTTCGAACTTTGATGTCTTTTCGGTCAGCCAATTCGTCGAGGAGAAGTTCAAGATTTGGCGATGTCCCAATGTTGCCGCACTTAAAAATTCCGATTTTTTTGAATTGTTGCTGTTCCAATTTTGTTCACTCTATAGCTAATAATGCGGGTTGGATTTTTAAGATTACCGTTTCGAGTATATTTAGCCGACGCTTTTTAGTTAAGAACTAGTTGTGTTTAGTTTTTGTACCTTTTCATGGCACTATTGTGTGGGGGGATAGGCAAAAATAATTCTTCGTTCTGTTTTTTTAAAGCTTTTTTCAAATTGCTTTTCTGGTTCAGGGCTTAAATTGTTTGCAGGCTGCGTAAATAGAAGCAAACAAAAGCAAAAGGAAGCAAGACGAAGCAAAAGCAAGCACAAATAAGCAAAAGGAAGGAAAGAGCATTTTTGCTATTGAACTTGCCAAGTTCAAAACCAAATTACACAAAACGAGAAACCGAATTTGGGCTAAATATACACTCTGTTTCAAATGATTTTAATAGTATGATTTTTTTAAGAGAATTCTAATATGAGAAATAATATTTGATGGATGTTATTGAAAAAAGCTTGAAAAAAATAGGTAACCGTTTCCAAACCAGTTTTAGCAGCTATTTGTGTTATCTTCAGTGTGATAGTGATAGTGTTTGAAGAGTTCTAGCCATCGCAGTGGGCATTTTCTTAATAATACACGGCATGTTGGTACTAATCGATTACATGGATGTTAAGAAACAGCAAGAAGCATCGCCGGCAGTAAATCAAAAATCTACAAATCCTAATTCTTTATCCGTCGAGCAAATTGTGCACTGCAAAGCCTAAAACAGTCTAATTGACCACAATTATTTAATAACTTAGTCTTCTAGTTAACAACCTTAAAGAAGGCACGGTAATGACGCTAAACGAAACTTTAGAACGGCTCTCAAACGCCTGCGGAGTAACAGGCAGAGAAAACGAAGTTAGAGAATTAATGATTCAACTCATGAAACCTTACGCAGACGAAATAGTTGTTGATAAACTTGAAAACGTTATAGCCATCAAAAAAGGCAAATCCGCCGCCCCAAAAATAATGCTTGCCGCTCACATGGACGAAGTCGGCTTAATGGTGAAAACAATCACTAAAGACGGCTTTTTGCAATTCACTAAAATGGGCGGAATAGACGACCGTATTTTACCCGCTCAAAAAGTTACAGTTTTCTCAAGAAAAGGTACTTTTCCCGGCATAATTGGCTCAAAACCACCCCACATCCAAAAAGAAGAAGAACGAAAAAAAATTACAGCTTTCGACGAGCTTTTCATCGATATTGGAGCTGAAAGCAAGGAAGACGCTATGACATTAGGCGTTGCAGTTGGCGATCCAGTGGGCTTTGACATAAAATACGTCCAGTTGGGCAGGGATGTTGTTATCGGCAAAGCTTTTGATAACCGAGCTGGTTGTGTCACAATGGTTGAAGCTCTCAGATTGATGGAAAAAACTGATTGCACAGTTTGTGCCGTCGGTACTGTTCAGGAAGAAGTAGGCTTACGAGGTGCAGCAACAGCGGCTTTCGGCGTTGACCCTGACTTAGCAATAGCACTCGATGTGACAATAGCGGGCGACGTTCCTGGCGTAAGAGAATTTGACACCAGCGTCCAGATGGGTAAAGGCCCAGCGCTCACAATTTCCGATTCTGGCTTGATTACTCACCCCAAGATTTTACGCTGGCTTTTGGACACAGCGGAAGAAGAAAAAATCCCCTTCCAGCTTGAAACAGGATTAATGGGCTCAACTGACGCATCACGTATTTCCATAACTAGGCAGGGTATTCCAAGCGGCAACATATCCATACCCACACGATATATTCATAGCCCAGTAGGCATGCTGTGCCTAAAAGATATAGAGAACTCAGCTAAACTCACTGTTGCTGCAATACAAAGAATTTCAAAATATTTCTAAACATTTTTCCATGTGGTATGGTGCATCAGCGAAAGCATTTTTAAACAAACATTCTTCTTATCCTATTGTGGCTTAACTTATGAGCACGGCGGAGAAATTTGCTGGAAAATTCGAGTTTTTAGAACACACTGCTGACGTTTACGTTCGAGCACATGGCAAAACAATGGAGGAAGCCTACGAAAACGCCGCGCTTGCAATGTTTGAAGTTATGACAGACACGGATAAGATCACCCAGAGGCAAGAGGAAACCTTAGAGGTTGAAGCTGAAGACCAATACGCGCTAATTTATAATTGGCTTGAAGCGTTGCTGGTAAAATTTGAAACGGAAAATATGCTTTACTCAAAATTCCAGATAACAAACTGGAAAGAAACAGATGAAAACTTCAAATTCAAAGCGAAAATTTGGGGCGAAAAATTTGACCCACAAAAGCATCCCTCAAGGGTCGGTGTTAAGGCCGTAACTTACCATAGAATGGTAATGATAAGGGAAAGAGACCGAGTTTTGTTAGAGTTCATTTTGGATATTTAGGCTAGCTTTAGTTTCTTTAGTTCTGCCACTATCTTGTCAACCATTGGTTCTGGCGGTTGGTCAAGGCTTGTGGCGCTTGAAGTGACTAATGGTACTTTTTTCTCCTTAAAGTACTCCAAGAGCGGTCTTGTCTGTTCTTGGTAGACCTGCAGCCTTTTCTTTATAACTTCAGGGTTGTCATCCGACCGCCGGTATAAGGGTCCTGCGCATTTGTCACAGAAGCCTTCTACTTTTGGCTTTAAGAAGCGAATGTTGTAAACAGTTCCGCAGTTACGGCATATCCTGCGTGTAGATAATCGTTCAATAATAATCCAGTCTGGAACATCAAGCAGCAGTATGACGTCAATTTTAGTGATGCCATCTAGGGTTTTAGCTTGTTCAAGCGTTCGCGGGAAGCCGTCAAGAATGAAGCCTTTTCCTTTAGAAATTTTACTTAAGCGTTGCTTTAGTACTTCTACGACAATTTCGTCTGGGACAAGAAGCCCCTTTTCCACATTACCCCTAACTTTCCTGCCTAATTCGGAATCTTCCTTCATTAATTCACGGAAAATATCACCCATCGAAATAGCTTCAACGCCAAGTTTTGATTGAAGCCTTGAAGCGTAGGTGCCTTTTCCAGAGCCTGGCGCTCCGAAGATAATTGCTTTCAATTTACTTCTGTCCCCCTTTTAGCCTTCCTCATAGAAATGTTATAGATAATTAAGTTTTACGCGTTGCTTCTATAGTTTCACGGAAATGTTTATGGCATAACAGCACTTATCAAACCTAACCAAGGTGAAGCTTTGCACACAAAAGAAATAGGGAAAAAACTTTTTCTAGTAGAGCTAGAAACTGGAGGATTCAAAAACCTCATTTGCAGCTACATAATAAAAGGCACAAAAACTATTCTTGTAGAGTCGGGTCCAACTTCCTCAGTACCCAATCTTCTCTCTGGCTTAAAAGAACTAGACATTAGATTTGAAGATGTTCAATATGTTGCCGTCACACATGTACATTTAGATCACGGTGGCGGTGCTGGCACTTTGCTAAAGTTTCTGCCCAACGCAAAAGTCCTCGTTCACCCGAGGGGAATGCCGCATCTTATTAATCCTGAACGGCTTTGGCCATCTGCTCAAGCAGTTCTTGGATATGTAAGCGAAATTTTCGGTAAGCCTGAACCTGTTCCAAAAGAACGGATAATTCCTGTCACTGAGGGCTCCTTTGACTTAGATGATGGCGCTAAACTGACGGTTGTGGAAACGCTCGGTCATGCTTCGCACAGCCTTAGCCTCCACGAATCGTTAAACGGTGGAGTTTTTCCTGGAGATGCTGCTGGCACTTATTTCCCAGAGTTCGACG
This sequence comes from Bathyarchaeia archaeon, assembly GCA_049522695.1. GTDB lineage: Archaea > Thermoproteota > Bathyarchaeia > Bathyarchaeales > Bathycorpusculaceae > Bathycorpusculum. Next base: position 9,519 of record JBEKNP010000017.1, on the reverse strand, counting down.
TGGTAATGCCGACAACGCCGCCTCCCTTCCATCTTGGGGCGGAATTGGCTTCCTTAGATAAATTAATCAGTTTTAAACCGACAGTTTTGTACTATAGCCATTTTGGAAAAGCCTCAAATGGCGTTCAACGTCTGAAAGAATACAAGTTGCAGCTTCAATTGTGGGCAAAAATCGCTGAAGAAGGCGTTATGAAAGACCAAAGTTTGGAGGAGATACGTGATAGAATAATTGCTGAAGACAAGGTTATGCATCAACTTGCGGATTACTTAAAATCTCATCGAATTTACTCTAAGACGGCTCTTGGAAACAGCGTTCAAGGCTTTATCGACTATGCAAAGCAGATTCAGGCTAAACAGGGTTCATAAACGTTTTATAGTATCTTCCACTTTGTTTTTTAAGGTGAAAAGTTTTGGGTGAAAGTGAAAGCAGAAAGGTGCCAGAAGAAGTTCCCCTTGAGAAAATAAACGAGTACTCTTGGCGTATCCCAAAATACAAGTCAGCCATGAGAGTTCCAGGGATGGTTTTTGCAAACGAAGCTCTTTTAGAGAAGATGAAGACTGATCGCACTCTTTGGCAATGCACAAACGTAACACAGTTGCCTGGAATTTACAAGCATGCAATAACATTACCCGATGGGCATGAAGGTTACGGTTTCCCAATAGGCGGCGTTGCCGCAACCGACTACGATGAAGGCGTTATCAGCCCTGGAGGTGTAGGCTATGACATCAATTGTGGCGTCCGCCTCTTAGCAACAACGCTTACAGAAAAAGAGATTAGACCCAAACTTGCACCGCTAGCAGAAACCATTTTCCGTAATGTTCCTTCTGGACTTGGAAGCCGACGAAAAGACTTAACCGTGTCCTCTGCCGACTTAGACCGCTTGGTAGTTGAGGGTGTGCCGTGGCTTATTAAACGTGGGTTTGGCTGGCCTGAGGACGCAGAACACTGTGAAGAACGCGGTTGCATGACTAATGCAGACCCAGATAAGGTCTCATCGACCGCTAGGAGCAGAGGATTAACCCAGATTGGCACTTTAGGTTCGGGAAACCACTTCTTAGAAATACAAAAGGTAGACAAAATCTATAATCCTAAAACAGCTGAGGCTTTTGGAATTATGCAAGAAGGCCAAGTTACAGTAATGATTCATTGTGGTTCAAGAGGATATGGTCACCAAGTCTGCTCAGACTATTTGCGGGTTATGGAGCATGCAGTAGTAAAGTACAAAATAACGTTACCTGACCGTGAATTAGCATGTGCGCCCGGAAGCAGCAACGAAGCCCGTGATTACTTCCAAGCTATGGCTTGCGCCGTCAACTATGCTTTTTCTAATCGTCACGCAATTATGCATTGGGTCAGGCAAAGTTTTCAGCAAGTTTTCCATGAGCCGCCTGAAAATTTTGGTTTAAAACTCGTTTATGATGTAGCGCACAACATTGCAAAGATAGAAACACACAAGATTGATGGCGGGGAAAAGAAAGTTTGGGTTCATCGCAAAGGAGCAACACGCGCTTTTCCTGCTGGGCACCCTGATGTTTCAGCTGATTTCCGTAGTGAAGGGCAACCAGTGCTTATTCCAGGTAGCATGGGTACAAGCTCATGGGTTCTGGTGGGGTCACAAAAAGCTATGGAGTTAACTTTTGGTTCAACAGCCCATGGCGCGGGCAGAATGATGAGCCGGTCAGCGGCAAAACGGCAGTATTGGGGTGGAGACATAAAAGCGGCTTTGGAGAAGCGGGGCATTGTTGTTCGTGCCGCAAGCATTTCTGTTTTGGCTGAGGAAGCCGACCCTGCGTATAAGAATGTAGATGTGGTTGCCGACGTCAGTGACAAGGTTGGAATTGCCACTAAAGTTGCAAGGCTTGTCCCATTAGCAGTAGTAAAAGGATAGATTTAGCCGTCAGTCTTTTTTCATTTCTTTTTTGTAAAATCTTGCTTTTTTTAAGTTGATTTGGGAAATCGTATATCTAGAAGTTTAATAATGCACTATAACTTAAATCGACAAAAGCAGGAAACGTCACTTGAGCAAACAAATAAGGCTTCAGTACAGTGGATTTATAATTTTTACAGCTCAAATGCTGAGCATAGTTACTGGGCTTGTGTTTACGCTTTTGCTTACCCGAAATATGACCACTCACCAGTTTGGAATTTGGACAAATATTTTTGATTACACTGGGTACTTTGCTCTTTTCAGTAGTGTGTTGCCTTTCTGGGCCACTCGGTTTACGGCAAGAGGTAAAGAGGGAACGGCTAAAACTAGCACTTTAGCACAATTGTCAATAGCTGTCATTGCAGTTATTATTTATCTTCCCGCTGTAGTTCTGATTTCAAGAGCAATTGGAACCGAAGCCTACTTGCTAGTTTACTTTATTGCAGGTTTGTATATTTTGAATTCTTACATGATCACAATTTTTCAAAGCGTTTTGACTTCTATGAAGCCCCAGGTACTTGGGTATGGTTTGTTGATTGAGGAAGCAGTGAAAGTTACTGTTGCTTTAGTTTTGATAATTGGTTTAAGGCAGTTATTCCTTGGTGCAATTTTAAGCCTAGTTATTGCCGGCTTAGTTCAAGTATTTTATTACGGGCGACTTTTATTTTTAGCTGGCGAATTTGAGCAAAAAATAAACTGGAGCTATCTCAAAGAATGGCTTAAGGGTTCAATGGCAATGGTTTATTACGCTATTGGTGGGCAATTAACCTCGTTCGTCCTTATCTTGCTTTTCTTATATGGTGGTTCAAACACTAGGGCTTATTACACAGCGGCTTTCACTTTTACAAACATAATCGGATATTCTGCTTCTTTGGCGCTCGCATTGTATCCTAAACTGCTGGCTAAAACTTGCCAAGATGAACAAGTGGGAGTATCGTTTAGAACAGTGCTAATGTTGGCGATTCCATTATCCACCATAACAATGGTTATGTCTGTCTCACTCCTAACTGTCCTAAACATATCTTATGGTGTTGCTTGGCCAGTTCTCATAGTATTAACCATTAATGCATTAGTGAATGTGGTCTATAATTTTTACATTTCAGTCATTATGGGTGTAGAAGCCTTCGACGCTGAAGGAAAAATTTCACTTCGCAAATTTGTCAGAAGCAAAATCTTCAAAGTTTTCAGTACTGAATACATTCAGGGAGCAATTGCTATACCCTTGGTATATTACGTTCTGACGCAGTTGCCAGTGGCTGGAACACCGCAAGCGGCAGTTGACGCTATAGCAATACTAATTGGCGCTAACCTTTCAACTTTCATTGGACTGTACTTGTCTATGCGCCGTTCAATTAGATTACCTGTCGCTTGGGGAAGCATAGCCAAATATGTTGTGGCCGCCGCCTTCATGGGGGTTCTGCTTTTTCTGCTCCCCGCCACCTCAACATTGACTTCTACCTTAGCCAAAGCCCTTGCAGGATTTGCAATTTACGTAGCCGTATTGCTGGCTATTGATAAACAAGCAAGGGATCTGGTTAGACTAATATCGGAAGAAATCGTGGGTACTCTACGGGAGTTAACCTCAAAAGGCAATAACTCTCAGGTAAAATCGCTTTAGTAAAGGTGAAAATTAATATTTCTAAAAAGAGGAGTATAGTTTAAGCGATTTTTCAGTTCGCTTAGTAAAAGGTTGACCAAATCGTTGAAGGATGAATGTGGAATCTGCGGCAGAGTTCTCCGAGTAGCTTACATGCGTAAGTGTCAACGTTGCAAGAAACTGTTTTGCCGAGACTGCATGGTGCCTGATGTTGCCACTGGGGATCCAACTGCAATGTTGTGCTTACATTGTGCTATGCGAGTGGTTTCTCCACGGTTAGTATCTAAGTACGATGGGCTTGAGAGTCATTTGAAGTTTAGAGCTGCTTTCACTGGGTTGGTAAAGCTTTCCTTTGCTAGAATAGACGGTTTAATCGGCAGTAACCTTCCAATAAGCGCTTTCAGAGATGAAGCTTGGTGGAATAACTCATCATCTAGCAGTCATGCTAAGGCTTGGTTGAATGCCGGCTGGGAAGTTCAGGAAGTAAACCTCAAAGAAGGCTATGTTACCTTCAAGAAAGTACGTGATGTTCCATTCAAGAAGTCTGGACGGCGTAAACTTGATATTAATAAGCCATTCACGCCAGTGCCTGTTCACGTGCCGAGGTCTAAGGTGCCGTCTAAGACGAAGGTTTCAAAGCTTTATGCTAGGATTAAGAATCTTGAAAGGCAGCGATTGGCGCGTAGGCAGATTAGGGGTTTTAAGCATAGGGCGCGGCATTAGAAGAAGCTTTTTAGGTCCATAGTAGCAGCTAAATGCTCAAGTCTAAGTGGTGTCATGGGTGCTTAAACGAACTGTCGACTTACGAATCGATAAAGCGTATGCAGATTTGAAAGCTGTTCTCTTAGAGAAAGGCTGCAAGATAATTTCTGAAGAGCCGCCAAAACAAATTTTGGTTAAGCAGGGGTCACTATGGGGGATATCGCCAGGGACGGCCAAGAAAACAATAGCCGTTAATTTTACACCGGTTGAATCTGGAACACAAGTAACCTGCTCTTCTCGCCTGAGTTCAGACTGGAAAAACCTCACAGTAGTTGGCTGCGCCTTAGCTGTTGTGTTGGTTGGTTTATGTCTGTGGATAACGTTTGATTTAGAAGCATTTATGGTTACGCAGAAGCCTAGTTTCTGGAGTTGGCTAGTAACCGTTAATGGCAGCGTGGATTTCCAAGTTGGGCAAGCTTTTGTGAATCTAGCAAAGTCTCTTGCCGGCTTTCTTTCAGTTATTATTCTTTTAGAAATTGTGATTGCCGTTTACGTGCATGCTGGAATAGACCGGTTTGCAGAGGAACCCCTCAATTCACTGATAGGCAGTGAACCAACTGGGAATATGCTTAAAAAGTAGAATTTGCAGCTAAGCTATTTTTTTACCGCATTTCTCACAGTATAAAGCAAACGATTTGTTGTTTGAGCCACAATAAATGCAGAATTTGGCGCTCTCTAAGTTGGCGTCTGCCACATTGGAACTGTTTGATTCTGGAGATAGTGTTTGGTTAAGAGGTGGCCTTGGTTTGGATCTGTTTGCTGTTTTAATGGTAATAGTAATCGAAATTACTATTGCGAGGACAATTAGTGTGAATAAAATTGGGTCGTTAGAGATTAAGTTGAGTGACATCGGTAAAACTGGTTGGATTGTCGGTCCGGGCATAGTGGGCGAAGGCGAAGTCGTTGGGTTGGGTTGAAAGGTTGGTGTTGGCGTGTTGGAAGAAATAGTTGGATTAGGCTCATTTGATGAAGTTTCCTGTAAATTTGGAACATATTGTTGGCTGTAGTCTATCGGGTAGACGTTAGCGGTTTGACCGTTGAATTGCTGGGGAAGCTCGCCTATTGTAAAACCGATTCCTGTGGTTTCGCAGTAATAGTAAGTTTGATCATTGTAGGTCCAATAGGTGCCTGGAATGTTATTTCCCAGTACGCCAACCGCTAAATGGTCTGGAGGGTTAATAAAAACTGTCCCGTAACCCAAAATGAGCATTAATGTCGCAAAAAGAATAGAATGGGATTTGCAGTCTCCAACATTATCCACTAAAGTTTCAACGGGGAACCTTGGATAATCTTGAAAACCTGTGCTAGCATTATCAAGCTTGTAAGGTATGCTCTGTACGAAAGCTAAAACAAAGTTTACTTCATCGGATGAGCTGTATTCAAGTTGCGTTGCGGTGTCATTGAGTTTGTCAGCTAGGGTTTGCATGTAATTATCCTGAGTTGTAGTGAAAAAGCCAAAGTCTGCAAGTCCATATTGTGTTCGGACTGAATCTGGAATTGCTGTATAGGCATTATCAAGAGTCACTGGAATGCTCATGTTCCAATCCCAGTGAAGTCCTCCATAATCCCAGGCAAACTCTGTGTTGTAATACTGGCTTTGATTGGGGCTTTGAGCGGTAGCCACTTGAAAGGGACATATTATGGGCAAAGAAACAATAAACGCCAACGTAAAGATGATTAATAACTTGACTGGTTTACGGCTGAGCAGTATTTTACTCATCTATACATCTTCAATGCCGATAACAATTATCAGTCAACCGTTTAAAACTTCTCCCAAATCCTTATTTTTTGTAAACCGTTTAACTGTTGAACGGTTGGACCAAGTGGTTAAGCTATAGATAGCTATTGCCAAAAGGCAAACTAGCACTAGCACTTTTAGAAATGAAAAAGCCTGCGAGAATGAGAATAATAGAATTGTTGCTGGAAGCGGAAGAAGCATAAAATAAACAAAAGCTATCAGCCCCAACCTGTTTCCAACGCTTTCTTTCTTGATGTATCCTTTTCCAAAGAATGCGCCTGCGAGTCTTCCAAAGCCGCTTGTGCAAGTTTTGCATTTGTAACAGCTGCTGCACCCGATCCTGCGCAGAATAAGATAGATCACCACGGCTTCTAAAAGCAAGTATAACCAACCGTAAATTTGATTGTAAAACAGTATGCCCAAAAACGCTAGAAAAACCCATGCGAGAAGCCCCAGATTTCCTAAAACAAGAAGTTTCTGAGTGAATTCAAGTTTTTCTTCAGTCAACGTTTGGCTCCTTTTTCTATTTATGGAGGCTTCCCACTTATAGATAATTTGTTTTGCTAAAGCTTTTGCTAGCAGGGTGAGTTGAACAAAATACAAACTTGACTCAAAGGTGTCCAATGGTGTAGTGGTGTCAGTTTAGGGGCATGAAAAAGCTATTTTTGCTTGATTATACCGTAGCTTTGCTTTTTCCACAAATCTCTAAATTTATTGTAATAATCTATCGGCTGAAAAACAGGCGCATATGTTAACTGCCATTCAAGACCACACTTGCAGACAGCGTACACTTCTTTTTTGTTTACATTTGCCAATATCTGAAGTAATTCCTTTCGGCACTTCGGGCAGTAATAAGGTCCATTTACCATCTGTTTCGCGTCTTTAGTTAAAATTTTAATGCGGCTGTTAGGAACTTTACGCGCTTCCTTTCCCAAACCCATCTTCTGACTCAATCCAATTTATATTTATACATAGACTAAGATATACCATTCCATCTCGCAATCATGATTTTAACGATAAATTCACTCTTTTCTTAGTCTTCTCAGATAGCGGGTTTTGAAAGCAGCAGGCACGTTTTAACTAAATTATGCTTAACTTAGATGTGCTATTTGGCCCACGCCTTTAAGTCAAGTACTATTTGGGTTGGGCTTGTTATTTCTCATGGCATGTTGTGTGGGGCAAATAGGTAAGAATGGTTCTTTATGCTGTTTTTTGAAATGGGTGTATTTAGTTGGTTCTTTTTTCCGATAAGGTTTTGTGTTCTTCTCGTGGCGCTGTCTTAGTTTTGTTGTTTTGGCTTTGTTGACGGGTTTGCTGCTAATTTTTGAACAGATTGTTTTGGGTTGCTTTTTTTGGTTTAGGGTTTGAAGTGTTTGCAGGTTGAGTCAAAAAAAGTCGGAAAAAGTCGCATAAATTCAAATTAGTTTTGATCAGCAACGTTCAAAAACAAATTACAAACGGGAAAGCGAATTAGGCTAAATACATACGCTTAGATAAATTTAAATTACGCTGAAGGATATGGACTTATCTTGCGCGGTCGTCGTCTAGTCTGGTTTAGGACATTAGCCTTCCAAGCTAATGATCCCGGGTTCAAATCCCGGCGACCGCACCATAATTTGGTTCAAATCCCATAGAGACTTACACCGTTCAAGGAGCAAAACCGATAAAATTCAGATATAGAGTTTAGAAAGACTCTAATTAAGATTCCACAATACTGTGTTTGTTCGGGGGAGGCGGGTAGCCATGAGATTCAGAAATATCTCTCCCAACTTCGAAATTGGCAAGGATATTGATGCTATTGTATTAAGCGGCTCTGCGGCCCGAATAGTTAAATCTGCTCATAGACACATGTTCAAGGAGACTGTGAATTTGATAAAAAAAGCTCTCCCATTATTCAGCATCTGTTACGGTCACAAACTGCTTTGTTGGTCGTTAGGCGCTAGCGTGGCATCTCATCCAGCAGAAATAGAAAGATTTGAAACAATAAAAATTCTTGATTTTGATGAGCTTTTCACTGGCTTTGAAAAAAACCAAACAATACCTTTAGTCCAGCATCATCATGACTATGTTACAAAAGAAAGTCTTCAAGAAGCTGATCTCGTTTTGCTTGCAAGTTCTGAATCGTGTGAAGTAGAAGCAATTAAACATCGTTGCAAACCATTCTATGGTGTCCAGTTTCATCCTGAACGTATAAAAATCAATAACGAAAAGCATTATGAAGGAATTAGTATCATCGAGAATTTCTACAAAAACGTAGGTAAGCGGTAAGCACCATTTGAATATATTATAGTTAAACCACTTATCTGAGTGAGTTTCGATGCGTGCGCTATGCAAAAGTTTCTTAAGTGTCCGAATTCACCAGTATAGTGGCGAGTGACTGCGTATGGTTGTCGCTGGAAAAATTTTTAGGCTATCTCAACCCATGTCCATGGCTGATATTGCCTCAAAAGTTAATGGCTACCACCTTGAAACGCCCTTTGAGGAAGGTGACTATAATTTTACGCTCATTAGTGAAGTGGTGGGCCTTCAGCAGAAAGCAAACATGCTCAGCGGCGTATATTCTAACGATTACGTGATGCATGTTTTTCACCGCGGCACAAGCGTACCCTTGCCCCGAACTGTCGAAGCCATGTTTAGTTTCTCCAAAACCCAGGACACAATATTCCTAACGGTGGTGGAGAAGAAACGCATCGCCAACTTCGTAGCCAACAAACTCAGTGAAGTCCTCTTTGAAAGAGTCGGCGTCATAGTCGAAGCCCGCATCACGCCTGAAACCCTAAAAGAATTCCACCTCAAGAACCCTGAAGACACAAAGATCACCTTCTTCGATGATGTAGACATACCCAACGTGGATAAACTGTCGCTGTATGGACCAGACCTTTCAAACACCCAACTCTTCGACGACTACTCCAAACATGGTAATCTCTGGTATATCGTTGCTAAATCCAAAGAAACCGGCTACGTCGTCGGCATCACCCGAGAAGCATCAGTCACCATATTCAACACCGCAGACAAAAACAAATACATCGAATACGTCACCAAAGAAATATACCCTATAATCCTAGCTGCATCAAAATAGATTGGTTGGCACCATTGCCCGTTTTAATCGTGTAGGATTAACCGAAATTACACACTGAAAAATTAGCCCTCCCGAATTTCGTTCTAACACATTTGGTTAAATTTCATAGAGACCCCGAATCTGTTGAAAAAGGGGGAAATTTCGGTAGAAATTACCGTCTGAAAACGGTATCTTTCAGGCTACCACTGCATATGCTTTTATATACTGTTCGGGGTTTTTGGAGTTCTTTAACTATGCCTTGTTTCAAGGCTCGGTTCAGAACTTCTGTTTTCTCCTGTTCGGCGTTGACTACGCGCGCGCTGGTTTGTCCCGAAAATGGTTAAAAATGGTTATAAGTCTGATTTCGCTAATTAGAGCCTGAAATGGACTTATTTGACCAACGCATACTATCGGCACTTAAAAACGGCGAACCCAAA
>JBEKNP010000016.1:0-59391 GCA_049522695.1 Bathyarchaeia archaeon | reverse complement strand
CGTCTTGGCAAGCTTTCTGAAGGCTCCCCTAATGTCAGGAGATAGCCTCACAACATCACCAAACAAACAATTATGCATGCACTAAGAATAAGAGTGTAACGTTAGCAAGTTGACTTTACAGATACCCATTTAATGTAGTCTTCAGCGTTTAAGCTATAGGACTTGGCGAGTTCGCGAAAAAGCATAGTTGGTATTGCCCATGCGCATATGGCTTTTAACTCTTTACTCTTTTCGTAAACGGTTACTTCATGGCTAACAGAAAGGCTATTTGCGAGGAGACCCCCAGACCACCCGCAACCAACCACAGCGATTTTCAAGTTCAATTATCCTCCTAGCATTTAGCATTTTTATGTTCTGCACTTTTTCTTAGAGGATCTCCATTTATTGCCTTCTAACTTTTGATTTAAGATCCAATTCGGCGGATTTCTGCTTATTTTTTGCTTCTCCTTTAAACAAATGCTCCTTTCAAGACTTCGTTGCATTTGCAAGCGCAGTTATTTGGCAGTTTAGCAACAGTTTCTGCGATTATCCTTTTTACGTTTTCAATATTTGTCTTCATTATCTTAACGACGTCATCAACGCAAACCGGATGATCTTTCCAAACATCATAGTCAGTTACGGTTGAAATGGAAGCATAACATATTTCTGCTTCTCTTGCTAAAACGCATTCAGGAACCAGCGTCATACCAACAACGTCTGCACCCCACTGTCTATGCATTTTGGATTCTGCTTTAGTGGAAAAACGCGGTCCTTCAATGCACACGTAAGTCCCTGTTTCATGCATTTTGACGCCCATGTTCTTTGCAACAGCAATCAGGTTTTGCCTTAGCTCTGGACACATTGGTTCAGCAACAGATATGTGGCATACTTTATTCTCGGTGTAGAATGATTGTTCTCGCCGGGTGGTTCGGTCGATAAACTGGTCGCAAAAGACGATTTCGCCTGGATGATACTCTTCTCTTAGGGAGCCCACGGTTGAAGGAGCAAGTATACGTTTGACGCCAAGCTCCTTTAAAGCAAAAATATTGGCCCTAACATTAATGTCCGTAGGTCTAATAGTATGTTTTTTCCCATGTCTAGGCAGAAAAGCGACGCATTTACCCGCCAACTCACCAACAGTTATAGAATCCGAAGGTTTACCGTATGGGGTTTCTACTGTAACTTCGTCAACGTTCTTGAGTAGTTTAGGATCGTAGAGACCTGTTCCCCCGATTATTCCAATTTCTGCTTGCATCCATCATTTACTTCGAACGTTGAACTTATAAAAATAGCGATTATTCTTTTCTTAGTTCGGAAAATGGCTACTCGTCCATTTGACAAATCGTGTTTACATACCAGCCTAATCGTCTGTGTGCACACTGCCTACCTCCCGGTCTACTATATGCTTCTAATATGCCCCAAATATGATTCAACATAGTTCTGAATAGACTTAATGCCCTGCATTTTAACATTTTTTGCGCTTTGTGTATGTTGAATAATTCCAGAACCGCATTGTTTAGGCAAATAAACCAACAAAGAAAATAAATTTCCAATCCGTGTAGAAAAGGGAAGTTAACTGTGATAAGTAATCTAAAACCAAGTGACCACATATGTGCTTAATTAAAGATAAGTTCCATCCATAAACAACTCAGGAATAAGCAGTTGACGAATGACACTTTCTTCGTTTCTCTACCTTTCAGTTCTTAGTGATTTTTCAAAGCCGTTCCATCCTGATACATTTCATCTTCTAAGGCAATGCGATAGTTTTAGGATTATAGTGTTCCAATAGTAACAGAAACTGTTTGTGTTTGTCCGTTTCGTACTATTGTGAAGTTTGTTGTTTGGCCAGGCAGCGTATTTTGTTCTAGGTAAGACAGCAAATCGTCAGTGTTAGTTATTCTTACTCCGTTGACAGCTATGATTATGTCGCCGCCTATGATTACGGTTGAGCCTAAAATTGACACTTGAGTTGACCCGCCTTTAAGACCATTCTGTGTCGAAACGCTTTCAACGAGCGATCCGTAAGTAACGTTGGTTCCCATGGCTTGAGCAATCGGGTAGTTCATATCTGTCAGAGTGGCGTCAATGGACGGATGCTGATTGTATGAGCCAGTTGCCACCAGTGAGCTAAGTTCACGTATTATAGTATCTGATGAAATTGCAAAGCCTAAACCCGTAGAGCTGGTCACAGCCGCTGTAGTTATGCCAACGACTTCGCCTGCATAATTAAGAAGTGGACCACCTGAATTGCCTGGGTTAATGGCAGTGCTTGTTTGAATTATATCCGAGATTGTTGGACCCGTACTTCCGCTTGAACTCGATTCAGTGATTGTTCTTCCCAATGCACTGATTACGCCTGTGGTTAGTGTCCCTAATAAGCCATAAGGTGATCCTACCGCAACAACAGGTTCTCCCACCTGCAAAGTGCCGGAGCTAACAAGCGTCAAAGGAGTTAAACCGCTAGGCATCGGAGTTATCGAAAGCACTGCAAGGTCAGCTAGAGGGTCTGAACCTAACACTTGTGCGGGATAGCTGTCTCCATCTGCAAAACTTACAGTTACATTAATTGCATCCTGTACTACATGGTTGTTGGTGACGATTACCAATTGATTGTGCACGGAAGCTACAAATCCTGAACCCTGCTGTACATCGTAACCAGTACCAAAGAAGCTGGTTACGGGCACGAGATCTACGATAACGACTATTGACGATTTAACCTGCTGATACAGGTTTGAAAGCGAAACATTGTCGCCTAATACAAATGTTGCGTTTGGATAATAAGTGCCATTTTGAGAATAACCATTCAGTTGAGCTTGTACTTTATTGAGTTTCCCGTTAAAATCTGAATAAGTTGCTGCGTAACCAATTAAACCTCCAGCAACCAAGCCTACGACCAGAAGAACCACGATTACAACAACTGAAAAACGCTTAGTTTTTTGAGGCTGCGGAAATGGAAGAATAGTTGAGATAGAAGTTTCCATAAAAAAATCCACAAAAATTTAAAAAAACTGAAGGGTTTTTGAAGGTTTATTATTTGGCATTTTAGGATGAGAAGAGTTCATCGCTTGCATAGATTGGCTTTTTGCAGGCGGGACATTTATCGTCATTGATTTGAATGCGGCTTCCGCAATGTGGGCATGTCTGGTTCTTTTTATTTAAGTGCAGGCCTTGCATCTCTTTAACTATTTTTCCGTCTTTGAGAAGAAGCATCCGTTCTGTATTGCGTGCAGCTTGACTGTCATGCGTAACCATGATTATTGTGGTGCCTTGCGTAAGGTTGAGGTTTGCCAGCAGCTTAATGATTCCTTGCTTATTCTCGCTATCCAAGTTTCCAGTAGGTTCATCAGCAAGAATTATGGCAGGGCTATTTGCTAATGCTCGTGCAATAGCTACACGTTGCTGCTCTCCAGCGCTGAGACGTTGTGGTCTATGTTCTTCTCTTCCTGAAAGGCCAACCATTGCTAAGAGTTCGCTTGCTCGTTTCTTTTGTTCGCTTTTTGATTTGCCTCGTCCTTCCATGGGTAACTCGACATTTTCTCTAGCGTTTAGGTATGGTAACAGATTGAAGGTCTGAAATACAAAGCCCATCTTGTCTCGTCTAATCTTGTATAACTGATTTTCTGGGAGCGCTGAAGCATCAATACCGTCTAGTAGAACTTTACCTTTAGTTGGCTTATCAATGCAGCCAATAACATTTAACAGCGTAGTTTTGCCAGAGCCTGATGGTCCCATGATTGCCACAAACTCGCCAGCGTTCACTATAAGATTCAGATTTGACAAGGCTGGAACGTCGCGTTTGCCAAGCGTATATGTTTTGCTCAGGTTTTCTAATTGTAGGACTGGTTTACCTGATTGTGGTACTGCTTGAGGCACTGGTTTAGCTGATTGTAGTACTGATTTACTCATATCTCATTGCCTCTGCTGGTCTTATTTTTGCTGCTCTCCAAGCAGGATATAGACTTCCTAATGTCCCAAGCAGGATAGCTACACCGAAACCCAACAGTACAAGCTCAGGAGTCAACGTCGCCACTGCTAATCCACCGAATCTCGTAGTGCCTGAAACGACCACAGCGCCTGCAGTTCTGCTACCTGCGCCAACGCTCGGAAGCAGAAGTGATGCAATCGTGGGTGCTGCTATGCTGCCTATTGCAATGCCAACGACACCTGCAATCATACTTAAGAGAACGCCTTCAAGCATAAATTGGCTCATCACTGTAGAGTTGCTAAAGCCTATTGCTTTAAGCGTGCCAATCTCTTTGGTTCTCTCCTTGACAGTATAGAGCATGACAAATAACACTATCAAGCTTGTTGCTAAAACCACCACAACAATTTCTTCGATTGCAGTTGAATTTGTCTGACTATCAGATGCGTTCGCATTCGCCAACTCAGTAGTATAGGTTGATTCCTCAGTTGAAAGTGCGCTTTCGCGAGATTGAGCTGTAGTAACTGTAAGCTCTGGATGCAATGCACTTATGGCGCTAGCTACCGCCGAAACATCGCCGCTGTTTTGGGCAAAGACTGTAAGACTCGTTATGTATCCTGTATTGTTTGTTAATGCTTGAGCCTCGGATAGGCTCATGTATAATGTTTGCGTGTCCGAAACTGATGATGGACTGTAGATACCTACCACCGTAAAGCTCTGACCTAAAATGGTAACTGCGTCGCCTACTCCAGCTCCAAAGTACGCTGAGTTGTTTTCGCTAAGCAAGACATCCCCGCTAACGCCTACCTGTAAGTTACTTCCAGCCGTTATGTTTGTCGGCAGAATTGGATAGTTGCCAACGAAATAAGAAGTCAGAGGAACCCCTTCAATCGTGTACTCGACATCGAGAGTCGTAATGGTTCGCGAATATCCGTTAAAATCCAGGTTTCTAGTTACGTTATTCCCTTCAGAAGCTTGCAATATAGGCTCAACAGCTGCAATCCCGGAGATATTACTATTAATATCACTGTATAGGGTCTCGTTCATAGGACTTGCTCGACCACCGCTAAATGCGCCACCACCAAAATAACCGCCTACAGTGCCACCGCCGAATTGACCAGGCGTAAAGCCGCTACCGCCAGACGTGCCACCGCCACCATATTGACCAAGTGTATAGCCACCGCCAGACGTACTGTTTCGTGGGGTGAAACCGAATCCTGAAAAACTTGGCGCAAGGCTACAATCTATTTGAGTTAATGTTTGGTTAATTGATGCTCCAGTTTGGCTAATAACGTTGCTTAAGTTTGATGACACCGTGTTTGCTGCCTTCTGATTAGCCAAAACACCTGCAGGAATTGAAATCATGATTGACAAAGCAAAACCTAAAGCAATAATTACTAATAACGCTCGCATTTTTCTTCTTGAAATATTTCTTACCGCTCTACTTACGATTCCCATATTTTACACCTTTCATATTTTATTTTAAAAGGCAACCAAAAAGAGAATTGAAGGGAATTTTATTTGGGCAGTCATTGGGCTTATGGCCTTTTCTATTTTCTATTCTCTTCTTGATTGCCTTTCCCTGCATACTGCTGAAGTGTTATTAAACAATTTATCAAAATCTCACCCAAATCTAACCATAATCCCTTAAGCAATCAGGAATTTTATTCTTAAAATATGGATATGTATAAATATAAAAAAATGGATGAGTTTACTTATTGAATTGATTCCTAATTTTAACCTAAACCTGCAATTTTAGTAATTTTAGAAAGAACACATTTATTACTTCAGCCAGATTAACAGTGACAAAGAATCTCTTCAAGCACGTGAGCTTAACAGATGTCTGCAAATATCCGTTCGCTAAAATACTTGCTAGGATGGCTAATCGCTGGCACGCGAGGCGGACCAACCCGTGCAAAAATAATCGAGGCATTAAAGGAAACCCCACAGAACGCAAATCAACTAGCGACGTCACTGAAGATGGATTATAAAACAATGAGGCATCACCTCGACGTTCTAGAAAAAAACAAAATAATCACTTCTATCGGTGACAGGTATGGTGCAACATATTTTTTGACACAGACTATGGAAGATAATTATTTAATGTTTGAGGAGATTATGAAGAAAATCGGGAAAAAGTAGAAAAAGGAGAAAGACAAAATGGAGAATCAAATGAATAAACGATTAAAATTTGGATTAATAATTGGGATCTTGGTAGCAGTCGCTATTATTGCAGCTTTTTGGGCACTAGTATTGCGTCAGCAGCATATTCCCGGTTTTCAACAAAGACAAGTTCCACCACCCGGCGGTTTTGTTCCAGGCGATTTCGAGTATTTTTATGTTGCAAATACAATAATCTCTACAATCAATATAGCGCTCTTAGCAATCTTAACACTAATTTACTTTAGTATCTACATCAAAACGCGTTCCCCATTTACAATCGGACTCATAATTTTTGCTTTAGTCTTCCTAGTACAAAACATGACATCAAGTCCCTTTATAACAGCGCCATTCGGATTTAGAGCTTATGGACTTGGGCCATTCGCGTTTCTACCAGGCATGTTCGAGTTCGTCGCATTAACCATACTGCTGTATCTAAGCATCAAGTACTAGGAAAACGTTTCAGCAAAGATGATTTAACTATCTAACACTGCTTTGATGCATTCTGGTAAAGGTTTGGATCAAATATGGAAAAAGTTATTTATAGAAAAAAACATCTACACTTAAGAAAAAGTGGAAAGAAAGGAAATGAGACAAAAAAACAATTTTGAAAATGCGGCTCTCCCTTTACCGCCGCCCCCACCAGTAGAGAAAAGGAACATGAAAGTCGTCTCTTTAGCAATAATCTGCGTTCTTCTTGCCGCTAGTTTAGTTGGTGTAATTGCATTTTACATGCCAAATGCAAACAATTCAGATTTGAAGGCACAAATAACAGAGAAAGATAATTCAATTAACGCGTTGGAACAAAACATCACTAATCTACAAGATCAGCTTTCAACTATTAATGCATCAAACTATGCAGGGAAAATTGCGGCTTTAGAGCAGGATTTATCAGAGGCAAATGCCACTGCAAATGCCGCAAATGCCACTGCAAATGCTATAATAGCCAGTTGGCATAATGTTGCAATAATGAACTCGTCAGAATCCTTAGTTTCTCAAAAGGCGATACCTCAAGGCCACAACACTTGGGCGGTTGCTTTTAACGACACGTTATCATACGCTGGATATATTGCAGTTCAAGCAACGTCAACGTCAAACACAACCTACGTTCAAACAATTTGGTCTAGTAACGGAATCAAATTCGACCAGAACATAACATTAGCCAAATCTGGAACCGCAACATTCCCAGTCCTATCAGGCAAAGTGGGAGTCAGAATCGGCAACACAGACCAGACTGATACTGTTAACAACTCAACTTTGACAATTACATACCACTACTAATTCTTCATTTTTTATCTTTATAATCGATAATAAAGAGGCTACTTCTATGGCAAAATGCCAACAGAAACAAGCAAAAAACCAAATAGGTAAAAACGAAAAAAGCTCCTATCTGGTTCAAGACGCCTACAACCCTATTGTTCGTGCCCATGAAACATAGAAACTCTTGAGAAGGGTAAAGCGAAGCTTTATGCGTTTTGAATTGGAAAACGGTGGTGAAGCACCGAATTTCCCTCAGCTCACAGCCTTATTTTTCCTTTAAAATACTGGTTCCTGAGGCTTCATTAACTTCCATATACGCTAAAGCCAGCAAGCTTGATATAGAGCATTTTCTCGAAATACGGAACCAGATTATGTGTTTGTGGGGCAAAAAATAAATCGTTAGTCAAATAAGTTTCCTCAAGGCATTACTCTTAGCCATAAAACATGGAGAAAACTAATGAGACAAAGGCTATCCGAAAAACAGAAAATTATTGTAGTCATCCTAATAGCGGTGGCGTTGAATGTAATTTCCTTTTGCTTTGCATATCCTGAAACGTTTAAGCCAGAATCAGCCACTTATGCGAGAGATTTTTCGGCATACTACATCGGGGAATGGAGATTGTTCCATAATCCAACCCAAATCTATGCTGGAGGTCCCCAGCCGGGAGACTACCAAATTCTTCCCCATGTCCAAACCTTCAAGTATACTCCTTCTTTCTTGATACTTTTTGTGCCATTTCTAGCCTTAAGCTACCAGAACGCTCTTACCGCTTTTGACTTTGTACAACTTGCTTTAATTCCAGCCTTGGCTTTCTTTGTCTACAAGATTGTTAAAGACAAAAGCCTAGCTCTCGGCGCGGTCGCAGCAATCATCGTTTTAATTGATCCCTTGCCTTCTCTCTCGATAAATTCAGCCGCCATTAGCTTAAATGCCCAGTCTTTCTCACCAAGTTACTATACCGGATATGTCACAG
Organism: Bathyarchaeia archaeon; assembly: GCA_049522695.1. Taxonomy (GTDB): domain Archaea; phylum Thermoproteota; class Bathyarchaeia; order Bathyarchaeales; family Bathycorpusculaceae; genus Bathycorpusculum. The sequence goes on along the minus strand of JBEKNP010000016.1, from coordinate 51,096 downwards.
TAAATGCCCACGTACTTCAAACCATCCTTCTGATCAGCGCTTTATACTTCGCGTTCTCCAAAAAACCATGGCTCTCAGCATTTATGTTCGCGTTTGGTGCATTCGATCCGCGTGTTGCGCTTGTGGCGCTCCCACTGCTTCTATGGTACAACAGGCAAAAAATATTTCAGTTCATTACAGCCACAGTTTCGTTTCTTCTGGCAACCAATTTGCCCTTTTTCTTCTACTTTGGAATAGGTTTTGCATTCTTGAAAACAGAAGTTAACGGAAACATCGCCTCGCAAATGTACCCGTACGATTGGATTCCGCTTTACGCAGTTGCCGCGTTAACCATAGTTGAAATAATAACCGTCGTTCGCAGAAACCGAAAAACGCACTTTAATTTTCCTTTAAAGTTGAAAGACAGGAAATTAATAGAAACAGAAAACCAATGAGCACCCATCCTGACCTATCAAAGATACCTTCAGAGAAAAGCTTGTAAGCTCGCAAGGTTTGGCGCCGGGAATGGGATTCGAACCCATGCGGACCAGAAGGTCCACGGGCTCTCAAGGCCCGCGCGTTAACCACTCTGCCATCCCGGCTCTTTTTAGTGTAATGAGGCCGGTTGTTTATTTCTGTTTTTCCTTAGTGAACTCAGTAAAGGTAATAAAGCCGTAAACGTATGGGCGTTCATGGCAAAAACTACAGCTGTCTCCATGAGTCAGGAGTTGTTGGATTCAATTTTTGAGGGGGCAAAACGGCTTTACCCACGGGAGACAATTTTGCTTCTTAGAGGTAAGAAGGTTAAGGATGTTGTTCGTATTGTTGACCTTATTGTTCCGCCGTTGGCTACTTATGGGCATGGATTTGCTAATTATCAGCTTCATTTGTTGCCGATGGATTTCTCTTTAGTGGGTACTGTGCATTCGCATCCCTCAGGTAACAAAACGCCTTCGGACGTGGATTTTAACCATTTCTTCGGGCGCATCCTCATGATTGTAGGCTATCCTTATGCAAACGAGCAGGATGTTGTCGTGTACAATGCTTGTAGAGAAAAATTGCCAATAGAGGTAACTAAGGAGTAACCGTTCCTCTAAGCGCGTAGGCTCTGTAGGCTTCAATAAATTCTATGGCAAATTTGTCAGCGTTTTTCTCTGTGCCCCTGTGCATTTTATCCACGGCTTTACTGCGCAGATGATGATAAAACTCATGCAGAATAACAAAGGGATTAACCAAAACGTCGCTGTTTAGAACTGAAATGGTTTCGTTCCCAGAGGTGTAACAGCCGAACGCCTTAATCTTGTGTCCTTTTGGTAGACCTACTTTTAGTTTAGGAACATTCACTTTGTAGCTTTTCGCCAGAAGTGTGAGCGCTTCTTCTGGTTTTCCATTGAGAATAAGCCAGACTACTAGTGGTTTGAAATTGGCCTGTGCCATTGTGCCGTCAGCAATACGAAGTTACACTGCCTAATTAACTACGCTAAAAATGGTTTCGTTGGATGCTACTCGCCGTATGTACCTCTTCGGATCTTCTCAGCCAACAGATGAATGAACTCAATCGGCCAAACATCATCGCATACATCGTCAGTCAATATCTTTCGTTGATGATACATGGGAATTAAATCATTTTTCAGCAGAAGAATTAAAAGAAATTCGTGACCGTATGTCCTTTTGAATAGTGAGTATTTTTGGGCTTGTTTTTTTGTCATTTCAAAGTGTGGTTCAAGAACTATTTTTCTTCCTTGAAGTTTTTTTTCTAGGATAAAGTCAGGAGTATAAACCTCGTTATTCGGCAGAGGAAAACTAATTGTTTCATAACCATATGGGATGTGCATTTTCAAAAGGGTGAGGGCAGTTTTCTTTTCCCATCCACTCTTGTAACGGCTCATTTTTTGGTAATAAGCTTGGGACTGCCCAGTTATTTTTTGCATACGATCAAGAAAATCAAGTGCTGTTTTCAACGTGTACCGGTTTAGTGTTTTTTGTCTAAGCCATCTTCCTAGGAGGAAAAAGGGATAATCGACCTTCGCAGGGTCTTTTGGAAAGAGCTGTTTTGCAAATTCAGTTATTTTTTGCCTCGCATCTGCCGCTGTCCGTTCGTCTCTCCAAAGCGAAGGCGAAGCTGAGTTTATTATACCTAAGCTCGCTGCTACGTTCGCGTTTTCCTTGGTCAATGGAACATAGAGATCTTCTGGCAAAAAATGGTCGAAGATTTGCAGGTCAGGTTGAGGACGCACCATCCACCGCATATAAATCCACGCCTTATCTATATGAGGCCCACCAAATGCTTTGATGTTTTGTGCAGTGTCCCCTATGAAATCCTTGGGCTTACTAAATCTTTGAGCGTATTTTAACAAGTTTTTTTCTGTTTTGGTTTTAACAAATGTGTTGATAGAAGTCAATATTTCTGATGCCGCTTTTTTATTGGGACCCAAATCATAATAAAAATCAGATTTCACGATTTCTTCTTCAAAAATATGTGCTTTTTTAATTTCTAAAAGGCTGTTGCCAAAAGCTTCATGAAGATAACCTAGTAGCATTCGTCCGTTTTCAGGGTAACCTACCACTGTATCATCAAGTATAGATGCAGCCAGTAGAAAGTAGTGGGCTATAGTTTTCCGTTCCTCATAATTTTCGGAGTATGGATTAAAATGCAACCTTGGACTCATACGTCGATCCCATTGAATGTCGGCAACGTTGGAGTTTTTGTTTACGAAATCAACGAGTAAAGAGAGCACTTCATCGGTTGCCATAGCCTTTTCATCCTGAATTATCACATATATGTAATAAGTGGCTTAAAACATATATTATGCTAAGCAACAATTTGTCCAAGAAATATTTTATAATTATCACAATTAAGAAATAGATTAATAGAAGCGAGAATTTTGAATATGCATTACAGTGAAAAAGACGAAGCGCTATATAGGAAAACACTGTAAAAATTAAGCACATGTGGGCCGGTCGTCTAGCCTGGTTAGGACATCTGCTTGACGTGCAGAAGGTCGCCGGTCCGAATCCGGTCCGGCCCATTCTCCCACTCATTTTGCTGTAAATTTGAGGAAAAATACCATTAGCGCGCTTCATAATTGTGGACTAATTGACTAATTGCTATTTTTGTTATTATGAAACTGCGTTATTTAGTACGGCCCATCCCTGCTGAGGACTGAGTCCGGTAGAGACTCAAACCGCTTCAGGCTCGAATCCAAGCATAAATTTCTCTGCTATTGGTCCTCATTTATTGCGTTTAGGGTTTCGTTGTCCTCGTTTACGTGTCATGCTAGAAAGCCGCTCACCACAACTTTTGGATGAAGGGGCGAACTCAATAGCCTGGAGATAGAGCTCCCCCGCCAAATTCAGCCAGTAGATATACCATCCATCTTAGTTACTTCCACTTTAGAACGCGCTGCCTTTTTCCGATATTTACACCGGAAAAGATTATCGGTTAGTTGGTTAAATTTCAACCTTTTGGGCTAGCGACGAACTTTCGGGCTTTTTGAGCGAGTTTGCCATCTACAGTGACTTTGGGAGACGAGAACGGTCCAGTAATAATTTTTCTCATTTATTTCTATTCCATCTGCGGTTACCCGGGGGTCCTATAAGGAAATAACCTATCAACATAAGAGCAATAGTTACAACGACAATTATCACAACTGCTACTTCACTCGTTACTCTCACCTCCATTTTTAGTATCTAAGTTTAGATATTTCCACTTAGCGTGCTGCCCTGTCCCGATATTGTGTGGAGGAGAAGCTGTTTAGTTTACTAACCTTTCGCGCTGGCGATGCAGTTTCAGTTTTTTTGGGCTTCTTTTCCGTCTACGAATAGTGTGATAGGCGAGAACGGTCCAGCGCTGATTTCCAAATGATGCTTTTCGGAATTCCCCACGTCCAACTGGAACTTCTTTGCCAATGGCTGAAAGTTTGCTTCATTAACGACTTTTTCGCCATCCACTTCTATCTTGATGTATTTTAGAAGCGCGCTCGCATTAACAACAATAGTGTGTTTTTCAGTCTCTCCTATTTCAAACTTGGCTTTTGTCATTTTTTTGAACCCCCTCCTCTAACTTTGCTACTTCCACCTTGTTAGTATTTCCTCTCGTCGAAAAGTTTTTGTGCTAACAAAGAAAAGCGCCACATCAACCGCTAAGAGGACCCCTGAGATTATGAGCAGGCCGCTTACGTTAAGAGTTATTATGCTTGTCTCGCTGAGAAGGTATATGCCCAGAAGTGGGAAGAGAATAAAAATCCCAAAACTGCTAGCGCTACGCACATCATTAACTCGCGATGAAACAATGACGGCGAATAGAACACTCATAACAATGGCGACCGGCATCAGAACCAGGAGCAAAGTGGCGATATTCCAGTTTGGAAAATAATAGTAGCCAAGCGTATGGAAAGTGACTTCATCGATGCCCACCATGAAGACTGCTGCAGCCGTATACATTGCTATTAAAGTTGGAATAATTGCGGAAATGGCTTTTCCAAGCAGTATTTCTCCGTCAGTAAGGGGCGTGGCTAGAAGCGGTTCCAGGCTTTTCTCGACTTTCTCTCCCACTATACTGTAGGAGGCAATCCCTAAGGGAACGTATGCGGCTCCTATAACTAAAAAGAAGGAAAAGGAGTTAAGCAGATTTGGAAGCACACTCGGCGCGGCGAGTCCGTGGCTCCCCCTTAATTTTAAATATTCCAGTACCACCGGAAACAGGACTGAGATAACAACTGGGAAAATAATAATTGAGGACCAGACGTTTTTTACTCGCCTAAATATCTTAAAGTCCCTGGTTGCTACAATCCACGCCTTTGAGACTCGCATATTTATTTCCTCACAAGTTTTAGATAGGTATCTTCCAAAGTTGAGCCCACCACATTGATTGATCGGACATGACCGCCCGCCTTTATTATAGCCTCTACAACTGGCGAATTTTCCTTGTCTGGATCTTCCACATCAAATGTTACCGTGTCGCTCTCACTTGACAGGTTCTTGAGCGCTAGTTTTTTCAGTGCCGCCAAAACCGCATCGTTCACTTGCTGTTCCAATCCAATAACTGTCTTTCTGCCGCTAACGGACCTTTCAAGTTCCTGCGGAGTACCAATTGCCCTAAGGCTCGTATTCATTATTGCTACCCTGTCACAGATTCTCTGCGCCTCGTCAAGGTTGTGGGTGTTTAGAAAGATTGTCTTCTTCTCTTTTTTCAATTGAAGAATGAACTCTCTGACTGTTTTCGCAGCCTCAGGATCTAAATTTGCAGTAGGCTCGTCCATGAAAAGGACTTGCGGTTCATGAATTAATGCCCGGGCTATGGCGAGTTTTTGTTTCATGCCCTTGGAAAAGGTCCCTGCCAAAACATTTCTTTTGTCCCAAAGCCCCAGCATCTCAAGAAAACGCTTATTGTTCTCTTTTCTTTGGGCGTCTGAGCAGTCGTATATTTTTCCGTAAAAGTCTAGGTTGTCGTATGCGGTAAGATTTTCAGATAACCCCACGTTATCAGGCACTAACCCGATGATTTTGCGGATTTTCAGCGAATCTTCCTTGTTGCCTATTGGGTACCCGCCTATTTGGGCGCTTCCACTGGTCTTTGATATTAGACAGCAAAGCATCCTGACAGTTGTTGTTTTCCCTGCGCCGTTTGGTCCAAGGAAACCGAAAACCTCGCCTTCGTCGACGTGCAAAGTGAGATTGTCGACAGCGGTCAGGTCCCCAAATTTTTTTGTGAGATTTGCCGTGTCAATCATTGGAATTACCATGCGGATTGCTTTTAGTTAGCCATATGCGTTTGTTAAATATAAAATCTACATCTTCGAAGAGGTTATGTTACTCAATTTCCATCAGCCTCTCATACAACTCCAAAGCGCGCGTAAATGAAAATAGGCGGCAGCAAGATTCTTTTAGAAGAGTTACTGCTTCTGCTCTTTTTGCAGGTCTGTTAGAATTAACGATAAACCCTTTGCCTGAAAAAGCCAGCGCGAGCGCCAAAATGCGACTTTTGCATTTTATAAATTCAAACTTAAAAAGCAGTTACAACTTTTTTGCGCGTTAGGCATTATCGGGACAAGGCTGCGCGCTGGAGCTATTGCTGAGACTACCTCCATCATGTACAGTGCAAAGTGCAAATTTAGGATATTTGTCTCAGTTCTTTCAATAAGATGAGGTTGCGTTAACTCAAAAAGTTTATTTTCTATGGTTAAGCTATGCTCTATGATTGTCATGGATATTCTTGAAGTCAAAGATTTGACTGTGAAAGTTGAGGGAAAGCCTATTCTCAAGAGCGTGACTTTTAGCCTTAAGAGCGGTGAGAGTCACATTCTTTTCGGACCTAATGGTTCTGGAAAAACCACGCTCATAAGTGCACTTATGGGACTTCCCACCTACGAAGTAACTCAAGGAACAATTTTGTTCAATGGAACAGATATTACCACAAAGACCGTGGAGGAAAGGGCGAAACTTGGTATGGCGGTCAGCTTCCAAAATCCCCCTGAAATCACCGGCGTGAAGCTCGCAGACTTATTGAAGCTATGCCTTGGCAAGACTACTGAAGAACAGCGACTTATTGAAGCATTTAGATTAACCGACTTCTTGAACAGAGACCTCAACGTTGGCTTCTCCGGCGGCGAAAGAAAACGCTCCGAAATTCTTCAGTTGATTTTCCTTAAACCTAAGCTTCTCCTTCTAGACGAGCCTGACTCGGGCGTAGACGTAGAAAGCCTGAAGCTGATTGCCACTGAAATTCAGCGCTACGTAGAAAGTAGCGGAAGCTCAGCTTTAGTGATAACTCACAAGGGCGACATACTGGAATATGTCAAAGCGAAGTACGGATGCATTCTTCTAGATGGCCAGTTTCACTGTTTCACCCATCCAATGAGCATTTATGAGGATATTAAGAAGGTGGGTTATGAAGAATGCGTAGCCTGTAGAAGAAGAGTAGTTGGGAGCTGGAAAAATGACAAAAGAGAATGAATTGACAAAACTACCGCATAAAATTCTTGAAGAAGCACAGAAAGCTGGCATTGAATCAAACGACAAGAACCGATCCGGCTCCTTTTTCCACTTGGACCAGACGACAGTTCAGGCAACAGTTAACCAGCTTTTTGAAGGAAAAATTGAGCTTATGGATATTAAAGCAGCTCTAAAAAAGTATTCCGGGCTCAACGATTATATGTGGAAAATCGTTGACAAGAACAAGGACGAGTACACCAAAAGAGTGGCTGAAGATTACAGCGGTGGCTACTTCATACGGGTTCTTCCAGGCGCTGAAGTGGAGTTCCCTCTTCAATCATGCCTCATGATCACGCAGAAGAACCTTGAACAAAGAGTGCACAACATCATAATCGCTGAGGAAGGCTCAAATGCACACATAATCACCAGTTGTCTTCAGCACTCAACGGTTGCAAACGTGTCGCATCTGGGCATATCCGAAATTTACGTCAAAAAAGGTGCTATGCTTAACTTTACAATGATTCATCAATGGAGCGAAAACACGCTGGTGCGACCGAGAAGCGTCGCCGAAATAGCTGAAAAAGCCACATTCGTATCGAACTACGTGTGCATGCGTCCAGTCAGGGACATTCAAATGTATCCTGCAGCATACTGCAAAGGCGACGACTCACGGGTAAGCTTCAACAGCATCTTATACGGTCACAAGAATTCGCAGCTGGATATTGGATCAAAGGCCGTTCTGACTGGAAAAGGAAGCAAGGCAGAGATGATTAGCCGCGCCATCTCACGTGAAGGCTCAAAAATGATTATCAGAGGCTTGATAGAAGGCGACAGTACAGATTGCAAAGGTCATCTAGAGTGCCGCGGATTGCTTATGGATAACGAGTCGTTCATGGAATCTATACCTGAATTAATCGCAAAAAAGAAGGGCGTAGAGATAACTCATGAGGCAGCAGTTGGAAAAATCTCGGAAAAAGAAATTACCTATCTCATGACACGAAAACTGTCGCGTGACCAAGCTGTTTCGCTGATCATACGCGGTTTCATGGATGTGGGCATACTTGGCCTACCAGACACTTTGAACGCAGAGATCAAGAAAATAGTAGAAGCCTCCACTGAAACAACATGAACGCGCATGGTTGTAACTAATTGGGGGTAAGTTTATGAGTTGCCCCAAACTATTTTTTGTTGGTCATTTTCTATGAGAAAATCTTGTTTTTCTGTTCTTATTATTTTTGGTGTTTTGTTCCGGGTTTTTTCAGTACGGCTTTTGGTGAAATGATGATGAATTCCGCAGTTGGAGTGGCCAGTGGAGATGTTTTCCGCTATAGCTACACCTGTTACTTTGATTCGAAGCGCTATGATGCTTGATGGTTAATCAATAAAAGAGAATTAACATTTATTGCTCTGGTCTTTCTTTCGTTACCTAACCAGCAGAGGAAGATTCTACTTCTGTTATTAAATTGGCTTCTTGAGTAAATGAGTTTTCAGTTGGTCATTTACCAATAGCCCAAACGCAAAGAACCATGCCAACGCGATCACGACGTTTATGGGTGATATCGGTGCTAAACCAGGAATTCCTGTAATTGAAATAATCGATGAAATGACAATGTCTGCGATTATTGCAATTAGAAGCGGTCGGCTTGGTTTTGACCTCCAGAAATTACCTCTTTCCCGAACAACAAAGATAGTGAATAATCCGCCGAATAGTAACATGTCAAACGAGAAAGTATTTAATGCCGCAGTATTTGAAAGCCCCAAGTAATTAAGTCCCAAATAAAGCAGCCCCAGAGACTCAAGAACACTTGCAACCCCTAGTATTGTAGCGCCCTTAACAAGAGGCGTAATATTCCATGTTTCAGGTTTTTCCGATGGTCGTACAATATCAGTTGAAAGAGAAATGGTGACAAAGTCCACCAAGAAAAGCAGTAAAACCACTTGGAAAGCGCTAACAACGAACAAGCCAGTAAGTAGAAACGCAATGATAACAAATAGGACTACTTGGAAAGTTTTTACTATCTTATTAAAAATCCAAGTTAATATCCGCTGATAAATCATTCTGCCGGTTACAACTAAATTTACAACGTTGGATAAACCTTCTTCAGTTAAAACAACACTGGCTGAACCCTTGGCTACATCCGTAGCGTTGCTAACGGCTATTCCAACCTCCGCCTGCTTTAATGCGGCGGCGTCGTTTATTCCGTCGCCAGTCATTCCAACAACATGCTTTTCTGCCTGCAAGCCTTTGACAATACGGTACTTGCCTTCCGGATAAATTTCAGCAAAGCCATCGCTTTTATCAACGACTTCAGCTGCAACCATACCGTCTTGGCTTCTGGTGCTCTCAACGTCCGCCATACGCGAAACTTTATCGCCTAAACCCACTTCTTGCGCTATTTGCTTAGCAATAGGCAGTGAATCACCTGTGAGCATTTTAACCGAAATTCCCAGAGATCGTAGCTTAGCAATCAGTTTCGCAGAGTCCTTCCGTGGCTTGTCATAAAGCCCAACTAAACCAACCATCTCCAATGCGGACTCGTCTGCGCCAATGGCCACAGCCATAACCCTGTAGCCTTTATTTGCCAAAACATCCATTTTCTGCTCAATGGTTGCTTTTTCATCTTCTTTGGCGCCGCAAGCTTGCATTACTGCCGACACTGCACCTTTGATAACCCTAAAGGTCTCACCTTTTTTCTCAACAATCGCTTCCGTTTTGCGCGTGGAAGGGTCAAAGGGAATAAATTTCTTCTGCTTGTACTCGTCTAACTTGATTTTCTTATCTTCAAGAGCAGTAAAGAATGCTAGGTCAATTGGATCTTGATTCGCTTTTTGGGAAGCTAAAGCGCCAAATATGAGAGCATCATCTTTTGTGTGTTTATTCAGCTCAGCGATGTCGGCTATTGATAGTTTGTTTTCGGTGATTGTTCCTGTTTTATCGGCGCACAACACATCCATGAGCGCAGCATCTTCAGACGCACTAAGCCGAGTAACCAATACGCCCTTTCTTGCAAGTTCAAATGAGCCTAACGCCATAGTAATCGTAAACATGGTTGGCAAAGCTACTGGAATTGCAGACACAAGCAAAACCAGCGCCAGGGATACTACATCTAAGAGGTTTACTCCTCTAACCCAAGAAACTACAGCGGTAATAACAAGCAAGGAAACAACTAAAACAAGAAGCCACTTCATGAGGCTGGAAATAACCTCTTCCATGTGCAACTTAGGCTTGGCTAACTGAACAAGCTGAGCCGTCTTACCAAAATACGTATGAATGCCAGTCGCGTTGACAACACCTGTAACCTCACCCTTCCTAACAAGCGACCCAGAGTAAACAATATCGCCAGTTTTCTTATCAATAGGAAGGGATTCGCCGGTTATGGCTGACTGGTCAACTGTGGCTTCAGCATCAAGAATTTTGAAATCTGCGGGAACAAAGTCACCTAATCGAGCCCTTATAACATCGCCCGGTACAACCTCAGCAGCATTCAAAGTCTGCCATACACCATCCCGCAAAACACGTGCTTTTAATTGAAGCCTCTGTTTAAGAGCTCCAACGGCTCGTGTAGCTTGCCGTTCTTGGATGAACCCTAAAATTGCGTTTATAAGCAACAGGGCGGTTATTATATAGACGTCCAAGTATTTGCCTAAAACAAAAGAAAGCACTATAGCAACTTCAAGCATCCAAGCAGTTAAGCCCCAGAACTTCTTCGCAAAAGCCAAAACAGGGTTTGGCTGTTTTTCCGCTACTTCATTGAGTCCATAACGCCTTTGTCTTTCCTTAACCTGATCAGACGTCAAACCTTTTGCAACATCAACATTTAAAGCGTCGTCTACATGCTTCTCTGAACTATCCGTGTCTGACCCTATAACAGGCAATTTTCAATCTGACCAGTCAATTCTTAGGAACCCGTTGGCTTGCATATTAGCTCATAATGGTAAGGACCCGCATCTGTCTGCCTTATAACACTAAAGCCGTTCTCTAAAAGAACTTGTTTGGCCTCATCTTCAGAGAGCCGTTCTTTTAATGGCGGTCCATGTTCTGTTTTTATCTTCTTCCAGTCAACATCAACAATATATGCCGTTGGTTTAGATATACGCCTGACCTCTTGAAAGAAAGCCTCCCTATCTTGGACTTCATGAAGAACATTGGCAAAGAGGACAATATCAACAGAACCTTTAGGAATCCCCGTGTGGGAGACATCGCTATTTATGATTTCAATAATTTTAGAGTCGACACCCGACCTGGCAATGTTTTCTTTCAAGGCATTCAACATAGAAACATTGCTGTCAACGGCATATACTAGACCTTTTTCGCCAATTGCCTTAGCCATTGGTATTGTGAAAAAACCAGGTCCAGAGCCCAGATCAGCCATCGTCATTCCCTTGATAACACCGACATTTTTTAAGATCGTTTCTGGATTATGCCATTGTTTCCTTTCTTCTGACATAAAGAATTTAACTCGGTCGCTATAGTCTTCCATTTTTATTCCTCGATCATTACTTGTTAGAATAGGGGCTACCCACACCATACGCAAATAAAAGCCTTGGGTCCAAGCCCTTATGGACTAAGTCACAGCTTTTAGCTAACTACAGGTTGAGTTTGAATTGATTATTTTCTGAATTTCTTCTTGTCCTTTTGTGCTATAATATTCGCTAAAGGTTACCTTTGATCCGCTGTTTAGGTATGCTTCAACTAGGTTAGCTAAAGTAAGTTTAACTCGTTCGGCGTTGATTCCGCGTTGAATTAGCTTCCCCAAGGTAGGGGACTTTTTAGGCGGTTCTCTGAGGTAAATATTGTAAGCCGGAACGTTTCTTCCTTCAATATTCAATGCGGTACCCTGCAACCCGACATCAGCAATAAGGTGCCGAGCACATCCATTTGGGCAACCGCTAAAGCTGATTTGCAAATTTACCTTTTTGAGGCTGTCTCCAAAGTTTTTCTCAAGGTAATCCATGCTTTCCTTTGCCCGGTTCTTGGGATGGTCAATTGTTTTACCACAAAAGTTGCCTGCACAAGCAATCGTGGTCCATCTCAGATATGGGCTTTCTAATTGATATCCAATCTCTTCGAGAGCCTTTGTTGCTTTGTCTACTGAATAATCTGGGATACCGGCAAGAATTATGTTCTGGTAGGGAGTCAGACGCAGGTCTCCATTTCCAAATTTCTCAGAGATTTTGGCGATTCTTTCCATTTTTTCGCTATCTAAGATGCCACTAGAAATTGGTATGTTAATGAATGAGTAACCTTTCTGTTTTTGTGGTTGAACACCTTCGTGCTCAGCCTTGAAATACTCTAAATTGGCATTTGTATAAGGTTGAAGCGTTTTAGCCATTTTTTCTTCAAGAGTTTTTCTTAGCTTTTCCACGCCCCATGCCTCGACTAGCCATCGAAAACGAGCCTTTGCCTTAACTTCTCTGCTTCCGAAATCCCTAAAAACCTCAGCAGCGCACCTTGCAACATCAAGTATTTCCTCCTGTTGCACTATTACATCTAAAGGCTTAGCAAGTTGAGGCACAGCGGCAATAGTTCCTCCAGCACAAACTGCAAAACCTATGCGCCCAGATGTCTGCATCACCGCTACAAATGACAAGTCCTGCATTTCATGGTTGCCGCAGTTTAGCAGGCATGAAGAGATCGAAATTTTGAATTTTCTTGGTAAGTCAAGAAAATCTTTGTTGCCGTTAAAGAACCTATCAAGTTGTTTTACTATTGGCCACGGATCAACCAACTCATCCTTGTCTAGGCCTGCAGCTGGGCAGCTTACTACAGCTCGTACGTCGCCACCATGAGCTGTTGGGATTCCCTGTCCGCCATGATCTGTAGAAAACCCTATCTTTTCAAGCCTTGAGAAAATGTTTAGTGCTTTTTGGGAGTCTATCCAGTGTAATTGGGTATTTTGTCGATCGGTGATTTCGGCATATCCTTTACCGTATTCTTGAGATAGATTTGCGATTTCTCTAAACTGTTCAGCGGTTAGGCGACCGTTCGGAATTTTTATTCTTAGAAAGTGATTGGAACCTTCACACTTATCCTTACCCAGAACATATCGATTACGAATAGCTTCAATGTCTTTAGTTGGCAATATTTCACTCATAAACTTCGGCCTCAGGGCAGCTGATCTAAACTAAATTTTATCCATAAACCTTTTTTTATTTTTAAAGGAAAAAAAATAGAAAAAGAGTTTGTTTAAACGAACTTTAAGTCGAAGCTTATCGGAACTGCTTCGCCCCATGACTGCCGAATTGGACAAATCTTTTGAGCCATACCATATACAGTAGTTGCTTTCTTCCGCTCTCGCTCATTATCTGTTTGCAACCCGACGCTCATGTTAAAGTGCACATCGGTAAAGATCAGTTTTTCCATCCCCTCAACGTTCATCTTAACGTTTGCCATAGTTTCAAGACATCTAAGATCTAGCTGACTGTTTTTCGCTATCAAAAGAAACAGCGTGTTTATGCATGAAGCCAAAGCAGCTGCAAAGATATCTTCCGGAACACAGTAGCCTTCTTTTCCTCCAAACGACGGTGGCGGACTGACAGTTACAAGTTTATTGCCTTTTATGGAGAGTTCGCATTCAGTTGCTCCCTTCCAAGTGGCTGTCCCTTCAAAATTCATTTCTGGCATACAATTCACCTTTAATTTTTCTTTTGTCTCCTATTGCGCTTTTATCTCATATACCATGTCACAATCGCCTACTGGACCTGGCTTTCGAATTTCCTTCAATCGGACATTGCGAACCTTTAGGTTTTCGTTGACTGCACCAACAGGAAACATCGACACTGCGCAAGCAGGCGTGATTCCATGCCGCTCCTTTACGAGCTTACCGTGACAAATGTAGCAACCTCTAAACTTCAAAATGTATTCTTCGCCCTGTTTCTCAAAGCTAACAGCTTTGGCAAGTTTTAGGTCATCTTGGAAATAATTGGCGATTTTTGCCATCAGATCTTCTGGCGTTTGCGCTGGGGAAATAGTTTTAGCCCAAGCTCTTCCCTGCGCCATGCTTGTCTTTGCAAACACTTTCTGATTATCTTCTCCTAAGGCTCCTTGAATTGAACATAGAACTTCTAAGACAGGTCTTTGAGGGATCATTTTTTCTTCAGACATGATTTTTCTCTCCTTTTCTGAAGCAAACAATCATTCAGTAATTTTCTTTGCAATGCCTTGATTTTTTTTGAGCTGTTCGACAAGAATTTCTCGAACTGTGTCGCATGCTTCGTTAATCTTGGGATTTGTAACACTGTAGAAGACGCTTGTTCCTTGCTTTCTTGTGTTAACAATGCCTATCTGTCGCATGAGTGCTAAGTGCTGAGAAAGGTTTGATTGGCTTATGCCTATGATCTCAGTGAGTTCGTTTACGTTTTTCTCTCCGTCTTTTAGTGTGTGTAAGATTGCTAATCTGATTGGGTTTGCAAGCGTTTTGGATATTGTTGCCTGCATGTTGTATATCGTCATGTCGATTTTCGGTTTTTCAGTTTGCTTCATTAGAGAATTATAATATTCTAACGTTGTTTTAATAGTTTGCCATTATGAGGATTGGTTAACTACGCGCGGCGCGCCCACTTCAATGAATCAATGACTGAGTTTCACCACACCCTGCCAAGCTTCCGTGAAGCCGATAGCATCTTCCAAAAAACTATCGGTAAATTGTTTACGCACTCGAAAAAAACACTATATATTAATGCCAGTTTACGCAAGAAATAATTGTTTAAGGCAGTGTTAGTTAGGAGGTGATTTTGCTTGTTATATGAAGCCACTCATACTCATCAAGCTTCTCGATGCCCGTTATTATCGACTGAAGGTAAAGCCATGCTTAAGCAGCTTTTCTCGGAGCAGAACATGAAGAACTCAGGCGTCAATCTGGTAGCCGCTTACATGAGCTGTCCGCAAGATACCTCGGTGGACCATAAGGGTTTTTTCACTATGGATGCCGAAAATCCGGAAGCAGTTAGAAGATTTTTCGGGCAAATGGCTGTGGAAGTAAGACCAGTCAAACCACTAAGCGAAGTTGCCAAGATGTTATAATCGGATCTCATGCTGCCTTTAATGTGATTGCTGAGAAATTGCACTCAGCCATGCAGTCGCCGCACCCTCTGCAATATGTAGCATCAACAACACTTGGTTCATTGCTGTCTATTCGAGTAATTGCCTTGTGTGGGCATGCTTTGGCAGCCTTGCATTTATCGCAATGACCACATTTTTCTGGATCAATAAACGCCTTATGCATAACCATCACTTAGAAGGCTTCCATAAGGTCTTATTGCGATTTACTATTTGGATAACTCCAGAAAACATCGAAATCCCAAGTAAGCTAGCAAGCAAACGGCATGAGTTCAACATCCGACCATAAGCCCCAATATACTAATTATTGGGCTTTTGGCTGCGCTATCTCTTTTGGGGTTTTTGGTTTTCTTGGTCGCCATGTTAAAGCACTAAAGATCGTAAACACTAAGAGAGCCACAAACACTGCTGCTTTGATGGTTGTGAAATCTATGAAGGCTGAGTAGAGTGCGAATGCTGCGGGGAATCCTCCGATGTATAGTGTGAAAAATATTGCTGTGGGCAGTTTGTAGTTGTATTTGTAGTCTTTAAAGATGCGTCTTCCAAAGTACAAGGCTGCCAAGCGTCCCATGCCATGCGTGCATTTTATGCAATTGTAACAAGGACGTAGGCAACCGAGAAGGTGAAGTACAGCATAAATCAAGATAAGGGTTAGGATAAAAAACACAATACCTGCTACCAAATTATATAGCAGAAAAGCCACTGAATCAAGAACAATCCATAGGAAAAGCGCTAGGTTACCAAAGAGAACCAAGTTTTCTGGGAAGAAAATTGGGCGGCCGTTTTTTGGTTCTGTCATGACAGCCTCTTCCAAGTGATAGACATATAAGGTTTTTTTAGCACAACAAATTCGCGCGTGTGCATTAAGCTGTTCCAGCCGATAGTCAGGAGGTTGCCGCCAGCAAACCGTGATTTTACTGTGTCTATTTTTTCTTCAACACTCGTCATGTGCTATCCTCTGTGGCTGTTATGCCAGATACCGTTTGATCATTGCTTCGATGTGCGCTTTGGGGTAAGCGCCAACTAATCGCTCAACTTCTTTGCCATGATTGAAGATGATTATAGTTGGAATGCTCATTATTCTAAAGCTGCTTGGCACAATTTGATTCTCGTCAACATTCATTTTTCCAAACGCTACTTTACCGGCATATTCAGCTGATAGCGCCTCAATTATGGGCCCCACCATTCGACAGGGGCCACACCAAGGAGCCCAAAAATCCACAACCAAAAGGTCATGTGTTTGAACAGCTTTATCGAAAGTATAGTCCGTTACTGTCATGGGTTGATTATTAGCCTGCTCTGAGTTCTTGGCTTGGTCAAGCATAGCTTGAGTCTTTCTTAATCGAATTTGATCTAAATCATTCTCTTCGGCCATAATTTATCGCCAACGTGTGTGGAATTATGCTTGTTTCTTTGCAGCCTCTCTTAGTTTCCAAACGTTACAGTGCGGGGCATGGTCGCAAATTTCTTCTGGTATGCCTCTTGGGCATTCAAATTTTTTCTCCATAATTATGCTTCCGTATATTCCAATGGAATGTAAGCCCAACCAAATATATCTTACGGTATTGACAATACCGAACAATACCATTTATATGCGAGATATTACAACCACTCTTTATGGAAAGCATAAATCAGCTGGCAAAGAAAGGAGCCTCTTGCACCGATTTGCTCACTTGCCTATACAACCTAAAACCAGCAGACCTCCAAGTGTTCCAGGCTGTTGCAAGAAACGAAGGCAGCTCCCTCGACCAGATCGCAAAATTGCTGCAAAAGGATCGCAGCTCTGTGCATCGCTGTCTCGCAAAACTAGTGAGTCTAGACCTTGTTAATAAGCAGACGATGACTCTAAAGGGCGGGGGATATTACCATGCTTATTCTATACAAAACCCTGCTACAATTAAAGAGCATGCCAAAGAAAAAGTGAGAGAGATTACTGCAAGCCTTAACAGACTGATCGATAGGTTCGAATCAGACTTTCAAAACCATATGAATCAAGGTGATGAAAATGGATTGTGAACGATGCAAATCACCCTTACAAGACGGGGAAGCCTATGACTTGCATGGGAAAGTCCTATGCGAGGACTGTTATATGTATGAAACCAATCCGCCGAAGGCTTGCGACCCCATGGCTGTAGCCTCAGCTTTATCCGTTCGAAAGCAATTAGGCCAAACTGGGAATTCAGGGTTAAACGAGCTCCAACAAAAAATCTATAATACAGTTGAGAAACATGGTAAAATAACTAAGGAAGATCTGGCCAAAATTCTAAATATGAAGACAGAGCAGTTAGAACAAGAGTTTGCTTTCTTCAGGCATTGCGAACTACTCCGTGCCTTTAGAGAAGACGGCAAAATTTACTTTACAAAATGGGAAACAAAAAACGGGTAAAATTTTAAACTTTAGGAAAAAGCTTGCAACTATTTAAGCGGTGCAATCAAGATGATCTAACGTGTTGACTGCAATTCCGAAATTCTTTTCTGAACGATATCCGTCAACTTTTCTAGGAGGCTTTCTTCTGGGATTTTCTTGTCTAATTTGTCAA
Source organism: Bathyarchaeia archaeon (assembly GCA_049522695.1). Classification (GTDB taxonomy): domain Archaea; phylum Thermoproteota; class Bathyarchaeia; order Bathyarchaeales; family Bathycorpusculaceae; genus Bathycorpusculum. The sequence goes on along the minus strand of JBEKNP010000016.1, from coordinate 33,585 downwards.
TTGTTTGGGCAAGTCCTTCATCGCCGATTGTAGTTCTTAGCCACTTCTGAAAGTCGCCGCGGTCAATGTGGAATTTGATCGATTGCATATCAACGCTTCCCATGTCTCTTAAGAATGAGCGAAGGGACAGTGCTGTTTCACCGGTGTAATGGCCGTCTGGCATAAAGAAGTGGAAACCTTGAGCATAAGGAACTGTCCTTAGAATTTTCTGAGCCGCTTCCGGACTGCATTTATTCTGAGCGTTAACCAAGATGACCACCAACGGAATCAAGTAGCTTACCTATACGCGTTGAGTCATATTTAACGACTTGAAGTTGCTCAGCAGTAGGCTTTCCCCTAATATCACCTAGTTTACCTTGAGTGCTATGTTCCAAGGAGCCATGAAATTCACTAAGAATGTACCATTCATCGATAACATTAAAGCCTATATGCTCAAAGTACTGCCGCATGTCTTTGCCAACCGGAGTTGCCTCATCAATTCCTGTATGTGGTCCAGAATAAGTTACAAAAACTAACGCGTTTTTGCCTGGAACTTTTGGAGCTGAAGGTTTGATTTTACCATTTTGTCGACATAGCGCAAATTTCTTCTGTAGAAATGTTGTCATCGGTTCAGGAGGATGCCAAGAATACGACGGGCACCCTACACACACCAAATCATAGTCAAAATAATCAAGCGCTTCTGCTTCCTCAGGCTTCTTAATTGTTACTTGAATGCTCGCTTCTTCTAAGCCCTGTTTGATTGCATTAGCCACTTTTTCAGTGTTTCCTGTCTTAGACCAGTAAATTATCAGAGCAGTCTTCATTTATAGGTCCTTAGGCGTCTATTCCGTTTTTCCTTCAAATTCAACTTTGACTGGCGTTGGTTCTTTAAAGATAAACAATACAGGGCAGTTTGCTTCGGTTCTTCTCCAAGCGGCCTCTAGTAGTTCTTTCCTTGCGTCAGAGGTAGCATTGACTTTCATAGTAACACCGCTTATCTTCGGTGAATCAGGCGATTTGTCAGCTTCAGCAGAAACTTCAACCATCTTGAGTTTAATGTTGCTTTTCTTGCATACATCTGCAAAAATTGTAACGCCACAGTCCGCGAGTGCCATTAAGCTTAATTCAAGGGCTGTTGGACCACAATCTGTTCCACCCGCAGCCGTGGAAAGATCACATTCCACGCTGTGATTTCTTTGATTATCAACCTTTGAGTGGACATTTTCAATCCATGTTGCTTTTGCTTTTATTTTTGGCAATTTTTTTCACCTTTTAGATTTTACTTTAATTTAGTGTTCGTGTTCGTGGTGATGAGCGTGTTCGCATCCGCCTGCAAGTTCTTTGAGTTTGCCTTGTTCGAAGGACTCAATGTTGCCTTTGACTGTGTCTGCGGTTGCTTCCAAAACGGTTACGCCGGCGTCTTGGAAGGTGTTCAGCGCTCCTGGCCCCATTGAATAAGCTACTACAACATCTGGCTCAAGTGCCAGGAAACTTTCATGGGAGTGCCCTGGGGCGCCGCCCATGTGTTCGCTTCTGTTCGGTTCAGTGTTAACTTTCAAGGTTTTGTTGTTTTCATCAAATTCTACTAAGGCGAAGTAGGGTGCTCTACCGAAATGGTGAGCCACTTTAGCTTCTAATCCAGTTGCGTCTTCAACTGGCATCATTATTCTTTTCATATTTTTTAACCTGTGTTTCGATTATGATATAGTTTAATAGATAAACGATATTAATAGGTTATGTTTATAAAGTAAACCCATATAGCAGCTTGCTAACAACAAACTTAACAAAAAAATCTAAGCGTTAGATTTTTGCAAGCTCTTGGTGAACTAAATTGAAGTTGAAAAAAACGAATTATCCAAATTATATAAATAGAAAATTCTGCCTATTTATTTAATTTCTATGAGGAAAATAAAGCGTTTAAAAAAAGTTAAGAAAAGTTGCTTTTCCAGTAACAATTATTCTAAGCCCGGCATTTATTTTGCTGCTTCTTCAAATTTTGATGTCATTTGATTGAGATTTACAGCCCAGTCTTCTAAGGTCGCATTTGGGAAAGACCAACTTGCATGAACGTGGAACAAGTTGTCAAGAGTCATGGTCTTGAGGTCTGGCGCAAAGTGTTTGAGCCCTGAGAGCATCAATGATTCAACATAGTAAGGCAACCCAACGAACATAACTAAGTCTGGGTGGCCTTTACCGTCCAGCCCCTGCCAGGTTGGATCAACCACTAGGTTGCCGATTTCCATTGCATTCATAAATGCCGCTGGTTGGAATCCACGTTTTAGGAATTCTCCAACCATGTGGGCGGTGGCTACAACTGGTACTTTTGAGGCATTAGCAAAGTCGATTAGGTATTCGATTAATTGTTTGCCTTCCATGTATCTTTCTGTCGCGTTACTTCCCACAATAAGAAGCGGACGTTGGGCTTTCTTGATCATTGCTACGGCTATCTCGGGTTTCTGTATCGGGTTTGCTTTTTTAGTTGAAGCTATTTCTCCACATTGCCAAGGTTCACAAGACATATCACATTACTCCTTCATTTTTCGAACCATTCTCGGAAGCAAAGTTGGGTCCGGAATTACTGTTTCCTTCCAGTCGTGTGCTTCCAATATCTCGGTAAATTCTTCTTTCAGAGTCATCGGGACATCAGCCATTGTCCTAACGAACAGATGCAAATCAGTTGGCATCACGCCTAAGTATCGTTTGCTTAAATCAACGTAGTGGCTTAGTTTTATGCTGCGTCCCTTCCATGTGTCGTTGGGTCTGATGCAAAGCTTTGCGATTGCAACCATACACTCTTCTTTGGTTTCAACTGAATTGAAGAGGTGTTCAGGTGCTGGGCCGACTCTGACTTTGTCGCCTGTACGTGCATCGTAGACTTCAAAGTCTTCTGGGTGGTCTTTTCTGCCAAGGAGCATACGGCGGTATTTTACACCATGTGGACCGACCAGGACTGGTACGCCTAAGCGCCAGAATCCTGCGGCGATTGATGCGGCTTTCTGAGAGTATGCACCCCAAGCTAAGCCAACTGCACCTAAGCGGTTGTGAATGTAATCTGCGATTTCTTCGTAGTTACCTCTTAATGGGCGTTTGGCAAAGATGTTTGCTACTTTGATTGCTGCACCTGCAATGTGGCTATTTGAAACGCATGAGCCGACGTTTAGGACTCCTCCTGCTTCGAATCCGCCTGGAAATTCTTCGTAGAGTGTTTTGCCTTCGCTGTTGCGATAGCTACCTGCGGACATGGCTGAGCAACCTGATAGAACGACGATGTATCGTCTGAGGGCGAATTCTCTGCAAATGTCATAGACGTCTTTGCCGCCTTTTGGATAGTTGCTACAACCTACAACTGCAACTATTCCCGGAATTTCTCCAAGGACAATTGGGCTGCCGACATTGCGGATTTCGACGTCTGAAACTGCACCTCTGCCGACGCGGCACAAGTTGTCTTCGCAGAGCATTGCTTTTTCGCCTGCTTTAATGATGAGGCTATGGATCATGATTTTTTGAGGGCAAGCTTCTTCGCATCTTCCGCACCCGATACATGTCTCATATAGGTCGGTTAGCAGGGTTAGATCGCCTTTTGCTGCTGCTTTCATTGCTGCAGGAATTGCATAGTCTTGCGGACAGTTACGTTGACATGACTTGCATTGGGTACAGGTTTTTGCAATTTGCTGAAGTTCTTCTAAACTTGGAAGAACGTTCTTTCTCTTACGGACTGGAGCCACCTGTTGTGCCACGCGGACTGCAACTTCGCCGACTTTTTCTGGATCAAGAATTAATACACCTTTGACTTTGCCGCTGACGAGATCAGCAACGATTTCGTCTGCTGGGTCGTTTGTACGGTTCTTGAAACCCACACAGTTCTTCTCTGATGCTGCAATTACTGGTGCGTTAACTTTGCCTGCTTCGTCATACACGTCTGTTCGAATACATTGTTCGTCAAGTACAACTACGTCTGCTAAACCTGCACGGATGAATCTGAGCTCCCAACTAATTGGCCCAACAACTCTGGCGCGGTTGTAATATCGTGTCATATCATGCGCTGTACAGCATAAACCGACAACTTCGATTTTGTCATCAACTTTGTTTTCTTTTGCATAGTCAATTATTCCCACTGAGGGGACGACGTTGTGACCTATGCACATAACGACTGGTTTAGTTCGGTCAACACTTGCGATGCCTAATTTTACGAGTGGTGCTTCTGGGTCTGCTTTTGGGAAACCTAAGGTTGAGATTTGTGCGATGTCGCCAACTTCCATGCCTACGTGGTCAATCATGCCGACGTGCATGGCTTTGGATTCAAAGTCCAAGTTGTTGCTTTCTTGACCTGTGTGTCCTACTGCGAGAATTTGAGTGATTTGCTCTTCGGTGTAAGTTAAAATATCGTCCAAGTCGCCGAGTGTTTCAGGTTTTATACCAGTAACCAATCGGCTGACTGGTGCTTCAACTTTTACGTTTAGTCCGCCGACATCTAAGGGGTATCTTCGACCGTATTTTTCAATTAAGGAGTGAAGAAGGTGACGCGAGTGGGCTGTGTGGCAGGCTGCTCCAATTGCACAAGCTAACATCACAATACGAGATGATTGTGTTGCCATGTCTAAGCCGCAGGCACCGCGTTTTCCAGCTGTCAAATCGCATTTTCCAAAAGTGCAAAGACAACAAAGATCACAATCAGGCATGTAAAATGGCTTGTATTTGGTTAGAAGCTTCATGTCCCAATCTCGTAAAGATGTGATGGAGGGCATTGGGGTTGGACCCATCGGCTCATTATAGTTATCATTCATAACCTTGCCGATGGATATCTCAAGATTCTTAATGAGACCGCTATTAGTCTTCATTTCGTCGATTTTTATGTTAACATTTTTTGTCGCCAATTTCAAATCCCCCATGAATCAACTTGAGTCATAGTTTAACAGCTAAACCTTATTAATACGTTTTGTTTACTAAATAAACTGATGTGAAGTATTTTGGACGAGATAGACAAAAAAATATTCGCCCAGCTACAAGCCGACGGAAGAACAACAGTACGAGATTTAGCTAAAATCATTGGTTTCTCTAGCATGGGCACGAAGAAAAGACTAGACAAACTCATAGAGAAAGGAACAATCAAAGTCTCGGCTCTTATCAATCCTAGCGAGTTTAAACTTCACCCCGCTATCGTGATGCTCGAGGTAGAAAACGCAGAGGCAATGCAAAACTTGCTTGATCGTTTCAAAGAGTGCCCCCGAGTGATCCAAATCTTCAAAACCATGGGTGGATACAACCTAATTGCACTTGTCGTCGCAGAATCTCCAGAGACGTTAGAGAGTATTTCGATGGAAAAGTGTTCCTTGCGATCTTGCCAAGGAATAAGGCGGTCTGAATTCTATCCGATAAGCGACACGTATTTTTCACCTTTCCTACAAATACGTGAGAATTTAGCTCATAAAGAAAACACTGTATCCCCCTGCAATGTAAACTGCGAAACATGTAATCGATATCAAAACGAAAAATGCGTTGGCTGCCCTACGACTGTACATTATCGGGGATCTCTATAGCTGGAATTAGCATTTTGGCAACTAAAACCGTGGAATTGAAAGAAGCTTCAAAAATAGAAATTGTTTCTTTAATGGATAACACAGTGGATTTTCTTTCGAGCAAGAATAGAAAAGACGTGCAGTCGCTTTGGCACTGGACTAAAGAGAAATATGGTCCGGAGTGGGCTTCAGCGCACACAGAATTGCCGTTTGCAGAACATGGTTTTTCAATTCTCCTCCGCATTTTTACCGATCAAGAAAGTTGGAGCATCCTTTTTGATACAGGGGTCAGTTCCCAAGGAGTCACTATAAACGCAAAGCGTATGAGCATTGACTTAAGCGAAGTTTCCTATGTTGCCCTCTCACATGGTCACTATGATCATTTTGGTGGATTGCAAGCAATAGTAAAAGCAGTTAACAGAATCGACTTACCGATAATAACTCACGAAGATATGGTTAAACGTAGAGGAACCGCCAGTCCTAGCGGAGAGATAAGAGAGTATCCCCTCTTTCCGAGTTTAAAACTGCTTGCTCCTGCAAAAATCGTAAACACAAAAAATCCACATTTAATTGCTAATGATTTGGCTTGCATAACTGGAGAAATTCCAAGAAAAGTGGCTTTTGAAAAGGGTTTAATGCACAATAAAATTTATAGTGATAACTCTTGGCAGCCCGATCCATTTGTGTTGGATGATCGTGCCTTAGTCGTCAATATCAAAGGCAAAGGCTTAGTTATCATTTCTGGGTGTGCTCACGCTGGGATTATAAACACCATACGATATGCTCGAGAGATTACCGGATTAACAAAGGTTTACGCAATATTAGGCGGCTTTCATTTAGCTGGAAAAGAATTTGAGAAGAGAATTGAACCTACGATAGAAGAGCTAAAAGACATTAATCCCGAATTAATCGTACCCTCACATTGCACTGGATGGCGAGCATTAATTTCTATAGCTCAAACGTTCCCAAATGCCTTTGCTTCCAACAGCGTTGGAAATATTTACCAATTCGAATGACAGCTTTATCCAAAAATGACTTGACTTAGATTATCGCTGACAAGACTCAAACGAAGGAAAGCAATATGAGCCTAGAAAAAAACAAAAAAATGATCCTCAACATCGGCGGAATGAGCTGCGTAAACTGTTCACTCACCATAGAGAAAGCACTCTCTAAACTAAACGGCGTAACCCACGCCACTGTCAACTTCGCCGCCGAAAAAGCAATCATAGAATACAACCCAGACATCGTCGACCAGAAAACCATAGAAAAAACCATCGTTCAATCAGGATACCGAGTTATCCATGAGAAAATCGTGCTCCAAGTGGGTGGCATGAGCTGCGTTAACTGCGCCCAAAGCATAGAAAAAGTATTAAACAGCAAAGAAGGCGTCTACAATGCTACCGTCAACTTTGCTACAGAAAAAGTCACAGTTGAATATAACCCCGAACAACTAAGCTTGGCTGGAATCAAAAAAACCGTACAAGACGTTGGATATCACGTCCTTGAACCCGAAAAAACCACTCAAGATGCTGAAGGCAAAGAGCGACAACGCCACATTCAACGCCTAAAAATCCTTTTGGCAACAAGTGTTGCATTGACTATCCCCATCATCCTTTTGATGTTGTTCCCCGTTTTACCCATGCACCAAAACAACATTTTACTATTTATATTGGCAACTCCAGTGCAATTCATTGTCGGATGGACCTTTTACGTTGGCGCATACAAGGGCTTGCGAAACAAAACCGCTAACATGGATACCTTAATTGCCATGGGAACATCCACCGCTTGGCTCTATAGCACCGCAGTTACTTTTGCACCAAGCCTGTTCCCAGGCGCTGGAGTATTCTTTGATACAGCTACGATGATTATGAGTTTCATTTTGCTGGGAAAACTCTTAGATGCTATAGCAAAAGGTAGAACCTCAGAAGCCATTAGAAAAATCATGGGTCTGCAAGCAAAAACTGCCAGAATAATTAGAAATGGCGAAGAACAGGAAATACCGATTGAAGATGTCCAAGTAGGTGACATTGTGATTGTTAGACCAGGAGAAAAAATTCCTGTCGACGGCATCGTTACAGAAGGATATTCAGCAGTAGATGAGAAAGTTATCACGGGCGAAAGCATACCCGTTGAAAAGAAAAGCGGCGACCAAGTGGTTGGGGCCACCATGAATAAAACGGGGGTGCTGAAATTCAAAGCCACTAAAGTCGGCAAAGACACAGTTCTTGCCCAGATCATAAGCATGGTTGAAGATGCTTTAAGTTCCAAAGCACCCATTCAAAGACTAGCAGATATCGCGTCAGGCTATTTTGTTCCAGCCATCATAATAACTGCCACACTCTCAGCTTTGGCGTGGTATTTCATAGCTGGCGCGACCTTCATTTTTGCTCTCACAGTTTTCATCGCTGTGTTAATTGTTGCTTGTCCCTGCGCTCTTGGACTTGCTACACCCACAGCCATTATGGTCGGTGTTGGGAAAGGGGCAGAAAACGGGATTTTAATCAAAAACGGCGAAACACTGGAAGCGGCGTATAAGCTTCAAACGGTAGTTTTTGATAAAACAGGAACACTCACCAACGGAGAACCTAAAGTCACAGATATCATCCCAGCAAAAACTTTCAAGGAAAACCAACTTTTACAGTTAGCTAGCATCGCAGAAAAAAATTCAGAGCACCCACTTGGTGAGGCTATAGTAAAAAAGGCAAAAGAAAGAGGCCTCCAGATTGATGAGCCTGACGTATTCAACGCCCTTCCCGGATATGGAGTGGAAGTAGAGCATAAAGGCGCTAAAATATTGTTAGGCAACCGCAAACTCATGGAAGCAAATAACCTGGACATTGGCGCGTTTGACGTTAACATGAAGGCGCTTGAGGAAGAAGGAAAAACCGCGATGCTCCTTGCAGTTGACACTCAGCTTGCAGGATTGTTAGCTGTGGCTGACACCTTAAAGGAACATTCTGCTGATGCGGTAAAAACCCTTCAGCAAATGGGCTTGGAGGTCATCATGATTACTGGCGACAATCAAAGAACAGCCAACGCTATAGCAAAACAATCGGGTGTTAATGGCGTGTTCTCCGAGGTTCTTCCAAGTGAAAAAAGCACTGAGATAAAGCGGCTGCAATCCGAAGGCAAAGTTGTTGCAATGGTTGGAGACGGAATAAACGATGCTCCGGCTTTGGCGCAGGCAAACATTGGAATTGCTGTTGGCAGTGGAACAGATGTAGCTATTGAAACGGGAGATATAGTGTTAATTAAGAATGATTTGAGGGATGTAGTGGTAGCTATTCAGTTGAGCCGCGCTACGATGAAGAAAATTCGTCAGAATCTATTCTGGGCATTCTTCTACAACATAGTCCTTGTCCCGTTGGCTGCCGGTGCATTCTACCCCATCTTGCATGTTTTGTTTAACCCAGTATACGCGGCAGCAGCCATGGCAAGCAGCTCAGTAACTGTAGTTACCAACGCTTCACTCCTGAGGAGATTTAAACCTAAACTATAATCATAAAAAATTAAGCATCGTTGGTGGAGGTGAAAAAATTATGGCTAAAGATTTGGTATGCAATATGGAAGTTGATGAAAAGAATGCAAAATACAAAACAATCTATCAGGGAAAATACTACTACTTCTGCGCTCCAGGATGCAAAAAATCCTTCGAAGCAAACCCACAAAAATACATCGGAGGCAATTCGTCAAGCCAAAATTGCAGTTGCGGTCATGACCGCTGCTAAACCGTTAAGGTTTAGCCTTTAACGTTCTTCTTTTTGTTTCTTTATTTTCAGATAAATCTAAATTCATAATTTCTCTTCTAAAAGACCATGAAGCAGGGAAGCGGATGAACGAAGTAACGTATAGGCCTATTGGGGTTGTGTACTCGCCTTTCAAGGAACCAAAAGGCGTGCCTATTCAAGCTTCAGCGTCAAAGGGCACTAAAGGAAGCATAGAAGTAAATCCCAAATATGCCTAGGCTTAAAGGACTTAGAAGGTTTTTCTCATATTATTCTCCTTTATCATTTTAGCTTAGTTAAGGCATGTTCTTTGTTGGTGAAGCCGTTTCTGGATGATAACCTTCACGGGGTGTTCGCAACTCGCTCACCTGCTAGACCAAATGCAATTGGCATATCTACAGTACGCCTTAATCGAATTGAAAACAACATACTATACATTCAAGATGTAGACATTTTAGACGGCACACCACTATTGGATATTAAACCTTACGTACCCAAGTTTGATTATAGAAAAACTAACAAGGTAGGTTGGTTCAGCGACAAAATTAACAAGCTCAAAGAAACAACGGATGATGGCAGATTTTGCAAATAAAAATCAGCATAAAACAACCAAAGAGCAGCAGCTATGAAAGAGCTAAGCATAAAATAATTGACTATCATTAATTACTCGACCAACAGGGGAAGAGCGAAAAATGGCTGAGGAAACGTACGAAGGTATCCCCAGAGGCAAAATACCTTGGGACCCGAAGATAGATTATGAGAAGTGTGCAATATGCGGAAAATGCGTTGATTTTTGCCATACGAGTGCTTTTAGAATAGAGGAAAAAAATGGCGAAAAACGTACTGTAGTAAATCCAAACAGATGTGTTGTATTTTGCAGAGGTTGTGAGGACATTTGTCCTGCCGGAGCTATCACTCATCCTTCGGAAGAGGAAACACAGAAGATCATAGACAAAACAAAAGAAGACAAAACCTAATTTCAGCGAAAAAAGCTATGAGGGACTCAGACCGTTTCGGGGGTAAGCCCGGTCCGGTCCACCACAAACTGACTAAGGCTTTTTGCAAGTTCGTCCTAAGTCGATACAAACTTTTTCATTGCAGAGTAGGCGCCGCAAGTTGATATAAATGGCTAAAAAAAGAATTTGGTCTGCTGAGCAAAGCCGACAAAGCCAGATAAGACTAAACGGAAAGTGTAGCGAGGAATATGCTTCTAAACTGTTGATCAGTTGTTAAAATATTGATAGTACTAAATCTGACGATCAATAAGTTAAACATAATAGCAGTTAGAAAAAACCATTTTTTCTATTCCTAAAGAATCTCTTTATCTCACGACAACAGAGCAACTCAGAAGATTAATTAAAAAAAGGAACGGAGGTTCATCAAACAATCTCCTTCATACGCAGGTTGCCTTTTACATAGGTTTTTTGGGTTTTTGGGAAAACCTATAAAAACTATGACTATATACTACGCGTGATTACTTTGGATAGAAAATTAGCAGTCGCATTTTTCCTATTAGCCGTCTTAGGTTTTGTCTTAGCTGGACAAGCTTTAGCACAAACCACAAGTGGGGTGCCTGGAGTTAGTCCGGGTGATTATTTAGTTTACTCCATAACTACCACCTGGAGCACCACCAATGAAAGCCTCGCGATACCACAGGAGCTGTTAGTAGATAACAGCACTTTACATTACAACGTTACTGTAGAAGCTGTACAAGGCACAAACGTTACAATTGAGAACAATTGGGTTTTTACTAACGGCACAGACGTAAATGCACCTTCCCTATCAAATGTTGACTCCGGAATATTATATAGTTACATCCCAGATCGGCCTGCTTTTCAAGGCATCTATGACGCTAACCTCCCCGTAAATAGTTATCAATATCCTTCCGGCAACGACTCAGGAGCTGTTATTAGCTTGACAATAACGCGCAATTATGCAAGCGGCAAAAGAGACACAAACGTCGTCACGTATAACTACCCTGTTTCAGACTACAACAACAACAGCGGCACTGAAAGCACAACATTCTACATTGACAAAACCACAGGTGTCCTCGTTGAAAGGCAAGACCACATCCAATTTCCTACCTATACCGCCTCAATTACTTGGACCTTAAAAAACACAAACCTCTGGACAGTTTCCGCGGCACCATTGCCTCTGCCTCTACCGCTCATCATAGCAATTGTCGTCATTATAGTAGCCGTCGTCGCGGTTGTAGCCTTTTACCGAGAACGAAAGAAAGGCGGAAAGAAAAACCGACATTAAATAGCAAAAAATATCTTTTTTCATCTTCTGCTTAAAGCTCTTTATTTAAAGCAGCATATCTTTCCGTTTTCTTGATAACATGCGGTGATTGCCAGTTGCGATTAATCATCATGAACTGACTATTTGTGTTCCATACGCTCCTGCCTTTTAAGGTATTCATATAAAATAATTATTGCGGCACAAAACCTCGGTAGACCTGCAAGAAACACTTTCAAAGTGCTTAAGCAAATGAACCTCGAGCTGACTTAAATCAAAAGAGGAAGCGCTTAGTTTAAAATAATACTCAGATAAATATTTGTGACTGCGCTAATACAGTCACAAAGTTAAATATACAAATTTTCTTACCCTTTTTATTAAGGATCTAATTTTATCGGAGATAAAAAATTGTTAAGAACAAAGACGCTAAAAATCGTTGTTTTTACTTTGCTTACAGCAACACTTTTAATGACAGCCTTAAGTTTGAGCTTGCCAAGCGTGAAAGGAACAACATCGTCCACTGTTGTCATGTATTCTTCAGTAGGCGGAACAACAAGTCCCGTCGCAGGAACCTACACTAATTATACTAGCGGCGCGACCGCTACATTCACAGCGAACGCAGGTTACGGCTTTTTATTCAAGGCTTGGATTGTCGTCACCGCTGCAGGAGCCGCCACTTATACTGTTAACCCACTCGTAATCAACCTTAACGAAAGTGAATACGCTATTCAAGTAGAATTTACGGGAATAACAGCGATATCACCGGTAACACCGTCCACTGTATCTGCATCTACTAACGCCATCGTCGTAATCTTAGCTGGCAACGGAGGAACCACGAGTCCTGCACCAGGAACATATTCTTTGGCTAATGCCACCAGCTTGGACATAACGGCAACTCCAGATAGCGGATTTACATTTGCATACTGGGTTATTAGTGGTAGCCCCCTAAATGGGCATGGTGGATACTCATACACGCTTACACCGACAAATAACCCATATAATGTGAATCACGGTTACGGAAACACGTACAATTACCAGCCAGTGTTCCTCCCGACCAGCACCACCGTGTCAACGACGCCACCTACACCAAAAATAAACGAGTTTTCAACTGCAACCATAATCATCGCACTAATGGCATTGGTCATAGTTGCATTTGGAACATATGCATACACCAAAAAAGCTAAAAAGTAAAAATCTCCCCTTTCTTTCTTTTTTTCTCAGCTTTAAAAGATTTGAGGCTTGAGAATAAAGAAACTATTTTCTGTTTACTAAGTTTATTAAGCGATTGTTAAAATTTAAGGACATTCCGGTTCAATATGGACTGTGACAACCGCGTTTGCAAAGCGCTCTTTTGTTTCTTTCTCAACCTGTGATGCAATCCTGTGAGCTTCTTTTATGTGAATTTGCTTGGTGAAGCAGCAGTCGATGTTAATGTAACGTTGTCCGTCTGCAACGTAAGTTATTATTCGTTTTATTTGCAGGTTCCCACCGATGCCTTTGGCAACTTCGTAAATGACTTTGCTAAGCTGTGTCTCGTTTACCTCGGCGGCGGGAACTGCTATACCAGCAGGCTCTATATGCACAGTAATGTTTTCAAGCGGATTAATTTCAGCTTTCATTCTTCGCTCGATATTTTCAGCTATTTTATGTGCTTCTTCAACTGACAGTTCAGGGTCCACGTAGGCGTGCAAGGTTATGTAGAATTTACCTCCAGTGTAAATGGTGGAGATTTCATGAACTTCTTTTACGCCATCTACCGTTGCCAGTTTTTCTACTAGCTGATCCATTTTTGTTTCTTTTTCTGACGGTTCAATATGAATTGTGGCGTCTACATTGCCAAGGGCTTGCTTCAAGTTAGCCTCAATCGCAGATACTAAAGAATGCGCCTCTTCTAACGGCATGTGGCTTGGAACTTGGACGGATGCATCAATAAAAATTTTAGAGCTTACGTTGCGAACTTTCAGGTTTTCAATCTTCACAATGCCCTCATGCGAAAGAATGACTTTTCTTGTTTTCTGCACAAGCTCCTTTGATGCCGTATCGCTAAGTTCCATCACGCTGTATCTCACGAGCTTAACGCTTAAATAGCTAAGCATGGCTCCGAGGAAAATTGATGCTAAGGCGTCTCCATAATTAAACCCTAAAGTAGCTAAGCCAAACCCTAAAAGAGCTAGCAAAGTTGAGCTTAAATCTGAAACAGCGTCGTAAAAACCTACCTTCATGGAGGGGCTTTGGATGTGCTCTGTTTTTTTGAAAACCGTAACTCTTAAAGAAGCAATAAAAATTGCGTAGCCTATTGCGATGAAACCCACAAATTCTAAGCCCGTATGAATCTGCGTGTCCATTATCAATCTTATTGCTGCATCGTAAAAAATTAAGAATGCTACTGCAATTAAGACTATTCCACCTATAAGCCCGCCTATGGTTTCAAACTTTTCATGTCCATAAGTGTGTTCCTCGTCTGGAGGCTTAATTGAAGCGCGAACCGCAAAAAACAACATTATAGTTGACACTACATCAAGTAATGCATGTAAACCGTCGCTCAGTATAGCTAAACTGTTAACAAATAAGCCTATCGAAATCTCAACTATGACAACGCTAAAGATTGCAATAGCTGAAATTTTCAACGCTTTAAGTTTGTATTTTCCATCGCTAGAGCCTTGCATTTTATTAATCTAAATATGCTCTTGGCAAGGGCGATTTAAGAATTGCGGGGAAAATGAACCAATCATTTTTAAATCTACTCTTTTTCGCCGTTCTTAATTTAAATCTACTTAAGCCGATTGCATAAGCATAATGAAATTGGCGGTTTTTCGCCGAGACACAGCTATTCTTAGAGGAAACTTTCTACTTATAATTATAACATTAAGTTGGAATAATATTATTTGCGTAGCCGATCAAATGCATTTAAAAGTTTAAAGCCTAAAATCGATAGGCATTTAGGTTTGAAAATAAGTATTAATGGAAACGGTTGATGCTGATGGCTTTAGCTAAAATAGGCAAAATATTAGATGGGTGCTGTCCAGACCAGAAAGTCTCTGTACGAGGCTGGGTTTACCGTAAACGTGAAGGAAAAGAGCTTATTTTCCTGATTCTCCGCGATTCAACAGGAGTAATCCAATGTACAGTTAAAAAAACCAGCCCCGCCTGGAACGAAGCACAGCGCTTAACAATCGAATCCTCACTAACTCTTGAAGGCACTGCCAAAGAAGACAAGCGTGCCCCAGGCGGATACGAAATAAGCGCAGAAAACATAACGATTATCGGTTTGGCAGAAACCTTCCCCATAGCGAAAGATAAAAGTGAAGAATTCATCCGTGACATGCGGCACCTTTGGCTACGGAGCCGAAAAATGAATTTAATGATGAAGGTTCGGGCTGATGTGTTAGAAGAAACCCGTCAATACTTCAAAAGCCAAGATTATACTGAAGTTTCGCCGCCAATGTTTATTTCAGCGGCAGTTGAAGGCGGCTCAACACTTTTCGGCTTAAAATATTTTGACCAAGATCTTTACTTAACGCAGAGCTCTCAGCTTTACTTGGAAATTCTTATCTTCTCTTTAGAAAATGTTTATTGCATCGCTCCGTCGTTTCGAGCAGAAAAAAGCAGAACAATTAGGCATTTAACCGAGTACTGGCACATCGAAGCAGAATGGCCCTTCGCTGACATGAATGACTTGATGAAGTTTGAAGAAGGATTAATGACGCGCGTTTGCCAAACCATCGGTGACAGATGCCAAAAAGAGTTCAAAGAACTAGGTGCTGACATAAACAAGCTCAAAACAGTTAAACCCCCTTTCCCACGCATAACCTACGCAGAAGCAATCAGTAGGCTAAAAGTCAAAAATCCCACGTTAAACTGGGGGGCTGACTTAGGCTATGAGGATGAGAAGGTTTTAGCTGAAGATTTCGGCAAGCCATTCTTCGTTTACGACTACCCAACAGCGATTAAAGCTTTTTACTGCAAAACCTACCAAGACCACCCAGAAGTGGCGATGTCAGTGGATATGATGGTTCCACGAATTGGAGAAATAAGCACAGGCGGAGCAAGAGAAGAAAACAAGGACATACTTATTCAACGTATGAAAGAGCAAGGCTTGAAACCTGAAGATTACGAATGGTACCTTGACCTACGGCGCTACGGCACCGTGCCACATGTTGGTTTCGGCATGGGACTAGAGCGATTGATAACTTGGATGCTTGATCTCGACAACATCATCGACGCTATTCCGTTTCCAAGAACAACCCGCAGGTTCTACCCATAATATTTTTTGTTTACGGGTAACCTGTAAAATACTCCAGTTTTAACTGTGTCTTCTGCAAGCCGGTGCTTACGACAAGCTTCTCCATCGCTGTGACCATCGGGAGCGGTCCACAAACATAAAACACGTTTTCCAGGTAGTCAGGCAGTTCCTTCTTAATCATATCTGCTGTGATTACGCCAGTTGCACCTTTCCATTGATTGGTTGCTTCGTTAACAATAAAAACGACTTTTAAATTCTTGTTTTCTCCCTGCATTCCCTCAAGTTCTTGTTCGAACGCCAGATCATTTTGTGTGCGGCAACCATAGAAGAGCGTAATTTTTGAATTCAAGCGTTTGTCTGTGGCGTATTTGCATATGCTCACAAACGGGGTTATTCCTATGCCTCCTGCAAGCAATGCGATTTTGGGATACTCACCCTCAAAAGTGAATTGTCCATATGGTGCGTCTATTCTTGCCCAGTCGCCTGCCTTAGCGGTTTTTAGCGCCATTGAATATTCATGATCATTTAGCTTTTTAGTAAATTCAAAGTATTCTTTTTCTGTTGGGCTACTGCTAAAACTAAAATGGTGAGTTAACTCTTTGTCTCCCTGGTTTATAGTTATGAAAAAGTATTGCCCCGGCTTGTAAGTTAATTCAGGCGGTCTTAAAAACCTGTAACTGGCTACATCAGCAGTTCTAGGTATAATTTCTTCGATTTTCGTCTCCAACTTCATAAAAATCATATCGCGCTTTAGAATATCCGATTTCTAGTATAATTATAGGGTACAATAAACTTTGCGGCTAACTTGTCTCGTAAAAGCAACATGTAGCTAAAAATGGTTTAAAGCAAAACTAAACACTTTAAGAAAAAATTGGGAATGGGCATACGCCAAAAAATTGCTATTCTTGCAGTGCAAATTAAGCTTTAAAGAGCCCTGAATTTTTAGCGTCTTAGAAATTGGTATAGCTTAAGATGGAGGGATATCAGTACCACCGTAAAGCTATTAAATAAAAGCATTATGATTGAAGGGGTAAAACAGCACTTGGAGAAATACTAAAAAATGAGTGACAATCTGGTAACAAAATTGGCGAATCCAGCACCGCTAGGACTGCTAGGCTTTGGCATAACTACGGTTCTTCTAAACTTGGTTAACGCAGGCGCTATTCCGCTCGATACCGTGATTTTAGCTATGGGTATTGCCTACGGAGGGTTAGCACAAGTTCTTGTTGGAATAATGGAGTTCAAAAAAGGCAACACTTTCGGTACTGTCGCTTTCTTGTCCTATGGTTTGTTCTGGTGGAGTTTTGTGATGCTTCTGGTTTTACCGAAGCTTTCGTTCCTCAGCGGATTCAGTGCTCCCTCTGCGCCTTCGCTTGCAGCCTATTTCATAATGTGGGGAATCTTTACTTTCGCCATGTTCTTTGGGACATTGAAAGCTAATCGCGCTTTGCAGTTCGTATTCGGGAGCTTAACTATACTATTCTTTATGTTGGCTATTTCACAATACGCTGGAAGTGCGACATTTACAAAAATCACTGGTATCGAAGGCGTCATATGCGGCTTGAGCGCGGTGTATCTTGGGATAGCTGAAGTCTTAAATGAAGCTCACCACCAAACTGTTTTGCCAATTTACCCTACAAACTAAAAACAACTAAATTCTTTTTTGTTTTTCTAATAAAATAACTAAAAACTTATATTCTTTAGAGTTTACCCTTCCCAGCAATTTGGGTTGAGCGAAATGTCAGAAGCTAATTTACCATTTGACGAAAAGTATTGTCCAAGTACAGCAAGATTTTCTAATGGAGAAAAACGAAAGCAAGAATGGGAAAAATCAATAAAGAATCCGCAGGAATATTGGACGGAAAAAGCAAAAGCTATTGATTGGTTTAAGCAATTCAGCAAGGCTCTTGATGATTCGAACCCGCCGTTTTACAAGTGGTTCCCTGACGGAGAACTAAATATTTCCTACAACGCCCTAGATAGGCACGTGAAAAGTAACCGTAAAAACAAGCTTGCCTACATTTGGGAAGGCGAAATGGGCGAAGTAAAAACTTACAGTTACTATCAACTTTACCGAGAAGTAAACAAACTTGCAAAAGCACTAAAAGAATTCGGCATCAAAAAAGGCGACCGAGTCGCAGTTTTCCTCCCCGTTATTCCAGAATTGCCAATAACTTTGCTTGCAACTGCAAGAATTGGTGGAGTACATACAGTAGTCTTTTCTGGATTTAGTGCTGAAGCATTAGCTGACAGAGTAAATGACTGTGGAGCAAAAATCTTAGTAACAGCGGATGGTTCTTTCCGAAGAGGAAAGCCAATTGCTATTAAAGACAACGCGGACCGTGGATTACCAAACATGCCAAATATTGAAAAAGTTATTGTTGTTAAACGGACTGGTCAACCTGTTCAGATGAAGGAAGGTAGAGACGTATGGTATCATGATGCTCTTGCAAACGCAGGTGCAAATGCCTATGTGGAACCGGAAAGCATGAGATCTACCGACCCGCTATTCATCCTTTACACTTCAGGAACTACAGGGAAACCAAAAGGTGTTCAGCATGGGATAGGCGGATACCTTGTTTGGGCTTATTGGACGCTCAAGTGGGCTTTTAACCCAACTGACGAGGATATTTTCTGGTGTGTTGCCGACATCGGCTGGATTACCGGACACACATACAACGTTTATGCACCATTAAGCCTAGGCGTTACCGCATTCCTTTTCGAGGGTACACCTGATTACCCAGCGCAAGACCGATGGTGGGACATAATTGAAAAACACGGCATAACCATCCTCTACGGTACACCAACCGCGGTGAGAATGTTCATGAAATTCGGTGAACAATGGGTAACAAAACATGACCTAAGCACCCTACGCATTCTAGGCTCAGTAGGCGAACCCATAAATCCTGAAGCGTGGAAATGGTACTACCGCGTCGTTGGCAAAGAAAAACTCCCAATAATCGACACCTGGTGGCAAACAGAAACTGGCGGATCTATGATTTCCCCCACCTCAGGAATAGAACTTACACCGTTAAAACCTGGCAGCGCAACGTTCCCAATGCCGGCAGTCAACGCTGACATCTACGATGAGAAAGGACAGCCGGTACAAGCAGGCAATAAAGGCGTTCTAGTAATCAAATCGCCATGGCCTGGAATGTTGCAGACAATTTGGAAAGACCCCGATCGCTTCAAGCAAACTTACTTTGGCAGGTGGCCAGGAATATACTATTCTGGCGACTATGCTGTCCGAGACCCTGAAGGCTACTTCTGGCTCCTTGGCAGAGCAGACGAAGTTCTCAAAGTTGCAGGACA
The DNA here is from genome assembly GCA_049522695.1 of Bathyarchaeia archaeon. Lineage (GTDB taxonomy): Archaea > Thermoproteota > Bathyarchaeia > Bathyarchaeales > Bathycorpusculaceae > Bathycorpusculum. The sequence goes on along the minus strand of JBEKNP010000016.1, from coordinate 14,572 downwards.
CCGAATAGGAACAGTAGAACTTGAAAGTGCATTGGTCGCGCACCCAGCGGTTTCAGAAGCAGCAGTAATGGGCAAAGAAGACGCAGTGAAAGGCGAAGTTCCAGTAGCATTTGTTGTTCTGAGAAGCGGTTTCACGCCATCAGACGAACTCCGTGCAGACCTCATTAAGCAGATTAGAACCGCAATAGGCCCAATAGCCACTCCAGACGCTATTATTATAGTTAACAAGCTGCCAAAGACCCGAAGCGGCAAAATCATGCGCAGACTACTCAAAGCAGTACTGTCCGGAGCACCACTCGGCGACACCTCAACAATTGAAGACGAAGGCTCAATTGAAGACATAAAAGCAACATACAACGAGCTGCGAAAACAGGTAACTAAATAATTTCTTTTCTTATTTTATTTTCTTATTTTTAAAAAAATCATTAGTTATTTTACGTTAGTGATTACTAATGCCTTTAGATTTGACTGTTAAAAGTGGAATTTGTGGCTTTTTTGCACTTCTGAATTGAATTCTTTTGCTAATTCTTCAAGAAGCGTCCGTTGCTGGGAAGTAAGTTTTTCTGGAACTGATATGCCTATGCGCACTATTATGTCGCCTCTGCCGTAAGCCCTGAAACGGGGCATTCCTTTTCCCTTCAAAGTTATAACCTCGCCTACCTGCGTTCCTGGCTGAACCTTGACGATTGTTGGTCCTTCAAAGGTGGGAACGGTTATTTCAGCGCCTAATGCTGCTTGCGGATAAGTAATCATGGCTACGTGCCAAAGGTCGTCTCCTTCCCTTAAAAATTGAGGGTCTGGCTTAACGTGAACGATGACATAGAGGTCGCCTGGTTCGCCATCGTTAGCCGCCATTTCTCCTTCTCCTCTAAGCCTAAGCTGATTACCTTCATCTATGCCCATTGGAACTTTAACGGTGATTTTACGGCGTTTCCTAACCCGTCCTGAACCATGACAATTACTGCATGGTGTTTGAATCAGTTTGCCTTTTCCTTTGCATGTTGGGCAAGCAGCCACTTGCACGTACATCGCGAAGCCGCTTTTGCGCATGTTTTGCACTTGTCCCGAACCGCCGCATCTCGGGCAAATTTTAGCAGAAGTACCTGGGGCAGCGCCTGAACCGCCGCATATGTCGCATCTTTCGGTGCGTGGAATTTCAATTTCTTTTTCGGCTCCTTTGGCAGCTTCTTCCAAAGTTATTTCAAGGTCATAAGCTAAGTCTTGGCCTACGTTGCTTCTTTCGCCTCCGAATCCTCCGCCGAAGAAAGAGCGGAAAATGTCGCCGAAGCCCGCATCTCTAAAAATAGAGTCAAAGTCGGCGCCTCTGAAAATGTCTTCTGATGTGTATCTCTGGTCAAAACCTGAATGACCAAGGGTATCGTATTGTTGCCTTTTTTGGTCGTCAGAGAGAACAGCGTAAGCTTCGGAGATTTCTTTGAATCTTTCTTCTGCTTGCGGCGACTTGTTTCGGTCTGGATGGAATTGCATTGCTAATTTTCTGTAAGCATCTTTAATTTGGTCTTTTGATACGTTGCGTTGTACGCCTAGAACTTCATAGTAGTCTCGTTTTTCAGCCATTAGATTTTACCGCTAAATCAACATCTATTATTTTATTTGACTTTGTAATCTTCTGAATCAACCACTCTCTCTTCACTGGAGCCTTCGGCAGCTGGACCTTCAGGACCGCCGCTTGGGGGGGGTTGGGGCCCTGCTCCTGCTTCTGGTCCTTGTCCTGGTTGTTGCTGTCCCTTCTGTTTTGCGTATTCTGCTGCTGCTTGCTGGTAAACCATTGTGCCGACATCCTGCAGAACCTTTTGGAGCTCGTCGGATTTTGTTTTCACTTGTGCCATGTCATTGCTTGCGAGGGCATTTTTCAGTTCTGTGACGGCTGTGTCGATTTTGCCTATTTGTTCCTGTGTAATTTTGCCTGCAAGGTCTGTCTTTGTTCGTTCTGCCGTGTAAACTAGGCTGTCAGCGTTGTTGCGAAGTTCAGCTTCTTCCTTTTTCTTTTTGTCTTGCTCAGCGTATTGGTCGGCGTCTTTGATTAAACGCTCCTTTTCTTCTTTAGATAGCTTGGTGGATGCGGTTATGCGTATTTTTGATTCTTTTCCTGTGCCTAAGTCCTTGGCAGTTACGTTCATTATGCCGTTGGCGTCGATGTCAAATGTTACTTCTATCTGCGGAACGCCTCGCGGTGCAGGCGGCAAATCTACGAGGTTAAACATGCCAAGTGAAACGTTGTCTCCTGCCATTGCACGTTCGCCTTGAAGCACGTGGATGGTGACTGCTGTCTGGAAGTCTGCTGCAGTAGTGAAAATTTGGCTTCTCTTAGTTGGGATGGTCGTGTTCTTATCCATTACTTTAGTGAATACGCCGCCCATGGTTTCAACACCGAGCGACAATGGCGTAACGTCAAGTAAAAGTAGGTCTGTGACTTCGCCAGTGATAACTGCTGCCTGAATGGCTGCACCTATTGCAACACATTCCATAGGGTCAAGTCCACGTTCAGGCGATTTGCCTAAGATTTGCTCAACAAACCTTTGAACAAGGGGCATTCTGGTCATTCCACCGATTAGAATGATTTTGTCGATTCCTTGCGGCGTCAGTTTTGCGTCTTCAAGAGCTTTCAGAAGGGTAGGTTGTGTTCGCTGCACGATTGGTTGCGCTAAAGATTCCAGTTTAGTTCGCGTTAATGTGAGGTGTAAGTGTTTTGGTCCTGAAGCATCTGCAGTAAGAAATGGCAGGTCAATATCTGTGCTCATCAGCGTTGAAAGCTCAATTTTGGCTTTTTCGGCTGCTTCTTTTAGCCTAGGCATCGCCATTCTGTCACTTGAGACATCTATGCCCGTCTGGCGTTTGAACTCGCCTAAAATGTAGTCCATAACTGCTTTGTCAACGTCTGTTCCGCCTAGTTGTGTGTCTCCGCTGGTGCTGAGAACTTGGAAGACTCCTTTGCCGAAATCCATGACTGTGACGTCGTGTGTGCCGCCGCCGAAACTGAACACGAGAATTTTCATTTCTTGCTGTACCTTGTCTATGCCATATGCGAGGCATGCAGCGGTCGGTTCGTTGATTATTCGCATGACTTGGAATCCTGCGATTTCTCCTGCATCTTTGGTGGCTTGACGCTGGTTGTCATTGAAGTGGGCTGGAACAGTGATGACTGCCTTGCGCATTGTACCGCCAAGATAGGTTTCTGCGTCTTTCTTTATTTTTTGAAGTATAAACGCTGAGATTTGCTGAGGGCTGTACTCTTTGCCGTAAACGTTGACTTTGTAGTCAGTGCCCATTTTGCGTTTTATTTCAAAAATTGTTCCTTCAGGGTTGGTGGCTGCTTGGCGTTTCGCTGGTTCACCTACCAAGAGTTGTCCGTCTTTTGTGAAGGCAACGACAGATGGGAACATTTTTCCCGCCATTGTGGGGCCTTCCGCGCTTGGGATAACCGTTGCGTGTCCGCCTTCATATATGGCGGCTGCTGAATTGGTTGTTCCCAAGTCTATTCCTAATACTTTTTCGCTTGTTTTTTGATTACTCATTTACTTTTTTTCCTCCATTTGATTACTTTGATTGTTTTTTGACGGTTTGACTGCTACTTTGACGATGGTGGGTCGAATCACTTTGCCCTTCATCATGTAGCCTTTTCTTATTTCCTCAATCACGGTGCCGTCTTCAACATCGTCTTGCTCTACAGCGGCAATAGCGTTATGACATGTAGGGTCAAAAGCTTTGCCCTCTGGGCTTTCTATTGGAGTGACACCTTCTTGCTCAAGAACCTTTCTGAGCTTCTTTAGCGTCATTTCCACGCCTTCTATCAGGGATTCGGGCGATGTTGAGATTTCGCCGTTTTTGACCGCTAACTCCAACTCATCCACAACATCCAATAATTGAATGACTAAGCGTTCGGTACAGTAATTCTTTATCTGCTCCGATTCACGCTCAAACCGCTTCTTTAAGTTCTCAAGGTCAGCCTGCAAATAACTCAGCCTAGTCAAATAATCTTCTGCACGCTTCCTCTCGCAATCCAGAAGCTGCTCTAACTGGTTAGCAGACTGCCCTTCTTGCTCTTTTTGCGCATCAACCATCTTACGCTATGCTCCTCGTGTTTAAAAACAATCTAACAATTAAACAAAAAAATTTTTCTCCTTAAAAGGCTTTACCTTTAAAATGTGCAAAGTTAAGAAAAAGCATCAAAATTTGTAATAAATAATTAGCTTTATCGACTAGCGCTTCAGCTGTTTCTTAACTACTTCTTCGGCTGCTTTAACTGCTTCGGGTAGCTTGTCGCATTTTGTTCCTCCGCCTTGCGCAAAATTTGGTCTGCCGCCGCCTCCGCCGCCAAAAATCGGTGCAACCTCGTTTACCATGCTGCCCGAATTGACCCCTTTCTGTACAGCTGTTTCTCCAGCCATAACCATGAGCCTGCAGGTTTTTCTGTCAGAACCATAAAACAGCGTCACTGTTGCTTCGTTACGCTTTATTATTTCAGTGGCGGTTTGTACCATGCGGTTAACGTCGATTACTTCGCCGAAGTCGCGTTTAACAATCGCTATGCCGTCCGCTTCAACGGTTGCTTCGCATGCTTTTGCCTGCCCAACTGTGCTTTCCTTTTCTGCTAATTCTTTTATTAATCTGCGTTTCTCAACATTAGCCTCTTTCAGTTCTTTCACGATTTTCTCAACTGTCTTATCCAACTTCTCTACTGGTGCTGCCAAAGCTTCTGAAACTTTCCAGAGCAGGCTTTCTTGTTTTTGCACTGCCTTTAACGCTTCAAGCCCAACCGCGTAACCCAAGCGTTCCACGCCGTCCTGAACACGCTCAGTATAGACGATTTTTACAAAGCCCACTTCGCCAGTGCTCCCTAAATGCGTTCCAGCGCACGCTTCAACGTCCCAATCGCCAGTCTTAACCACGCGAATGTCTTTGCCTGGGACTGCGCCGCCTTGGTAGAGCCTAAAGCCGTAACGCGTTTCCGCCTCGTTCCGCGGCAGCCAAGTTGTCTCAACTTTCATGTTAGCGGTAATCGCCCCATTTGCCAACATCTCAATCTTATGAACCTCTTCAGAATTCAATCGTCGGTAATGTGAAATATCAAGCCGCGAAGTTTCCAAACCTTTTTGCGTACCAGACTGCCAAACATGCTCTCCTAAAACTCGTCTTGCAGCCCCATTAATCAAATGAGTAACCGTATGCGCCTTCATCAACGCGTAACGCCGTTCCCAGTCAAGAACGCTGTGAACAATGCTGCCCTCCTTGAACGTTGGCGATATGCTGAGTTTGTGCACTATAACTTTACCAATTTTCTGGGTATCAACAACATCAAACTTTGAAGCGCCAACGCTTAGCCATCCGTGGTCTGCTGGTTGCCCGCCGCCCTCAGGGTAAAAGCATGTTCGGTCCAACACGACGTACCTGTCGTTGATTATTTTGAGGACTTTAGCGTCGAACTCTTTCGTGTACGTGTCAACATAGTACAGTTGTTCTGTTGCTGGTAGTTGCTCAGCCACTTTCTCGAGTGTTTTCTCTGCTTGGGTTTCTTCCTCTTCGACGGGTTTGGTTGCTTGCATGTGTCGTTTAGCGATTAGCGCGTAAAAGTTCTCAGGCAGCTCCACTTGCACGCCTTCCTTTTCAGCCGCTTGCTTAACGATCTCAGGCGGAAGTCCATGTGAATCATACAGTTCAGTCAGCGTATCCATTGGTAGTTTGCCTGCGCCCTTAGCTTTCAGGTCGCTGGCTATTCGCTTGACCATACCTTCTCCGCGTTTGAGCGTGTCTTCAAACTTTTCCTCCTCAACCTTGAGCATTTCAATGATTTCGTTTTGCATTTCTTTGATGTGCAGAAAATCTTTCGACCAATAATCAACCTGCATATCCACGATATCATACAGTTTTGCTGGCTCCATGTTTAGGGTTCGCATTAAACGGTAAACCCTGCGGAACAACAGCCTCGCCAAGTATCCTTCCTGAATGTTCGATGGCACAACACCTTCTGAGAGCATGAAGCTTAAGGTTTTAGTGTGGTCAGTAACTGCCCAAGCATTCTCAATCGGAATCAACACTTTATCAAGCATTTCCATGCCAATTCCAGATAACTCTGACACACGTTTTCTAGTGACAAGCCGATTCGCGTTCTTGTCAACGCTAACCAGACCAGAATACTTCGCTACATGAGCCAGAAAATCGTTATCGACATTGGTTATCCCTGCCATGCTGAGAACTTTATCAAGCAAATTCCCGTAAATTGCTTGGAACAGGCTTGGAACCCCTTGGCTGATCCAGGTAAAGCGGTCAATGCCGTAGCCCGTGTCCACCGTGCGAATAGGCAACTTCACGAATTCTTCGCCGACAACCTTGTACTGCATGAAAACCAAAGTGCCAACCTCCAAGCCGCGAGCGATGCACTCCACGTCTGGACCAGCGTTGCCGCCGCCAATCCACACATCCTCCTTGTAGATAACTTCCTCAGATTTTATGCCAAGTACTTCAGTGGCAAAGCGGTGGTGAAAACGCACCGTCTCATCCTTCCAGTACACTTCTTTGTCAGGATAATTGAATGCGTGCGCTCCGCCCATCTCGAAAATGGTTAAGTGCCTGCCAAAAGTGGGTCCAGTATTAGAAATATCCGTCAGCCTAATGCACGGCTGAGAAATCACCAGCGGATTTGCCGGTGGAGGCGAAATCCCCTCGGTCACGTAGGGTTGAAAATCAATTATGCTTGCATGCGTTAAGTAAACGTCTTTTCGCCATCTGGCAACAACGGGATAAGGCTTAATCCGCGTATGCCCTTCCCTTTCGAAAAACGAAAGAAACGCCTCTCTCATCTCGGAAAGGCTGAAGCTTTTCTTAGTGGCTGGATTATTAATGAAAGTGTAGTATCCGCACTCGTCGGAACTGGATTCGCCACAAGTTTCCTGCTCAAGGTTCTGAGTCCAATAGTATTCACCGCATTTTGGACAATGCTTCCTAACGAAACCTTCCTGCTTAAAGAATGGAAGAGCATAATCTTCCGCCGTAAACCACTTCAACCTTTGGCACTCCGTTTACTTTGATTGCTTTCCTTAGCTTTTTAATGGGTTACGAGATTCATGCATTTAAATAATTGGCTAATTTGGTGAAATCACCCACGCCAATATCCCCGGTTCTAAAAAGCCTCATCTGGTTTCTCGGAGGTCTTCATGGACTGGAATCATGAAAGCATAGTGTAGGATCTTATGCGTGCCATAACACAAAATTAGATTAGGAACAAAGTTGGGCATAATTTTGAAAAACCATTTAATAAGCGTGTGCTTTCAAGTTTTTGCGGGTAATGTTAAAAGGAGGATTTTGGCGTTAGCTACTGTCGTTGCAATTCAGAACGCAGTACTCAACCTGTTAGAAAGCTGGCCCATTCAACAACGCAAACTGCATCAACCCATAGGTGTATGAAGCAACCAACGCAACGGGCACACAAGCAAATGCGATGCTGCTCTTTAACAATCACCCAGCAGCTAAAACTGCCAATCTTTTCAAAAACTCATGTCAGAAGAATAGCAGCACATGCATATTATTTCTCGTCGTCGAAAAGGTAAAAGCCACATGAAGACTCAAAACGTACTGGCAACGGCCAGAAGCGTGGAAAAAAATCACGATTTCCCAGCAATGCTCAGAATCTTGGACGAGGAATGCAGGAAGTGCACTCCACTAACTCCGCTTGAATGCATCTCACGCTGCAAAACCTGGAAGTTGAAGAACGAGCTTAGAAGACTCCACAAGACCATGGAAAACCCAGATTTCATGAAAGACCTAATGAACGTACTCAAAAGCGACACGCGACTGCATATTTTCATGACGATCGCTAAAGGTCGCTATTCATTGCGCAAGCTTCAACAAGAACTCAGAAAGGCGGGTCACTCATACAGTAAAGACACTATAGTTAAAGAGTACTTGCGTCCATTGATAGAAGTTGGGCTTGTCGTTGAGGCTCAAGACCGGTATTACGCAACAACGTTCGGTGGCAGACTCACACAATTGGTCGAAGGTTCAGTTAACATAGTGAACTTTTTGCCGGTTCACTCCGAGTGCTACGAAGAAACTGTACTCAAAGCTTTGCTCAGTGGACCCAAAACCTTTGAAGGCATGAGCGGACTTGTCTCCCAGAAGATCGTCTCGCGAATCCTAAGGAGACTGAAAAAGGTGGACTTGGTAGAAACGCCCAGGGAAAGAGCTTACATATTCTTCTTCAGATCAAAACGCGACTCTGCAAAGGAAACGTTATCCTCCACCGAAAGCAAGGTTTACAACGACGTACCTAACGAGAGAATTTCCGTCCAAAAACTTGCCGAAAAAACAGGACTTACCACAAGGACAACCTACAAGTACCTGAGAATACTGAAAGGGAAGAAACTGTTGTTTACGAGAAAAATGCCTAAAGCCTACTGCCTGACTGCTAAAGGCGAAAAGTTGGCTTTGCTTCTGGATGAACTCTACACTCTGGTTGAGGAAACTCTGAGCTCTTCTGAACAAGTCTTCAAAGGCAATGTAGGCTTAACGCCCACTACGATATTATAACTGATTTAACTGTGAGTTGAAAAAGGCTGTTTCTGAGAGCGGCAAAAAATAAACCGGCATTTACTAGTACGTTTCAAGATGTGGATAGGCTTAAATGCTAATGCAATTTCAACTCCTAATTGCAACCGCGATAATAAGTAATTCTTGGCTTTTTTCTCGGGCATTCTTATCCTTCGCACTACTTTCAAACTGACGAAGAATGCCAGCCCTCAACCATTGGTTTTGGCTCGTAATGATGTTTTTCCAAGCCATAACGCCTTAACGGCTTAGTAAGATGCCTCTGCGACCTTGTCGATGTCACATATAAACCAGCCTTAAGCGATCTAGGCTGGGCTGATTTTTTCTTGGTTAAGTCGCTAAATTTCGCTCCGCATTTTTCACAGCGGAACCCCTGGTTTTTACCCATGGACTTCAAGTGTTTACCGCAACTGAGGCAAAGTGGATTCTCAAATACTGTTTTCGGCGCAAGGTTTAGGATGTTAATTTTTTCAAGGTTAATTGTTAACGGCTTGCCCTGTGTTGGCTTATGCACTGCACCATAAACCTCAACGCTGTCTCCAACGATGAGTTCTCTTGCGGTTTTGCGTAGGCTGCCAGTTGGTTCGTAAGCAGCGCAATCCACTTCTGCTGATTCATCCTTAATTGAAAAGATAACGTGTCGCAGGGGAACTATCCGCGGGTTCTGGGAAACAACTCCTTTAGCAATGACTGAACTGTATGGTTCAATCTTGCTTAATGTTTCAACAGATTTTAGGTGGGCGTCGGTGCCTTGGTTTGAACGGAAAATGACCCAGCGCTCAACAGGTTCAAGCGGCTTAACCATACCGTAAGCTTTCTTTAATATCTCTGGCGATTCGCCTCTTATTCCGAAGAGAATTGGGTCTGGGCCTCGCGGCGTAATGATTACTCTGCGCTTCTCACAATCGACATTGTTAAAGGTGTAAGGTTGAGTAAGCTTATCCGTTTCAAAAATGGATGCTTCATCAACTTTCCTCTTTGAACCGCAATTTAGAGGTGCTCTATAAGCAATTAACTCGTAAGTGTGGTCGCAGTTGAGGGTTTCGCCGATGGCTGCCAACGCGCCAATGATGCCTCGGCAAGAGTTAAAGCCTAATGCTTCAGCCCCAAACTTCTTGATTAGCGCCTTGGCTTTCTTGAGTGTTACAATGCTGGTTTCTGTTTTTTCCGCAAAGACCCCAAGTTCCTCGGGGATTGCTTGCCCTATAAAAAAGACTATTCCTGGATCTGTGCCTTTCTCTTTGATGGCTGAGTTTTCTTCCCATAAAGTTATAGCGGTATCTTTTATTTGCTCTTCAAATGTAGTGTCGTACTTGAATCTGAGGCAGAGGGCTCCGTTGCCTCTTGTTTTCCAGGGTACGTTAGGATTAAGCCTAATCAAACTTGGATAATCAGTAAATTCAACTTGGAATTTTTCCAGTTCTTCAATAAGTAATGCCGAAAGATAGGTTGTGCAGCCTCCCTTCGTTGAGTCTGTATCGTCCAGCCCAATGTGCATTACCTGTTTTCTATTCAAAGCAGCTGCTCTCCAAGTTAAATTAGAGAATAAAGCCGCGAAGGTAAAAAATATTGTTAGCAAAAAGCGAAAGTCAGTGTATTATTTTATTAAAGAACGGGGTTTTGTTCAAAAATTAACTTGTTCCTGCAGAGCTGTTGGATGTTTTTCACTTATTATCATGGTTAATTTTGAGTTTATTTTGCCGATTTTCTCGATTCCTTTTGTTACATGTATTTAAGTTTCTCCATGTTGTCTGCTTTTACGTTTGCGATTATATCATAGACGCCCCAAAGGTTATGCGCTTCTTCAACGCCTTCAATTTTTCTCAGTGCCTTTAGCACTTGATTTTCGGCTCCTATTTCGGTATTTAAAAGTATATATGCTGTTGGCATTTTTCTTAACAAACTCCTTTCATTTTGGGGGATGGGCGGTTGGATTCAGAGGTTCGGAGGATCTTTTTTGTTCAAGGGAAACGAAAAAAGGCTCAATGGGTGTCCAAACCGCTTTATCCAACCTACAAAAAATTCAGTGCATCTATTCACGATGAGAGTTCTTACTGTGATGTGGCTACCCCTTATCCTACTATTGTGGATTTGCACGTTTGCTCTCATTCTCTCACTACTCCAGACGCACTGGATCGTAAAGAAGCTATAGAAAATTTAAAATTATGTGACTAGCTTGACACAGTCACAATTTTAGATTCACTTTAAGACAAGTTACTATTGAATCCTTCGGAAAGCAACAACAGCTACAATCATAACTTTTCCGAAGTTGACATGGTGATGCTTGAAGCAGTTAAGTTGACTATGTTAGACCCGCTTGGATTCTGGTTAACGCCATCAAGTTGCTAACTAGTGATTGCAGTACGATTCTGACACGAAACGGTATTCCAAACCCAACTTGACGAAGCTATGGCTGGCGGCCCGGTATTAACCAATTTGTACCTACAGGACTATCTCCGCCAGTAACAGTCAGGTAATATTGTAATTGAAACGTAGCAACATAAGTCAAAGTTGAAGATGAGACGGTTATCGAATGCGACTGCGCCCTTGAATCATTCCAAGACTGCCAAACATATCGGCTTTGCCCACTAACCATATTTGCAAGTGAATTAGCAACTATGGTCTCAGAGTCTCCTACTCCACAAGTAGCAGTGTATGGAGTCGTTATTGCGGTGCCATTTAAAGTAATATAGCCTGTTCCAGTGGGTGACGATATGAACGTGATAGGTATTGGTGCTGGCGGAGATGCTGATTCACCGTTAAGCAGTAACATAGTAGTTGCAGATGTCCACGATTGGTTTGAGAGGTCTGAACTTCCATGGCTGCCATTTGCTAAGTGATATTCCGCAAAGGGATAGGCCGGTTCGTTCGAGACAAGATTTACCCATTTTGTAGTTATGGCGTTCACCAAAGAAGTGTAACCATAATTTGCTAAACCCTTACAAACCAGATAGGTTGTAGGAGCCCAAATTCCACCGCGCCAATAAGGCGCACTAGAAAAAAAGTAAGAAGGTTCAGTTGAAAGATAATTCGGATCATTCGCAGCTACAGTAGGGATTCCATAAGTTAAATTGTACTCAGCTAGGTTCTCCAAGTTTGCAACTAAATCGGCAGCTTGAGCTGAACTTGCTACTCCAGCAATCATTGGCATGAACGTCTGAATAGAGTTTACTTGAATCTGTTGCCCTGTCCATAATTGGCTGTTGTACCTTCCTTCAGTAGCATTCCATAAATGAGTGTTAATAGCGTTTGAAATAGCAATATAGCTATTATCATAGCTGATCGCGTTAGAAGTGTATCCTAACGCAGTTGCAATAAACCCCATATCTTTAGCGAATAGAGCCATAGAGCTAGAAAGCAATAGATCATTCATCGGCAAATAATAGAAGCTTCCGATTTGAGTAACGTTAGTTCCAGCCAAATCGTAGACTGGAGCATTATCCATACCGGATGAGGCGACAGCATAAAACGCAGTATAACCATCACCGGGTGTCGTTCTGCCAGTTAATGGAGCATACAGATTATTCCCTTTGATATCACTATAAGTGTTATACCATTGGAAGTAAGCTTGCAGTTTAGGATACCAGGATGCTAAACTTGCTAGGTCGCCAGTAGCTTGGTAATATTGCAAAACTGCATCAGCAAGAAGAGGAGGTTGACTACGCAAGTTTTGGTCTGACGCCGATGAAGGCGCATTTGGAATCATGCCATTATAGACGCCGCTAGTTTCTTGAGTGGAAAATTCACCGTTAATATTGCTTTTTGTCAGATTAGTATTGAATGTCAACGCGCCAAGGGTGCTGAAATAGGTGTCCCAACAATAAGGCATATCAAAAGAGCTTGTCTGGGGCACAATTATGTCGAAACCATTGTAAACTTTGAGATTATTAAGCAAAGCTTTTTCAGCAACTGTCACTAACGCTGTTGCTGAGTTTGGCATGAATGTTGCAATTGCACCTTCCCAATACATTGATGATATAGTTGTGCTAGAACCTGTTATGCTTTCGCTGGTAGTGATGTTCTCAAGGTAGGTTAAACTTTCTGATTGCCCAGAAGTAGTACCATTAACGTTAGCGCCATCCAGCATTGTGTACCTGTTTGTTGCGGGGCCTGTCTGGCGGGTGTCTATAGCCTCTATTCCACCAACGCATAACTCATTAGGTAGAGATGTTGTTGACGTTGTTCCAGTAAGAGCGGTTGTGTTCGTTAAACCAGTATTACTTGTAGCGGTTTTGTCAACAGGTAAAAATAAAGCTATATTTGAGTATTCACATGCATCAACACTAGCGCCATAAGTTGCCGAGGCATTTAGCGTAACAACAATGCTTGCAGAAGCACTTGAAGACACTGCACCGAACCATATTTCGACACAACCTACTCCTGCCCTGTAAACCTGAACCACATGACTCCAAAAGACATTTGTCTCCACAACCGAAACAACCATGCCTTGCCTATTTCCTACAATAAGAACTATGCCGTCGCCGGCGACAGGTATTCTACCCATCGAAAATGAAATAATGGTACCAGTTGATATTGTCGAATTTGCCCATTGAACTCTTGTTATTGTGCCAGAAACAGAAACTGGTGATGTCAACAGTTGAGGCATAAAAACTGGTGCAAAAAAGCAAAGTAAAAATACTAAGAGGAAAGCTAACTTTTTGGTCTTTCCCAAAGCTTAACCTTCCTTATTTACGCCTATTAACATTGGGCAGTCACTATTACATTTTATTGATTGTGGTGTGTAAATGGTTTTCCATAAAAATTCTTAGGATATTCGTTATCAACAATAAAGAGAGCTTATTCTTTTTGAAATATTTGCGCTGCCTAATGTTGTTACCTTATTGAACAACGTATTGACTGGGATTGTTTGATTTGCTGACTCTGAATAAAATGCATTCCAATTCCAAGGACGAGTTGAGTATGCTGTTATAGTAAATAAGCTGTTGTGGTTGAGTCTTGGGATCCACCTGAACTTAAGTTTATAGTACCTGTCCAGTCTGAAGTAACGTAATGAACACGTAGACTTCCTGTAACTGGCGTAGTCACGGTTGAACTAATAGAGATTCCAATATCATTCTAACCTTGTTCTGTTGGAGAATCATAAGAAGATAGAAAAGTAATCTAAGTAGTTAACGCGAAAATTACTGTTTGGTTCGAAATGATGCCCACAGTGGTTAAATTACCTGAATATTGTCTTGTTGGGTTTTAGTTTATTTTATCCATTGCATACTTGGTGATTGCATATTGAGATTGACCTGAAATGATGCTCCAAATTCAGTTGCTGCTTACTGTCGTGCTCATTCAAGAGCCATGCCATTTGTCACCAGTAGGTGAAGCCATACCAAATGCTATGGGATTCCCCCTGAAACTCCAAGGTTATACTGAGTGGTAAAGAATGTTTACAGCATGATAGATTATTTTAAGGCGTGTATGTACCATAAAATAACAAGTTGGTTCTTTGAGGCTATTATAAAAGAAAAGGAGTTTAGATTGTGTTACTTTTCTTCAACGACAATCATTGTAAGCGTTGACCGCACTTTGTCAAGTCGACGAATTCGCCACGTCACTATTTCTTTTAATTTATCCATTGTGTCTGCTTTGACTCTTGCTACTATGTCGTAGACTCCGTAAACGGCTGATGCTTCTTCAACACCCTCGACCTTTTTCAGTTCTTTTAGAACGTCAGATTCCGAACCTATCTCGGTATTTATTAAAACAAAGGCTGTTGGCATATCAATCCAATCCTACAATAATTGATTAGTTAAGTGTGCATTAAAATGTTTCCTATGTGTAAAGTCAACTTGCTAACGTTACACTCTTATTCTTAGTGCATGCATAATTGTTTGTTTGGTGATGTTGTGAGGCTATCTCCTGACATTAGGGGAGCCTCAGAAAGCTTGCCAAGACGGATTTAACAGTCAGCGGCATCGCACAAATGTTTAACACCACCAGACAAACCGTGTATCGATGGATAAGAAGGGGTAAGCATCGTGGATCGGAAACCTTCAAA